>CAWDQS010000148.1:0-11591 GCA_963804295.1 uncultured Acidobacteriaceae bacterium
TCCAGGGCGACCTGCGGATCGACCTTCTTATAGAATTCCGAGGTGAGGAGCGAGAAGCTGATCTCGATCTCGTCGCTCTCCAGACTGAGATGCCCAGGCGGCGGCCGGAGAGGGCATGCTCGTCGCGAGCAAGGCGGCGGCTGCGAGGATGGGAAGGAGGCGTCTCATAGCGTTTTTGTTACCTGCGCTGTCCGCCGCAAATACGCTTTTGCGGCCGCGAGCTGGAGATCCTGAGGCGTATCGATGATCGGTGCTTCGGCCGGCTGCTCGACTAGGACGTCGGGTTGGATCCCCTTGTGGTGGATGTCGCGCCCGAGCGGCGTGACGTACCTTGCGGTCGTGATCTTCAGAGCGCCGCCGTCGCTGAGGTTGTAGATGCTCTGCACGACGCCCTTACCGAAGGTCTTCGTACCGATCAGTGTACCCACTTTGTAATCTTGAACCGCGCCGGCCGTGATCTCCGAAGCGCTGGCCGTATACTTGTTTACTAAGACGACGAGCGGCGCCGCCCCGATCGACTCGTGCGTCGCCACCTTCGTCTCGCGGTTGCCGCCGCGGTCGATCGTCGAGACATTCGGCCCCTGCGGATGAAGAGGCTCGAGATCTCGACGGCCGCTTCCAGCAGCGCCGCCGTTGTTGCGCAGGTCGAGGATGTAGCCCTTGGCCGCGTGCGTCTTGCCGTCGAGCATCGCGCGCCGGACTTCGTCGTAGGACGTCTGCCGAAGTCGCAGAGGCGGACGTACTCGTAGCCGTCTTCCATCTTGGCGTGGACCGAGGGCACGTAGATCTGTTCGCGAGTGATGCCGATGGAATGCGAGGCCGCGTCGCCGTGCGAGCGGACGAGCAAGCGAACGACCGTGCCGATGTGGCCGCGGATCATGTGCTCGACGTCGTCGAGACGCAGCCCCGCGACGCTCTTCCCGGGAAAATTTCAACTATTGAAGCAAGCTTATGACGTATTGTTTGATCCCGTGAGCCGCGCTAAATACGATGCGAGTCGCGCGAAGGAGGAGGCTCAACCGGACTCCTCATTCACTGCGGTCGATTTTATGGATCAAATCGACGGCGAGTTGAACCGGCGTCTGGCGGTCCTGGCGTTACTCTATACTCGACGCCGCACTAACCCTGGTTACCCGGAAGTCTCGCTTGCGGAAATTGAGGTACGCATGGGGTTTCCCCGCGATTATCTGGAATTCACGATGTGGTATCTGCAAAAGAAAGCGTACATCGCGCGAGCAGACAACGCCGCTTACACGCTAACTGCTGATGGTGTGGACTTCGTCGAAACTCAGCGCGAGAATACTCCGACGCTGAATAAACTATTGACCAGCGGCACGGAATACTCCACCAAAAATCCAAGTGCGGCGAACAACGCCGGCATCCCTCCCCGCAAACCTGTCATTGTGCATCCGGTAACTGCGCATCCGGTGGATCAACACATAGATATGAAGGATCGGCGCTTAAATCAGAAAGATCGGCGTACAAAATAATGGCTTCGCAGCCAGGACGCCTGATAGCAAACAAATCCCGTCTGGTTGATCCGGCTCCATAGACAAGGCGATCAACACGTTCGCGGCCTGATAGAATCCAGCACGGAGAGCCTCCATGAACACAACTCCCCCGTCCGCTGCTGCTTTGCCTTTTCTGATCCGCCGCGCCGCCGTGCTGGGCGCCGGAACCATGGGCTCCCGCATCGCCGCTCATCTGGCCAACGCCGGAATCCCCACGCTCCTCCTCGACCTCGTTCCGGCTGGCGATGGCGATAAAAGCCGCCTGGCGAAGGCCGCGCTCGCCGCTCTGGCCAAGGCCAAACCAGCCGCCCTCTATGAGCCCACACTCGCCGCGCTCATCACTCCAGGCAACTTCGAGGACGATCTGCCCAAGCTGGCCCAATGCGATTGGGTCATCGAGGCAGTCGCAGAAAATCTGGCCATCAAAACCGCCTTGCTCAATCGCGTCATTCCTCATCTGGCTCCAACTGCCCTGCTCACCTCCAACACCTCCGGCCTGCCGGTCAAGCAGATCGCCGCCGGCCTCAACACGCACCGTGACCGCTTCTTCGCAACGCATTTTTTCAATCCGCCGCGCTATATGCGGCTGCTGGAAATCATCCCCGCCGCCGAAACCGATACCGCCGTCGTAGCCTCCTTTGCCGCCTTCGCCGACCGCAACCTGGGAAAGCTCGCGGTCTACGCCAACGACACGCCCAACTTCATCGCCAACCGCATCGGCCTCACCGTCATGTTCACGGCAGCCGCTCTGATGCTGGAGCAGGGGTTGACCATCGAAGAGGTAGACGCGCTCACCGGTCAGGCGCTCGGCTGGCCGCGCACCGGAACCTTTCGCCTGGCCGACATGGTGGGCATAGACATTCCCGCACACGTTGCCGCCAACTTCCCCCAGGGCGTGACGCCAAGCGGCTTTTCTCGCGTACTCGATGAGATGGTCAAGCGCGGCTGGCTGGGCGACAAATCCGGTCAGGGCTTCTACAAAAAAATCAAAGGTGAAGACGGAAAAGAAATTCGCATGGTCCTCGACCTCGACACCTACGAGTACCGCCCTGTTGCCAAGCCCGCTCTACCCACTCTCGAAATGGCGAAAAACGCCGCCACGCTGACGGAGCGCCTGCAACTGCTGCTCGCAAACAATCCCGTCAAGGACAAAGCCGCCGCCTTCCTGTGGCCGTTTCTCGCCGCGCTGTGGAACTATGCCGCAGACCGCATCGGTGAAGTGGCCGGTGACGCGCCCTCCATCGACCGCGCCCTGCGCGCCGGCTTTAACTGGGAGATGGGGCCATTCGAGATGTGGGATGCGGCCAGTGTTGCCTCCACCGTCACCCGCATGAAAGCCCTCGGACTCCCGGTAAGCCCGCGCGTAGAATCGCTGCTGGCCGCCGGCTACTCATCCTGGTACTCCGGCGATGGCTGCCAGTGTTTTCAGCCGGAGCGGAACCAACTCGAACCAGTCGCCACCATCCCAGGCCACGCCCGCATCGCCGATTACCGCCGCTCCAATGGAGTCGTCCGCTCCAACCCCGGCGCTTCGCTTGTCGATCTGGGCGACGGCATCGGCTGCATCGAGCTGCACTCGCTTAAAAACGCCATCGGCGGCGACGTGCTGGCGCTGGTCTCAGCCGTCCTTAATCCCGCATCCGACGCGGTGCGCGACTTTGCCGCCTTCGTCATCGCCAGCGACCGCGAAAATTTTTCCGTCGGCGCAAACCTGATGCAACTGCTCATGGTCGCGCAGGAGGGCGAGTGGGATGAATTGGCCGCGGTAATTCACGGCTTCCAGCAGATGACGGCGGCCATCAAGTTTTGTCCGCGTCCAGTAATCGTTGCGCCCTTTGGCCTCACCTTAGGAGGCGGCGCGGAGATCTGCCTGCATGCGGCGCGCCGCCAGGCTCATGCGGAGACATACATCGGACTCGTCGAGGCCGGCGTCGGCCTCATCCCCGCAGGCGGTGGCACCAAGGAAATGTTATTGCGAGCCATCGACGCGGCAGCGGCGCTTACTCCCGCCAACCCCTCCGGGGTCCCCAGCGACAGGTCTTCGTCGCGGGGGTGGCAAGACCCTCCTTCGCGCTTTGCCCAATCGGCGGAGCTGGCCACGGCGCTCCGACGCTCCTTTGAAACCATCGCGCTGGCCAAGGTCTCCACCTCGGCCGCCGAGGCGCGCACCCTCGGCCTGCTTGCCCCCTCCGACCGCATCACCCTCAATCGCGAACGGCTGCTCCTCGACGCCAAGGCCCAGGCCGCCACGCTCGCCAACTCCGGCTACACGCCGCCACAGCCGCGCACCCAGATTCCCGCGCCCGGCACAGCAGCCCTGGCCACGCTCCAAACCGGCGTCTTTCTCATAGGCGAGGCCGGCTACGCCTCCGAGCACGACCAAAAGATCGCGCGCTGGGCCGCCTACATTCTCTCCGGAGGCCGCATCACGCCGGGAACCCTGGTCAGCGAGCAGTACATTCTCGACCTCGAGCGCGAGGCGTTTCTCTCCCTCTGCGGCGAACCGAAAACGCAGGAGCGCATCGCCTTCACCCTGAAAACCGGCAAACCGCTGCGAAATTGATTTTGCAGTCGAAGCGAAATGAGACGATGATGGGATTGGATTTGCGTGAAGGGTACAGGCTTCAGCACGTATATTGAAGGCAGAATCATCGCGGGCTTTACAGCTTTCGGAAAATGCGCATTCGTAATTGCCAAGAAGTGTCAGGGCACGACTTCAGTCGTGCCATAAATGCACCTAAGAAATCGTTGGGCTTTAGCCCCTGAGGAAAGATATATCCGGAGGGAGCAGGGGTCTCTAGACCCCTGATAGAGTGCGTATGAACTAGGCTTCAGGCCCGTGCTGCAGGAATGGATCGCCGGCCTCCCGGCCTGCTGTAGCGCGGGCGTCCTCGCCCGTGCTTGTCCAGGCAATATGACTAAATCACACCGTCTTACCACGGGCGGAGGGAGCAGTGGACTTCAGGCCATTGAAGTTAATAATCATACGAGCGGCTTCAGCCACGGGTATTTCGTTTACGCTGCGCGGCTGCCCCGCTCCCTCGCATTGGGGGACCGGGGAGACACGAACCACATTCCAGCGAGTAGCGAGCGTTTGGCCGCACCGCGGGTGCTTGCAGATAATTACGCTCCGTCGGCGCACAATAATCCTCAGAAGTCTTCTTTCAAACCATCGTACCGGCACCTCCTCTTCGCCCTGTTTTCCAGCCGGATGCAGTCAACTGAGACCAAAACGTCCCGTAACTCCTTTGCCAGGAATATTTTGCATGGAACTCCTTTGTTTTGACGACTTTGCAGCGTAACCCAGTCTGTAACCTCAAGAAAACAAGGATTTTGTGCCCAAAATACGGGTGGGGGTGTCTGATGTACCAGATATGTCGTCATATCAAAACCAACGGTAAGCGATGCCATTCTCCGGCTCTGCGCGGATCGGCTTACTGTTATTACCACGTCCGCACGCAGGCCATGGCCGCACCAAACTACATCAAATTTGATGACCTCAAGCTCCCCCTGCTGAAGGATTCCGCCTCCATCCAGGTAGCCATCTCCAAGATCACGGCTGCCTTCCTCAGCTCCCGCATCGATGCGCGCCGCACTGGACTGCTCCACTACGCCGTCCAGATTGCCTCGCAGAATATCGATCGCACTTCCGACCGTGAGAACTCCGAAATTGTGCATTCCATGACCGTTACCGATGAAGGCGATGAAATGGCCCCGCAGAAGGTAATCTGCGAGCCCGCCGATTGCCCAAGCTGCAAGCGCCGTGATTCATGCGCGGATTACGATCCTGAAGAAGAGAACTAGGAGCCTTCGTCCTTATTCATCAAGATCTGCTTTTGGAACCTGCAAACCACAACCACTGCCCTGAACTGCTTTAATAGTGGTAGTGAGAACGATGCGCACGGCAATCATCGGCGGTGGAATCGCGGGACTGGCTGCGGCCTATGAGTTGGAGCAGGCGCGCCGGGCGGGCAAACAAGTCGAGTACACGCTCTTTGAGTCGCGCGACCGGCTGGGCGGTTCCCTGAGTTCGGAAGTGGTAGACGGCGCAGTGCTGGAGCGCGGCCCGGACTCGTTTCTGACCGAGAAGCCGGCTGCAGCCGAACTCTGCCGCGAACTCGGCTTGGGAGCCGAACTGACTCCATCCAACGACGCCGACCGCAAGACTTACATTGTCGTCCGCAACCGCCTCGTTCCTCTACCCGACGGGCTGATGTTTCTGATTCCCACTAAGCTGATTCCCACCGCGCTGACTCGCCTTTTCAGCCTGCCCACCAAGATTCGCATGGGCCTCGAACTGCTGCTCCCGCCGCGGCCTTCAAGTCAAGACGAGTCGGTGGCCTCGCTGGTAGAGCGCCACTTCGGACGCGAGACCGTTGACCGGCTGGCCGATCCGCTTCTCTCCGGAATCTTTGGCGGCGACTCCGCGCAACTGAGCGCCCGCACAGTGCTGCCGCGCCTGGTGGAGATGGAAGAAGAATACGGCTCGCTTACCCGCGGCATGTTGGCCGCGCACCGCAAGATGCGGGCCAGGATGAAAGACGCTGCTAAGAAGACTGCGCGTCCAGCGAATGGAAAAAGCAGCGTGCCGGCCATGCGCTCGATCTTTACCTCCATGCGCGGCGGCATGAACCAGTTGGTCGATGCCCTGGCCGCGCGGCTTGATCCGGCCTCGGTGCGCCTCTCCACTCCGGTCACCGGCCTGGAAAAAACGGCGGATGGCTGGAGGGTTTTTGCTGGCGACAAGAGCGAGATTTATGACGCGGTCATTCTGGCCTCGCCTGCCTGGGCAGCCGGCGAACTGCTGGGCCGGATTGAGCCACAGTTGGCCGAGGAGTTGCGCTGCATTCCGTACTCCTCGTCGATCACCATCAATCTGATCTACGACGAAACTCAACTGGGCCGCCTGCCGGATGGATTCGGCTTTCTGGTGCCGGTCGTAGAAGGCCGCTCCATGCTGGCCTGCACCTTTGTCCACCGCAAGTTCCTGGGGCGCACGCCGACGGGCAAGGCGGTGTTGCGCGCATTTCTCGGCGGGATGAAAAACGAAGCCCTGATGACCATGCCGGACACCGAGCTGCTGGCCACCGTGCGCCGCGAACTAAGCGAGATTCTCGGCGAAAAGATTTTGCCGCAATCTGCCCGGCCGGAGTACGCCCAGGTCGCGCGCTGGCCAAGAGCCATGGCTCAGTACGCCGTCGGCCATCAGGAGCGCATGAAGCGCATCAACGCCCGCGTCGCCGCACTACCGGGAATGAAGTTAGCCGGCAACGCATACGACGGCATCGGCATCCCCGACTGCATTCGTCTGGGACGGAAAGCGGCGAAAGAGCTTTTAGCTATTAGCTATTAGCTTTATCGCGGCACCACCGGCAAAATCAGCGCGCTTGGATGCGCTGGGTCATGAAGGATAGTGTTGGTCGCTTTCACAAAAACAGCGCTCGTGCTGGCGGAGTTGCCGGTATTCAGATTGCGGTCAAAGCGCGGAAAGTTGCTGCTGCTCACTTCCAGGCGGATTTGATGTCCCTTCAGAAAGACATTGCTTGTGGACCACATGTCGATCTTGTACTCATAGACTTTTCCAGGAACAATGGGCTTGGCCACGGAAGTTGACTCGCTATAACTTGCGCGGAGAATCCCTTCCGTAAGATTCTGCGCAAAGCCATTGGGCCACACATCAACTAACTTGGCAGTAAAGTCTGTATCCACTGCCGAAGACTTGGCGTATAAGTCAAGAGTTACAGGACCTGTAACTTCGAGGTCTTGTTCCAATGGCGCTGTGGAGTATATAAGCACGTCAGGTCGGCTCTCCACTTCTTTCTGATCGCGTGGGCCGGGAGCAAGGTGGATAGCGTCGCAGCAGAGCGGGCCGCCAACGGTGGGAACTGGATTGGCAGGATCGTAGATAAATTTATCTGATACTTCTGTTGCAGTGGTGATATTGGATAGCACGCCGTCGCCGGAGGCACTGTTAGCCTTGCCAGCCGAGCGCAGGTAGTAACTCGTTAGCTTGGCCCGTTTCAGCGGCCATGCATCTTCATCGCGCCACTTGTTCACGCCCATCACGAAGATTTTCACCGGCTTACCAGTGGCGAATTGATTCTGCTTGCCCAGAAAAAGGTGATCGTACCAATCGAGCGTAACCGAGTCCTGGTTAAGTTCTTCGGCCGCGGGGCCAAAGTCCACCGCGCCGATGGTTCTGCCGCCGCCGGAGTGGCCGCCGATGCCAACCACCAGCCTTTGTCCCTTGCGGGCAGCATCATTGCCGGCACGCGCCTGCAGGCCGGTGAAGTTGCGCAGTGAGCCGCCCTGGAAGATGTCGTACCAGGCAGTAATGGTCAGCGCGGGAACTTGAATCTTGTCGTAGTTCTCCTCGATGGACCATTGTTTCCAGTAACTGTCATAAGTGGGATGGTCGAGCCAATCCTGAAAGTAGGGCGCCAGAGTGTGAGTTAGTCCCGCGCCATCCGGAGCCAGCTTGACGTTGAAGATTGGAAACTGGCTTAGTGGCAGAACCGTGCTGCCAACCAGAGCATTCCTTGCTTCCGCTATCTGTCGATTGAAGGTGTCCTGCGCCAGCGACGCGGTCCATGACTCGTTGAACCACTGCTCGAATGCTCCGCCCTGATAAGTCCAGTTTTCGTGGTAGTTACTGGCAGTTATAACCGGGCAGATTCCGGCAAGGTGCGGCGGATGGCTGATGGCGGCCAGCATCTGCGTCGCGCCCACGTAGGAGCCGCTGAACATTCCAACCTTGCCGTTGGAGTGGGGCAGAGCGGCCGTCCATTCGACGGCATCGTAGCCGTCATCGATTTCATGCTTGAAGGGGTACCACTCGCCCTCGGAGGCAAATCGTCCGCGCACATCCTGCGCCACTACCATGTAGCCGCGCGCGACTGCCTTGCGCGCAAAGACGGCGGTGAAGTCCTTGTTGTAGGGTGTACGCGTGAGCAGCACCGGATAGTTGCCATCCGCGGCAGGACGGTAAATATCCGCGCGCAGCGTCACGCCGTCGCGCGTCTGCATCGCTACATTACGCTCGACGACAATGTCGGCAGCGGTCTGTCCCTTGACAGCGACGCACGGCAGCAGGGTTACAACAAGAGCCAGCAGGCAAAGATTCTTCTTCAGCACGAAGTTCCCCTCGAGGCGAAAGCTGATTTCATTCTATCGGTTTGCCCCTGGAGAAATCGTCCACTCCGGTGACAACTGCCTACAATCCTCCCACGCTGCCTAGCAATATGCCGATGCCGTAAGTGACCGCGCCTTCCAGCGCGCCGACGGCGGTCATCTCGAATCCGGAGGACCACCAACTGCGGACGGTGATCAGCGACTTGGCGGCGCCGACGGCGAAGTGTGCGGCCAGCGAGACCACAGCGGCGGCAATCACCGCAGTCATTCCGTTCAGGAAAAAGAAGGGAATAACGGGGATGAATGCGCCGACGGCGGTGGAAAGCGCGCCCGAACCGGCTGAGACCCAGGGATTGGCCAGCGCCTCCTCGCTGGTGCCCAGCCGCTCCGATGCCAGTGCGCGGAGCAACTGTTCGGGGTCGTTGGCGATGTGGTTGACCATATTTTGCGAGTCTTCCTCGGGCAGGCCCTTCACCTGGTAGTAGAGTGAGAGCAGTTCGCGAGCCTCAGGTCCGTTCATCTGGATGGCTTCGCGCTCGCGGGTGATTTCGGCATCGTAGATTTCGCGCTCGCTCTTGGCGGCCAGATACGCGCCCGATCCCATGGAAAGGGCAGAGGCGATCATGCCGGAGAGGCCAGCCAGCAACACATACGTGTGCTGGTTAGCGGGATTGCCTGCCGTGGCTCCGGCCACGCCGCTGACGATGCCGAAGATGGCTCCTAGCCCGTCGTTGACGCCGTAAATGGCGTCGCCGATCCAGCTGCCCGGCTGCTTGCGGCCTTGGCTGCGCTTGGCCAGCATCTCATCCAGAACCGCCTGTGCGTTGATCTTGTGCGCGCCGGCGGGCGGCGCGTAGTGGCCGCGCAACAGCGCCCCCAGTTCCTTATAGTGGTCCTTCTCGTCCTCAATGACGTGTTCGAGGATGGCGATGGATTCCGGGTCGCCCAGGCCTTTGAGTTGCTCGCCGTAGCTGGCGATGGCCCGGCTCTCCTCGATCTCCAGACGCCGCAGGGCCATGCGGATGCCGCCGGCGCGGTTGGCCAGCGAGTCGGCCTCGCCGCCCGGCCTGCCGTGGTAGACCGGCTCAGCTCCGCCCAGTTCCACAATGCGCCCGTGCCACAGCGCGGCGTGCTCCCACTCGGCTCCGGCCAGGTGGCGCAGGACTTGAGAGCGCACCGGGTCCGTGTCCCGGTCGGCCAGGCCCTGGTAGGTGTGGTAGCCCTCCATCTCGGCCTTCCAGTTGCCTTCCAGTGCCGACAGAACCTTCTTCAGCTTGGCGCTGCTCAATGTTTCCTTGGCCATGTGTTTCTCCTTGCTTTGCATAGAGGATACGGCATTTACACCGCGTTCGGCAGCCATTTTCAGCGCCGTTTTCCAGATTTCCGCAAGCAGTCAGCCTTCTTTACAGGCAGCTCTCAGCCTACACTCATCAGGTATGGCCACCCTTGCAAACCTGGCTTTCGACTCCGGCTTGCCCGCCAATGTGGACGCCGAGAAGACCATCCTCGGCGCCATTCTGCTGGACAACGCAGCCCACGCCGAGGCCGCCGAAAAAATCGAGGCCGAAGACTTCTCGCTCGACTCCCACCAGCGCATCTTCCGGCGCATGACGGAGTTGATCAATTCCCAAAAGGCCGTGGACATCATCACCCTGGCCAACGAGCTCTCTCGCCTGAAGGAGATCGAATCCATCGGCGGCGTGGCCTATCTGGCCTCGCTCACCGAGGGTTTGCCGCGCCGCCCGGTCATCGAAGAGTACATCCGCATCGTCAAGGACAAGAGCATGCTGCGCAAGCTCATGCTCATCTGCTCGAACGCCATCGCGCAGGCTGCCAACCAGGGCGAGGCGGCTCTGGATGTTCTGGGCGCCGCCGAATCGCGCCTGATGGAGGTCAGCGAAAAGGGCCTTAGCAGCGGCTTTCAGTCCCTGGACGAGATTGTTCAGCACTCCTTCGGGACCATAGACAATTTATATAAAAACAGCCGCGAAATCACCGGCCTGGCCACGGAGTTTGGCGATTTTGACAGCATGACCAGCGGCCTGCAAAAAGGCGAGCTCATCATTATCGCTGCTCGTCCTTCCATGGGGAAAACTGCCCTGGCGATCAACATCGCCGAGAATGTGGCCGTCAAAGGCAAGGCCATTGTGGCCGTTTTTAGCTTGGAAATGAGCAAGGAGTCGCTGTTGCGCCGTATGTTGGCCAGTCAGGCGGGTGTGGAATCCATAAACAATTTCTGCGCCTGCAAGTTTCAGAAGATCGATGTTATCGCGATAGTAGAAATTGAAAGCTTCATCCATGGCAATACCTATTTTCGGTTTACATTTCTCTTTCATTGAATGTAGGGGAAAAAATTGTGTTTTCTGGAATTTTCAAAGGTTTTGCACTGCTTGCAATTTTCAGGATACAATCAATATCTATCCCCTTATTGATTATCTCCTCAATGCCGATGAGCCGGGCTTCAAAAACTCCATCACCCAGCTTTCTTCTGCCTTCAAGAGCTGGCATAAGCCCGAGATGGCGCATGGAAATTTGCATTTCTGGATCTCTTGGAATAATACCTATTACAGAAACGCCGGTGTAGTACTCGATTGCTTCTTTTGCCTTTTCAGCATGACGGCGGCTTCCAATGTTGTTGAGAATAACTCCTGCAATCTCCACATCAGGGTCGAAGTTTTTGTATCCGTTGACGAGAGCAGCACTCGAACGAGTAATGCTCTGTGCATTGATTACCAGGATTACTGGACAATTGAGTATCTTTGCGATCTGAGCAGTGCTTCCAAGGTCACTTAAGCTTTCAAAACCTTCATAAAGCCCACGAACACCTTCTATGATTGCAATATCAGTATGACCTTCGGCTTCGCAGGCATGGGTATAAATGTCCAGAATTTCGTTCTTGTTTATAAGGTAACCGTCAAGATTCCGACAGAACCTGCCAGTTATTTCGGT
>CAWDQS010000149.1:0-6778 GCA_963804295.1 uncultured Acidobacteriaceae bacterium
TTTTCGGCAACTTTGCCTATTTCATCAGACTTGTCGCGCTGTCGCCGCGCGCTCCGCTCGCCGCGCCGCAAATTCCCGTGGCGAGGGAATCGGCGACAGATTCCGTCCGGCAAACATATCCGCGAAGAGGACCACCAGCTCGGCTCGATGAGCCCGTTGGAGGCTAGAATCTCCCGGCTGTCCAACCGGAAAGGCTTCCCGGAGAAGCCCGTCATCTGCCCGCCTGCCTCCTCAACCAGCAAATAGCCGGCCGCCGTATCCCAGGGATTGATGTTGAACTCCCAGAAGGCATCCAGGCGGCCCGCTGCGACGTAGGCCAGATCGAGCGCGGCCGAGCCGGCCCGCCGCACGCCGTGGGAGCGCAGGCTGAACTCATGGTAGAAGTGAATGTTGGGGCTTTCGTTGCGCTTGCGGCTGGGAAAGCCGGTGGCCACCAGCGACTCGGCCAGCTCCGGCGTTTTTGAAACGTGCATCGGCCTGCCGTTCAGCTGCGCGCCCCGTCCCCGTTCGGCAACGAAGAGATCGTCCCGCAAAGGGTCGTAGATGACCGCGGCCACCATCGTTCCGTCTTCGTCCGGCGCGAGGTCTTTGCGGCGCTGTTCCAGGCCCAGGGAGACGCAAAACTGCGGCAGCCCGTGGGCAAAGTTGGTGGTTCCGTCCAGAGGGTCCACGTACCAACGAAACTCGCCCTCCAGCCGGTCGCGCGTGCCTTCTTCGCCGAAGATTCCGTGCTCCGGGAATGCCTGGCTCAGCCGCTCGCGGATCAGCTTTTCCGTCGTCCGGTCGGCCACCGTTACCAGGTCCACATCGCCTTTATATTCGGTAGCCACGCCCTGAGAAAAGAACTCTCTAAGCTGCGCGCCCGCATCGCGGGCGATGGCCGTGGCCCGGGGAACCCAGACCCAATTCTGATCACTGCTCATAATGCCTCCCCGTTTGCATCCGAACCACTCGCTTCCCGACTCGCAATCTTCGCGCGGCGCGAAGCCTGCTTGCCCACTTCCGTAATGGTGCGGATCTGGTGCTTGTAGATGAACAGGTTGGGCTTGCCCTCGCGGGTCAGGCGTAACATTCCATCGTCGAAGTATTCGATCCAGCCGCGTACCGTTTCGCCGTCGCGCAGCTTGACCTGAATGTTGACCTGGCGGTCGCACAGAGAACGCAGGTAGAGCGCCTCGTGGCCGGTTTCGCCCGGCGGAGGCGCCTTGGAAGTGCGGCGCTTGGGTAACAAAGGGGACATGTTGTCATTTTAGATGCAAAAGCAACCGGGAAAGTGGCAGACTTCCAGGCTCTGTCGAAATGACGTGTGTTTCGAGGTGGATTCATCCTCTATCCCAGCACCTGCACCGTTCCTTTGCCCACCAGCTCCTCCACCCGCTCCACCCATCCGCGATCCGCCGCCACGCTCATCCCTTCCGGCTCCAGGATGACCGAGAACTCGCCCTTCTTGTCCAGATGCAGCATCACCTTGCCCGGTCCCGGCGCAGCATCCGACGCGCTCTTCAAGCCAGCGAGCGTCTCCTCCGTGACGCGCTCTACGTTGATGCGAATCCGCACCCCTGTAGGCAGCTTCACCTGTACCTCTTCCAGCGCCTGAATCGAGTTGATGGCAATCTTCGGCGCGGCGTCCTCGTCGCCCATCAGCATGCCGCGCACCACCACCGGCGCCTCCATCTTCAACTGCTCCGAAAGCTTTTCGTAATCCCGCGCAAAACAGATCAGGTCGATCTTGCCTGTAGCATCTTCGAGCGCAGCCTGTGCATAGAGCTTTTGATCCCGCTTGCTCTTCTGCACGCGCAACCCAAGAATCATTCCCGCCACTCGAATCTCATCCGCCGGGTCCGCCTGGCCCCAGCGCCTCTCCGGCGGCTTGCGCTCCAGCGCGTCGGCCACGGAAATTACTCCCGCCAGATTGCGCAGCTTCTCGGCGTACTTATCCAGCGGATGCCCGGAGACAAAGAAACCCAGCACATCTTTCTCGTTTGACAGCCGCTCGCCCTCTTCCCAATCGGCGGTCTTGGGCAGGTCGTCGCCGCCGTCGGACTTGGGTCCCTCATCGAAGAGCCCGAAGAGTCCGCTCTGTCCCTGCGCCGCGTCCCGTTGCGCCTTCTGCGCGCGCTCCATGGCTTTATCCACAGCGGCCATCAGCGGCCCGCGCCTGCCCAGCGAATCCAGCGCCCCGGCCTTGATCAGCGACTCCAGCACCCGCTTGTTCATCACGCGCAGATCGACCTTCTCGCAAAATTCCCACAGGCTTTTGAATCGCCCGCCAACCTCCGCGCGCGCCTTCAGAATCGACTCAATCGCATTGCCGCCCACGTTTTTCACCGCGGCAAGGCCAAAGCGGATCGCCTCGCCATGCGGAGTAAACTGCGCCCCGGAGACCTGCACGTCCGGCGGCTCCACGCGGATGCCCATCTCCTTGCACTCGGCGATATACTTCACCACATTCTCCGGCTTCGAGGTCTCCGAGGTCAGCAGCGCGGACATGAACTCCATGGGGTAATGCGTCTTCAAATAGGCGGTCTGATAAGCCAGCATCGCGTAGGCCGCCGAGTGCGATTTGTTGAATCCGTATCCGGCAAACTTCTCCATCTGGTCGAAGATTTCGCCCGCTGTCTCCTTGGGATGACCTGCCGCATCCGCGCCCTCCATGAAGCGGTCGCGCTGCTCGGCCATCGCCTCCATGTTCTTTTTGCCCATCGACCGCCGCAGCAGGTCCGCCTCGCCCAGCGAATAACTCGCCAGCACATTCGATATCTGCATCACCTGTTCCTGGTAGACGATCACTCCCAATGTATCTTTGAGAATTTTTCCCAACTCCGGCAGCGCGTACTCCACCTTGCGCCGTCCCAGCTTGCGCTCGATGAAGTCGTCGATCATTCCGCCCTGGATCGGCCCCGGCCGGTACAGCGCATTCAGCGCCGTCAAATCCTCCACCGTATCCGGTTTATAGCGCCGCAGCACGTCGCGCATCCCGCTCGACTCAAACTGAAAGATCCCCGAAGTCAACGCCGCGTGAAATACCTTCTTGTAAGTCTCCTCGTCATTGGGCGGAATCGCGCCAATGTCCAGCTTCTCTCCCCGTGTGCTTTCGATCAGCTTCAGGCAATCGTCAATCACCGTCAGCGTCGCAAGGCCCAGAAAGTCCATCTTCAGCAGGCCCATCTTCTCGATGGCCTTCATGTCATAGGCAGTCACAATTTCGTCGTTCTTGGTCTTGGCCAGCGGCACCAGCTCAATCAGCGGGCGCGGCGCAATCACCACCGCCGACGCATGAACTCCCGACCCGCGCACCAGACCCTCCAGCTTTTTTGCCGTGTCAATCAGCTCGCGAATCTGCGCGTCCTTCTCATACGCCTTGCGCAACTCCGCCACATCCTCCAAAGCCTGATCGATGGTGATGCCCACCGTCGCCGGAATCAACTTGGCGATGCGGTCCACGTCGCCATACGGCATATCCAGCGCGCGCCCGCAATCCTTGATCGAACCCTTGGCCGCCATGGTATTGAAGGTGATAATCTGCGCCACCTGCTCGCGCCCATACTTCCGCGTCACATAGTCGATCACCTCGCCGCGGCGATTCTGGCAGAAGTCCACGTCGATATCAGGCATCTGCTTGCGCTCCGGATTCAAGAACCGCTCAAACAACAGCACATTCTGCATGGGATCGATATTCGTAATCTCCATCGCATACGCCACCAGCGAGCCGGCGCCCGATCCGCGTCCCGGTCCCACCGGAATCCCATGGTCCCGCGCATACTTGATGAAGTCCCACACGATCAGAAAGTATCCCGCATAATTCATCTTCTCGATGATCTTGATCTCATATTCCAGCCGCGCTTCATATTCATGAATTTGAGACCGCAACACTCCGCGCGCCTCCAATCCGAGCACCGCCGTATCGAGCCGCTTCTTATATCCCTCTCTGCAAACCTGCTCAAAGTAACTGTTGATTGTGTGCCCCTCCGGCACGTCAAACAACGGAAAAGGATCTTCCACCGCCTTGAGTTTGAACTCGCACCGCTCGGCAATCTCCATCGTCCGCTTTAATACGTCCGGCGAATCCTTGAAGAGCCGCGCCATCTCTTCCGCGCTCTTCACAAAGAACTGGTCTGAATCGAAGCGGAAGCGTTCTTTATCCTGCAGCTTTGAGCCGGTCTGCACGCACAGCATCACGTCATGCGCGTGCGAGTCCTCGCCGCACAGGTAGTGCGAGTCATTCGTCGCCACCAGCGGAATATTCAGATCCCGCTCAAGTCTGAATAACGCCTCATGAATTCTCTTCTCGTCATCCAGCCCCTGGTCCTGAATTTCTAAATAAAAATTTCCCTTGCCGAAGATGTCCTCATACTGCTGCGCCACGCTCTTGGCCTTCTCGTAGTTGCCCGCCAAAAGCTCCTCGCACAACTCCCCGCTCAGGCAGCCGGAGAATCCAATCAGGCCCTTCGAGTTTTCAGCCAGGAATTTCTTGCTCACGCGCGGCTTGCGATAAAAGCCGTGCAGCGAAGCCTCGGAGGTAATCCGCATCAGGTTGCGATATCCCTCTTCGTTCTGAGCCAGCACCAGCAGGTGATTGTTGTCGTCTCCTTCGCCGGGCGCGCGATGGTCCTCTTTTTTCGAGATATAAAGCTCGCAGCCCAGAATCGGCTTGATCCCCTGCTTCTTCGCCGCATCGAAAAAGTGCACCGCCCCGTAGATGTTCCCGTGATCGGTCATGGCGACAGATTTCTGCCCCAGCGCCGCCACGCGCTCCATCAGCTTGGTCAGGTCGCAAGCCCCGTCCAGCAGCGAGTACTCCGTATGCAAATGCAAATGCGTAAATTCAGCCATGGCTAATTAGATATTAGATGGGGGGTGGCTCGCTGGCCTGTCCAAAAGCCGGTTGAAATTAAGACCGATTGAGGAAATACCGGCTTCCGCACAGAGCACAAATATTTTGCTTGAATGTTCGCCTTTTGTTTGCTATTCTGTCTGCGTCTATTGAAAGAGGCAGTACTTGGGTGAATACGCCATCCGGAATAAGCAGAGATTCCGCCATTATGATGGTGATGACTTCTTGCGATTTCGTAACAGGTCTGTGTTGTTGTTCTTATTTATGGTTGTTGCGATTATCCTGGCATCGACTACGCAGCTATCTGCACAAGGGAATGAGACAGAAGTTGATGGTCTAAAGCTCAAAGAGATTACTCCGCAGATATGGAGTCTGACTTGGATAGCGGTTCCGTCTGGAACTTGCGATGACAGGATCACTTATTCGGTATTTCGTGGTACGAATGCAGAATTCGAAGCGTCAGAGGAAAACCAAATTGCGAGTGGGATCACAGTAGCACATTATGTAGCACATGAGCCAAAGTCTTCGGGATCTTTTTACTATCGTGTAATAGCAATCAAGATTTCTGGGCAATGCGCACCATTGAGCTTAAAATCTGGCATCATTGTCACCTATCCACTGGACTTGGGAGCCCAATACTCGGTAACGATTGGAGACAAAACAGAAATATGTAAGGCCAGTTCGACGGCAGAAATTGCCTGTCCGACTCTCTCATATTTTCATGCGGTGATAGCGTCTCAATGGGCACACGAATTCCTTATAGGATGTCTCTCTACTGAATATGAAGACAATAATTGGACATGTGTTAATCTCAAACTTGGACGCTATTACATCGCTGTACACAGTCTGACTGCCACCATTTTGGATGCGGGATATTCGAAGATCAATATAAAAACCGGCAAGGTACTCAGTTCCATTACGCCAGAGTTTTCAGTCCTCGCTGTCCTAAAGTAGTCTGAGATAAATGGCCAGTTGCTCCAGGTCTCGGCATGAACTGGACCGGAGGGCGGTTTTCAGTGTGATACTTTTCTCGAATCGTGGAAAGGGTTACGATGATAAGAGGGCGCGAAGATGGACATCTATTTAGATACAAATATTTGGAATGCTCTTTGTGATCAGATTGTTGATCCAAGGACATTGGTCGCATCGTTGGCGGCTAAGGACAAAAGACTGATCCTTAGCGATCAAAGCATTTATGAACTGGCCAAGACATTTCATGTACCTAAACAGGCAGGAATGCAGCGGGGATTGGAACTCTTTTCGTACCTCAATGGGTATCTTTCAGCGGGTGTACCCATTGCCAAAGAGAATATGGCATTACTCGCGGCAGAAATGCAGGCATTGCAGTGGGGAATGGCATATATTTATCCGTACCTTAATGCAAGCGACTACGATGTGGAGCGGGCCGAAATAGAGAAACTTTCGTGCGGAGACTTGGGCGAGCGAGTGCGGAACTACTTGGCATGGCGCGATGATTTGGCCAAATCTACACGATATGGACAAATTGGGCATTTTGTGGAACATCCCGAAGTCAAACAACAATTGAAGAATGTGTCGTCTGAGCTGTTCGCTACTTGGCTATCGACCGAAATGAACAGTCAGTCGGCCATTGGTTATCTGTCATGGCAAATCCGGGATTACTTCCCGGAGGCTCCTCTCAACCAAGCGAGGGAGTATGCACAGGCTCTTCAAATGTCGCCAGCCAGTCGTGTTGCGAAGGGTATAATTCGGAGGAATTTGTATTACAATTGGCGCTGCGCGCACCGCGAGTCGGTCCCTAACGACCTTTTCGATGACTCTAATCATGTTTTGAACTCTAATTACTGCGACATATACGCGACCATGGAACAAAAGCAGATGCAGTATGCAAAGCTGCTTTTGACAATAGCAACCAGAGCCACTGTGTACGATGGCCGAACACCGATAGACGAATGGTTGTTGGCT
>CAWDQS010000150.1:0-3385 GCA_963804295.1 uncultured Acidobacteriaceae bacterium
GCATCCAGGTCGAGGAAGGAAATGCGCTCGCCTACGCGCGAGGCGATGCGGCGAGGATAGTCGGCCCGCTCTCCGCGGAGCGATGCAGCCAGTTCCTTGAGCAGGGCGGGCAACTCTGGGTTCCTCTGCCAATCCGGTTTTGCCGACGGGCGAAGCCGGTCGAGCTTCTTCAGCGCGCGCGCCAGCAACTCGGGCTCGATGGGCTTCAGCAGGTAATCGATGGAGTTGACCTCGAAGGCCTTCAGCGCATATTCGTCGCAAGCGGTCGTGAAAATAACGGAGGGCTGCTCGTTGAGCCGGGAGAGCAGCTCGAATCCATTCATGCCCGGCATTTGAATGTCGAGGAAGAGAACGTCAACAGATTCGCGATTCAAAAAGTCGAGGGCTTGGGCCGGATCGCTAGCGCTGCCGGCGATGCGCAGGCCGCCGGCGCTCGCGAGCAGGCGTCCGAGGCGCTCGATGGCCAGCGGTTCGTCATCGACAAGATAGGCGCGAAGCTGGAGGGTTTCCATCGACATTTCCATTATGCGGGAAAAGACATGCGAACAACTGCCTTTCCGTTTTCGCGAGTGACTTCCAGCCGGCCGTCGCCGGCAAAGAGTAGCTCGAGGCGCGCGACAAGATTACCCAGGCCGTGCTCGGGCGTGATGGCATCGAGCGAGAAGCCGGGTCCGTCATCGATTACTTCGAGCAGGATGCGGCCGGAAACTTTTGACCCATTGATCTGAATTGTGGCGCCCTGGCTGCGCTCTGAGACCACATGCTTCACGGAATTTTCCACCAGCGATTGCAGCGCCAGCGGCGGCACACTCATGTCCCGAAGGGCTTCGGGGATCGCGATCTCATAACGCAAGCGCGGGCCGAAGCGTGTCTGCTCGATCTCCAGATAATCACGCACGATCTTGATTTCCTGGCGGAGCGGCGCCAGTCCGCTGTGATTGGCGTTGAGCGAGAAGCGCAGCAGCGAGGCAAGTTTGCCGACCGTGTCTTCGGCCAGTTGTGGATTCCTGGGTATCAGCGCGGCGATGGAGTTGAGCGTATTGAAGAGAAAGTGGGGATGAATGCGCGATTCGAGCGAGGAGAGCTGCGCCTCGGCCAGCAGCTTGTAGGCGCGCTCATGCTCAACTTGTTTGGTGCGCAGTTCGAGCGCGGTGGCCTGGAGTCTGAAGCGCAGCGTCTCATATGTCGATATGCTCAGCCCAAACATAAGTGAGGTGATGACGCTGAAAGGAAGGACCGCGCGGTATTCATTCCAAAACGCGTTGCCGGGAACAAGTCCAATAAGCTGAAAGACGAGACCGGCGCCAAAACTGCCACCGACCGCGGTGCAAACCAGGGCCATTGACTGCATGAGAAACACCAGGCGGGGAAATCTTTCGGTGTAGCGATGCGAGATTCGGGTGAGAAGAACGATGGAGGGCAAGGCGATGAGAGTGCAATAGACGAAGGCAATGAAAAGCGTTCGTCCGGTTTCAGAAAGCCGGTACTTGCCCAAGGACAGAAGCAGCGCAACGACCAGCAGCGCGCAGCCGGCGGCAATCGATACCCCCCTGATGATGTGAGCGGTGAAGTGTCCCGATTGCCAGCGGCTTCGCGGCTGAACAGATATCAGCGGATTGGTTTCGCTGTTCATAGCTGAAAACGGACCCCTGCTGAAGTAGCCGCGGAGTAGGGTGTGGCGCCGTAATCCGAGGTCTTGCCGCCTTGCGGAACTTGCAAGTGCATATAGGATGAGAAGTGGCTGCCGAAGCGCCGGTTGGCGTCGAAGATCACGATGTAACTCTTGTCGTTCAGATTCTCCACCATCGAGGCGGAGAGATCCCATTGCTTCCATCCGGGCAGCTCGCGCAGCCTTGACTTGCCCGCGTAAAGGAATGCATAGTGCTGTCGGCCAGCCAGGGGCGAGACGAGGCCGTCCCAATAATAGGGGATGTTGGGCGGAGTGTAGAACTCTCCAATAAAGGTGAGGCCCCATGGTGTGGTGTACTTCGTGCCCATCAGAATCGCGCCTTGATCGCGCCATGCCGCCTCGCCGTGCAGCTCCCATGCCTTGCCGAAGACGCGGGTAAAGGTGAGGCCGCCAAAGGCGTCACCGCCGCGGTCGTCGCCGGCGATCAGCGAAGTGTCGAAACCATCCACAAGAACGTTATACCGGAAAGCGGTGGTATCGTGCAGGTTTGACCCGGCCGGGGCCAGCGCGGCAGTAGACCAGACCAGCGAAAGTGCGTGCGGGCCGTGGATAAAATCGGCCTTGACCATGTCGCGGCCCTGGTTGAGATTCAAACGGTCGGTGGGATTGGTGGGATCGCGGGGCGGATCAAGCACACCAGCCGGAGTGAATGCATAACCTGTTCCCCAGCGCACGATTCTGCGTCCCAATATGAAGTCGAAGTTGCCGGCGGAGAGGCCGGCATACGCTTCTTTCACGCGCAATTGAGCGTGTGTGCCGGTATACGGTTCAAGCGCGGCGTTCAGCGCGGTCAACGCGCCGCTCGCGCCCGGCGGAAGATAGAACTCCGCGGCGGAGAGGCCGTGAAACGTATCGGCTAGACCCACCACGCTCGACGCAATGCTCCAGCCAGAGCGGTAGCGCAGCGTGAAAGAAGGCTCAAGCAGCAATTGATTCTGCAAGAGCGTGACTGAAGGTTCCGTAAGCATTGACGCCGACGCCGGCAGCGGCGGCTGCAAGTTGCTATTGAAGGTCGCATCGTTGATAGCGGCAAACGAGTAGCGGAAGTCGCGGCGAGGCTCCGGCGGCGGGTCTTCCTGCGCGGCGGCGAAGGCCGCGGCGGCAAAGAACAGAAGAGCCGGAAATGAGTGTGCGAGTTTCATTAGGATTGCTCTGAGCTTCATCGAATGATTGAACGCGAATAAACCGTGCCTGCATGAAGGTCGTGAAATATCAAAAAGAGCACCGAGAGAGTCAGGTACATCCATGGTTTGAATGGAACGCTATGAAGCCGGAACTCATCGCCGATCAAGCCAATTCCAAGAAGCCAGACAATTGGGGTAAATGCAGGCGCAAGAAATCCGATTTGACTTGTGCTCCATTCGGATTGAGGAAATATGATTAGGACGGCCCAGGAAGACAAGTAGATCAGCAGGCCCGCGAGGTAGAGACCGAGGCCGAGCTTCTGACTACGCGTGGAAATGCGAAGCCGCATGAAAACTGGCAAGATCATGACAAGAATGCGCAAGAGATTTTCCGGAACGCTGATAGTCTTGGGAATTTCATACCAGAAGACATCCATCTGATAGGCAGCCGGGAGCTGGTGCGTGAAAATCAGGTTGAATACCAATATTGGGACAAGCAGCCAGAAGCAGTTATAGAGATAACTGGCGTTCTTCGAAATGTTCATTCGAATCTCCTTAGGGCGCAATACAT
>CAWDQS010000151.1:0-6525 GCA_963804295.1 uncultured Acidobacteriaceae bacterium
ATCTGGTCCAGGACTTGCACGATTCTGGTCCCGACTCACACGATACTGGTCCCGACTCACACGATCTGGCCCCGTACTTGCACGATCTGGCCCCGGAGGGGCCAACGATAATAGCCCAGGACAAGCGAAGCGCAGTCCTGGGAGAGCAGATTAAAAGAAGCATTAGCCCCGTAGGGGCGTACGAACGGGAACGCGCAAAGAGAGACGACTTGATGAAGACAAAAATGGTTAGTTACACCTTGGACACGCTGCCTCCCATGACGGAGGAGCGGTTGGCAAAGCTACGGGCACTGGCGGCGCGCCCTGACAGCGAGATCGACTTCAGCGATGCCCCCGAAATGACCGACGAGGAGTGGAATAACGCCGAGCGCGGCCATTTCTATCGCCCGGTGAAGCGGCAGATCACGGCGCGCGTGGATGCGGATGTGCTGGCTTGGTTGAAGTCGCAAGGCAAAGGCTATCAGTCGCGCATGAACGCGATTCTGCGCCGCGAGATGTTGACGGCACTGCGGGCGGCGGCGGTGAAATAGTTGCCTACGGTAGGGCCAGCGGCCTGCGGCTGGATGAACAGTGTATTGTTCAAGTATTATTCGCCGGAAAAGAGGCGAAGGATGGGGCGCCCGTAGTTATGCTGTACCAAGTGCATAGCACCCAGCCTTGTCGCGCCTTCCCGGGATCTGAAGGCTGCCCCTTCATTCGGCCAGGAACGAAGGGGCGCCTCATTGTTGTCTTAAGCCCTAGTGTTTGACATTGACGCGCAGATAAAATCGTTGATTGGCTGGTGCCACGGTACCGTTGTAGGACGGCGTGGCTGCCAGGTTCACCAGGCCCCACCCGGGATTGTTCTGGTTCGGGATCGAGGTCGTATTCCAGTTGAACGAGAACATGCCGTTGCCCAGATTGCTTGCAATGCCCACATCGCGCCAAGCTATGGTACTCGCATCGCTCGGATTAGTTGCATAGTAGGCGGTGATTTGCACGCCGCTGGCGCCTGGCGCGTAGACGCTAATGGTGACCTGGGCGCCGACCACCGGATCGGGCGCATTTGCCGCGCTCGGCGCAGGCGAGACGAAGCCGACATTCGGCTTGTTGTTTTTGACGCCAATTAGGCGGTAGACAGTTGGATTGATCTGTTGTCCACCGGCGAAACTGATTGCCGCAATGTTGACCGTTCCCCAGCCGAAATTCGCTTGATCCGGAATTTGCGCACTATCCCAGGCGAGGAGCCAACTCCCGTTGGGTTGCTTTGTGCCGTTGCCGAGGAGACGCCATCCAACTGTCGTGATGTCAGCGGGATTGGTCGCATAGCTGGCGTTGAACTGGACGCGATCGACATTCGGAAAAGCATCGAAAACTAAATTCACTACACCTCTGGTGATTGCTTGATTGGCGGGAGCCTGCCAGCCCGTCGGCGGCGTGTTGCCATCCTCGAACAAGGGACTTGGGTCCGCCGCCGAATAATTGGTCGTGAAGAATCCGCGGACGTTGTGGTCGCCCGTCGAGTAGTTGAACGTCGTGGTATGCGCCGGGTTGCTATGGTCGAAACTGATCGTGACATTGTCATCGCCGGGATGATTTGAATCATAGACGTACACCGTTGTGGTGTTGCCGGAATCTAGATATCCGTAGGCCAGCACCTGATGGTTCTGGCCAAGGTCCTGCGGATTGGTCGAGTGGATGCAGACCAGGCCGACGGGGCAAGGATGACCGCTATCTATCATATTGCGCAAGGTCGGCATGGTGTTATTGATGGTTTGCCAGGATGTCCCGTGCTGGCCCACGATCGGGCCCAACTCGGTATCGTTAGTCGGCAAGTTCATCCAGGTGAAATACTCTGCAACGCCGCTCGGGATGTTGAAGCTGTCGAAAAGTCGCTTGACAATAAATTGATAAGCTGGAGAGCCTGCTTCGGGGTTAAGAGCTGAGACCGGCGGCAGGCGGTGCGCTTCAAACAGGTCGCGCACCGCGAATGCCATTCCGCCGCACAATCCGTTGGAGGCGTTGCCGATGGGAATATTGCCGAATGGCGTGCCGATGGTCAAATCCGGCTCGGAAGGCCAGGTGGTGTTGTTGTATTGCAATCCGTTGATGCTGGGAAGGAAATTCGCAAGTTTACTCATATGATCTCCATTTTTGGGGTAGGTGCTGCGTGGAAAATGTTGTGCAGGGATTGGCGCACGGCCGATGGCGTTATGCACATGGGCAGTGATCGAGTTTCTATGCGGGGGTATGTGCGCAATGTCTGTAGTCTGATCAACGCCGCTGGCGCCTCATAGACCGGTGTAGACAATGTATTTTTTGGGGGAAGGATGCATGCTAGTTTCCTTGTGAGTAGGGATTCTCGCAAAGAGCAACTTACGCGAATATCATAATAGTGAGAAAAGGTCCAAATTCGTTTCAAGCTATATTCGCCGGATGCCCCGGTCTGGATTTACAGACCGGGGCATCCACAAAACTTCTGCGAGCGAATAGCGAGCGTTTGGCCGCACCGCAGGTGCTTAATCGATCTTGATCTTGCGCAGCAGCCGGAAGTCACTGAGCATTTTCCCGGTTCCCAGAACCACCGAGGCCAGAGGATCATCGGCCACGGAAACCGGCAGCCCGGTCTCCTCGCGGATGCGCTTGTCGAGGTTCTTGAGCAGCGCGCCGCCGCCGGTGAGCACGATGCCGCGATCAGAAATATCAGCAGAAAGCTCGGCGGCGTGCGCTCCAATGCCACGCGGATGGCGTTCATGATGACGGCGATGCACTCGCCCAGCGCTTCGCGAATTTCGCTGTCGTCGATGGTGATGGTTTTGGGAATGCCCTCGATGAGGTTGCGCCCCTTGATCTCCATGGTGAGCGGCTTGTCCATGGGGAAGGCCGAGCCGATCTCCATCTTCACGTGCTCGGCGGTGCGCTCGCCGATCAGCAAATTGTACTTGCGCTTGAGGTAGTTGGTGATGGCCTCGTCCATCTGGTTGCCGGCCATGCGCACGGAGCGCGAATAAACAATGCCGGACAGCGAGATGACGGCGATGTCGGTGGTGCCTCCGCCGATGTCAACCACCATGTTGCCGCTGGGCTCGGTGATCGGCAACCCGGCGCCGATGGCCGCCACCATGGCCTGCTCGACGAGATAAACTTCGCTGGCCTTGGCGCGGTAGGCGGAGTCCTCGACGGCGCGCTTTTCTACCTGGGTAATCTCCGAAGGCACGCCGATCACGATGCGCGGATGCACCAGCATCTTGCGGTTGTGCGCCTTCTGGATGAAGTAGTTCAACATCTTCTCGGTGATTTTGAAGTCGGCAATCACGCCGTCCTTCATGGGCTTGATGGCCACGATGTTGCCGGGAGTGCGGCCCAGCATCTCCTTGGCTTCCTTGCCTACGGCTTCCACTTCGCCGGTGTTCTTGTTGATGGCTACGATCGAGGGCTCGTTGACTACGATGCCCTTGCCGGCCGCAAAGACCAGCGTATTGGCGGTGCCAAGATCGATGGCCAGGTCGCTGGAAAACATGCTGAAGAGCGAACGAAATCCGTGCGACCGCGTGTTGCGCGTTGGATAACTATTAGACATGGGGAGACCGGTATTACCTCAAACTTATTGTACGGCAGCGGGGCAAATACGCATGAGTGGCCTGCGCCGGAAGGCCAAACAAGTGCCAGCTTGGGAACCAGTGCGGTAAACTCAGTTGTTCGCGGAATCGGCGCCGGCGCGGATTACCGGATGGTTGCGGCAGATCGAAGGGCGCGGCCTTCCGGCCGTCTAAACCGCTCGGATGCGGTTTTTCGCGGATTTTGAAAGGTTATTGGCATGGGAGAGAAAGACGGAATTTTCGATGCGTTGGGTTTGCGGGCAACCCTTTCGGGCGCGAGTTACGGGGACCAGTGGTTTGCGGGCAGCGGTGACTGGATCGAAGTCCACAGCCCGGCCACCGGGGAATTGCTGGCCAAAGTCGAGCAGGCCAGCGAGGTCGACTACAACTCCGTTGTCGGTCAGGCGATAAAAGCATTCGCGTTCTGGCGCGCCCAGCCCGCTCCCAAAAGAGGCGAAATCGTGCGCCAGTTTGGGGTCGCGCTGCGCCAGAAGAAAAACGCGCTGGGACGGCTCGTTTCGCTGGAAATGGGCAAAATCCTCACCGAAGGCCTGGGCGAAGTGCAGGAAATGATCGACGTCTGCGACTACGCCGTTGGACTCAGCCGCACGCTTTCCGGCCCGACACTGCAGAGCGAAAGGCCGATGCACCGCATGATGGAGCAGTGGCACCCGCTGGGGCCCATCGGCGTAATTACCGCCTTCAACTTTCCGGTTGCGGTATGGTCGTGGAACAGCGCGCTGGCTTTCGTCTGCGGCGATCCTGTGGTGTGGAAGCCTTCAAGCAAGACGCCGCTCACCGCCATCGCCTGCCAAAACATTCTCCGCGAGGTCTTGCAGGCCAACGGCGTTCCTTACGGCGTCTCCTCAGTGGTCATCGGACGCGGGGCGACGGTCGGAGAACGGATGCTGGCCGACAGCCGTCTCCCCCTGATCAGCGCCACCGGATCGGGGAGGATGGGCAAGCGCATCGCTCAGGTTGTCGGCGCACGCCTGGGCCGCACCATTCTCGAACTGGGAGGCAACAATGCCCTGATCATTTCGGAGAAGGCCGACTTGACGGGTGCGCTGGCATCGGCCTTCTTCGGCGCCGTTGGCACAGCCGGGCAGCGCTGCACCTCCACGCGCAGGCTGATCATTCAGGAGAGCGTATACGACTCCTTCATCCACAAGCTGATTGGCAATTACGAAAAGGTGATCATTGGCGATCCGCTCGATCCGAAAACCCTGATGGGTCCGCTGATCGATGAAGCGGCCGTGTCGGAGTTCGAGAATGCGCTGGCGGCTGCCCGCAAGCAGGGCGGAACGGTGCTGTACGGAGGCAAGGTCCTCGATCCAGCGCCGTTAGGCAGACGGACTTTCGTTTTGCCGGCCATTGTTGAAATCCGCAACGACGCCGGGATTGTGCAAACGGAAACCTTTGCGCCCATCTTGTATGTGATGAAATACCGCGGCATCGACGAGGCGATTGCCTTGCACAATGCGGTTCCCCAGGGCCTGTCGTCCGGCATCTTCACGGACAGCATGGCCGAGGCGGAAAAGTTCCTCAGCTACAAGGGATCGGACTGCGGCCTCGCCAACGTGAATGTGGGCACCTCGGGCGCGGAAATCGGCGGCGCATTCGGCGGCGAAAAGGAGACCGGCGGAGGCCGAGAGTCGGGCTCGGATTCATGGAAAGCCTACATGCGGCGCCAGACCAGCACCATCAATTGGGGTGGTGAAATTCACCTGGCGCAGGGAGTGGAGTTCCACTCGTAATTTACTCCGTTGACGGAGATTGCCTTGCTCTGATAATGTTCGCTAGATTTTATTCTCTATCGCAAACTGTATGTGAGAGGTGATAGGAAAATGCCAGTGTCATCGAAATGTCCGTTTTGTGGTCATGAGGGAATGCCCTTTCCCGTCAAGAACAGGTTATCGACGGGCGGGTGGATCTTCTTCGCGGCAATGCTGATTGTCTGCTTTCCGCTTTGCTGGCTGCCCTTCGTCATCGACGGGTGCAAAGAAGAGGAGTGGAAGTGCCCGCAGTGCGGAATCAAGAGAGCCTGACGAGCCGCATCATCCGCTTTGCCGCCCTGGGCGCATTTGTTTTCTATCTGGCGTGGAATGCGGCGTGGATCGCCCATGGAAGGATTCCGCCTTCCATCCTGAAGGCCATGACTGGCATTCCCTGCCCCACCACGGGCGGGTATAGAAGTTTTGTCGCGCTCTGCCGGGGAGAGTTTGTTCAGTCATTTTTATATAACCCGCTGATGCTGGTCTATCTCTTGCTCTTCTGTTACTCCATGGCAGTTCTGTTTCTTCAATGGATCCACCGGAAACGGCTTGTCCTCAGCCCTTTCATTGCATGGATGTGGTGCGCCTCGCTGCTGATAGGCTGGGCCGCGAAGTTTGTTCTGGGAAGGCAATACTGGTAAATTCGCCGGTCTGTTGCGACGCTATAGAATAGATAGAGAGAAAATCCCAGCTCTCATCATCGAGAGCCATGGGACGGGTTTTATCTTCATTCAAGACATAGGCCAGCTGCCTTCTCCAAGGAATAGGAAATGAGCATACAGTTGAAAGATATTGGCGCCGCGGTGCTAGCCACGGAATACGCCGTGCGCGGCCCTGTGGTGGATCGGGCGCAGGAACTGGAGAAGCAGGGCCGGGAGATCATCTACTGCAACATCGGCAATCCGCAGTCGCTGGGTCAGCAGCCCATCACCTGGCTGCGCCAGCTTCTTGCCCTGTGCGAGTACCCCGCGCTGATGGAGACGGCCGGCGGCGTCTTTCCTGCCGATGCCGTCGAGACCGCCAGGGCGATTCTCAAAGGTAGCCAGCACGGATTGGGTGCTTACAGCGAGAGCAGGGGCGTGCTCTTCATCCGCGAGGCGGTGGCCGATTTCATCCGCCAGCGCGACGGCATAGACGCCGATCCGGAGGCCATCTTCCTCACCGACGGCGCC
>CAWDQS010000152.1:0-3325 GCA_963804295.1 uncultured Acidobacteriaceae bacterium
TCATCAGGAACATGGGGTCGGACACCTACTTCCATCTGTGGCGCGATACCGCCCATTTTGCCGACAATCCCATGGGAGTGCACTGGACGGGAATCGTCTTTGGCCTGGGATTCGCCATCAGCTTCGGCTACTGGACTACGGATTTTCTGGTAGTGCAGCGTGTTCTGGCGGCCCGCAATCTGAGAGCCGCGCGCATGGCGCCGATCATCGGTTCGTTCTTCAAGATGGCGGTTCCGTTCATCGTGATTCTGCCCGGCCTGCTGGGCCTGGTGGTGCTGCAAAACTCCGATGGCAGCCGCATGCAGTTGATTCCCCAGGACACATGGAATGCCTGCGTTCCGATGTCTTCCGATTGCGCATCGCAGTTAAAAGATACATCGCTTACACCGGCGGTACAAAAGGATGTGCTGGACCAGAAAGTGACTCCGCAGTCCGAACTGCACAGCTATAACGAGGTGCTGCCGCTGATGATGGTCCGTTACCTGGGGCCCGGCCTGCTGGGCCTGGGAATCACCGCGCTGATTGCCGGCTTCATGAGCGGCATGGCCGGCAATGTGAGCGCCTTTTCGACGGTATGGACTTACGACCTCTACAAGCCGCTGATCAACAAGAAAGCCACCGACAGCCACTATGTGATGGTTGGCCGAATGTCGATTGTCATAGGCGTGTTGGTTTCCATTGGCGCCGGCTACCTGGTGCAGCGCGCGCACGGCATCATGGATTACGTGCAAGCGCTATTCAGCATCTTTATCGCGCCGCTATTGGCCACCATACTGCTGGGCATGTTCTGGAAGCGCGCTAGCAGAATCGCCGGTTTTCTGGGCCTGCTGTTGGGCGTCGTCTTTTCGGCGAGCCTGTTTGAGTGGGTCCACCTCTATCCTGCCAAGCTAGCCTACGTGGCGCTCTCGCCCGATGCCAAGCCAATGGCGGAAAACGTCTTTCGCGCGCTGTGGGCCTGCTTGTTCACCGCCATCGTCATCTTTGTGGTGAGCATGTTTACCAAGCCCAGGCCTGCAGTGGAGCTAGAGGGCCTGGTGTATGGCGTGACCCCGCTGCCCAAGGAAGATCCGGTTCCCTTCTACAAGAACGAGTGGATGTGGGCAGGGCTGGTGGTGGTGATCTTTGCGGCGCTCAACATACTGTTCTGGTAACGAGTTTTTTGTTCTCCGCCAAGCGGAGAAAAGAGAGGATTTACAAAGATGCACGGTTCAGGAATTCAAATCTGGTTTTTTATTGGCGTGCTGCTGGTCATCTATGGAGCGATGATTTTCGGCTATGGCGTTTTTGAATGGGTGACCGCAAGTTATCCGGCGGGAGTGCAGTTGACCAGCCTGCATACACCGGTTTGGTGGGGCGGAGTGCTGGAGGCGCTGGGGCTGCTTTACGTTGTCAAGTTTCGTCCGGGACGCGCTTAGAATTTATACGATCCCCTCATTAGGTACAAATTCATGCCTAATGTGGGGCACCCGGTGATCCCTCAGGGGTTAAAACCCCTTGTTTTTAAGACCCTTTTCGGCACGACTGAAGTCGTGCCCATTCAAAGCAACGGTTCAACAATTATTTCAGTTGCCGCACTAGCGGCAAGGATTGAAGGAGCAGGTAGATGGCCGCAGAAAAGAAGATGACATTTGGCGTAGTGGTGGGCAACCGCGGTTTTTTCCCCGATCAACTGGCGAAGACCGGCCGCGTAGAGATCATCGCGGTTTTGGAAGCCGCCGGAGCGCGGGCCGTGGTGCTGAGCCCGGAGGAGTCGAAGCACGGCGCGGTGGAAACCTACACCGAGTCGCAGCGCTGCGCGGAGTTATTCAAGAAGCACGCCGTGGAGATCGACGGCATCATCATTACGCTGCCCAACTTCGGCGAGGAGCGCGGCATTGTGGACGCCATCCGGCTCAGCGGGCTGAATGTTCCGGTGCTGGTGCAGGCCACGCCCGACCGCTCCGGAGACATGACCATCGCCACTCGCCGCGACAGTTTTTGCGGCAAGATGAGCGCCTGTAACAACCTGATGCAGTACGGCATTCACTACTCACTGACCACGCTGCACACCGAAGCGCTGGGTTCGCCGGAGTTCAAGGCCGACCTGGAATGGTTCTCGGCAATTTGCCGCATTGTAAAGGGACTCAAGAATCTGCGCATCGGCGCCATCGGCGCGCGTCCCACGGCCTTCAACACGGTGCGCTACTCGGAGCGATTGTACGAGGGCAGCGGCATCTCCATCGAGACGATTGATCTGTCGGAGATCTTCGGGCGCATCAACAAAATGAAGGACACGGATGAAGCTGCTCAAGCCAAGCTGGCCGCTATCAAGAGCTATGTAACGACCACGGGAATTTCCGAGGAGGCGCTGCTCAAGATGGCCAAGCTGGGCGCGGTGATCGACGGCTGGATGAAGCAAACCAACGTCACCATCAGCGCAGTGCAGTGTTGGACCTCGATGGAGGAGTACTTTGGCGTGGTGCCCTGCACCATCATGAGCATGATGAGCAACAACCTCATCCCCTCGGCCTGCGAGGTGGACGTACCCGGCACCCTGGCCATGTACATGCTGCAACTGGCCTCGGGCACGCCCTCGGCGCTGCTGGATTGGAACAATAATTACGGCAGCCATCCCGACAAGTGCGTTTGCTTCCACTGCTCGAATCTGCCCAAACACTTCTTCAAGGATATGAAGATGGACTACCAGGAGATCATCGCCGGCACGGTGGGCAAGCTGAACACCTTCGGCACCTGCGTGGGCCGCGTGAAGGCCGGGGCGATGAGCTACGCGCGCTACTCCACCGACGACCGGCGCGGCGTGATTCGCGGCTACACGGGCGCGGGCAAGTTTACCGACGATCCGCTGGAAACCTTTGGCGGCGCGGGCGTGGCGGAGATTCCGCAGTTGCAAAAGCTGCTTAAGTACATCTGCCGCGAGGGCTTCGAGCATCACGTAGCCGCCAACTTCAGCGATGTCTCCAAGGCCGTCCACGAGGCCACCACGCGCTACCTGGGATGGGAGTCTTACCTCCACGCGCCCAACGAAGACTGAGAACGGAAGGTCGGACGCGGAATTTTGATTGCTGGGAGGAGTGTGCAAGCAATGACTCGCAAGATCATCGGTATCGATGTGGGCACGGGCGGAACGCGCGCTGTGCTGGTGGACGAAAAAGGCGTGCTGCTGGGGTCGGCAACGCATGAACATGCGCAGTTTGCCTCGCCGCAAAATGGATGGGCGGAGCAGGACCCGCGCGACTGGTGGAACGCCTGCCAGAAGGCGATTGGCAAACTGCTGCGGGAGACCAGTGTTTCCAAGAGCGAAATCGCCGCAGTTGGCCTCGCCGGG
>CAWDQS010000153.1:0-44813 GCA_963804295.1 uncultured Acidobacteriaceae bacterium
AACCTTACCGCCGCTTTGCCCGCTCCCGTTGCAGCTCGCGATAAACCTCGCTCTTGGATTGGCCCAGTTCGCGCGCAATGCGTTTGAGGGCCTCCTTTTCGTCGATGCCGGCTTCGTTCTGAAGACGGGCGACGCGGTCGGCAATCCTTTCATGATCTCCTGATGGGGACTCCGTGCCGGGCTGCGACGGTTGCGCGTGGACCAGCAGAGTCATCTCGCCGCGTATGCGGTCACGGCTGGCCATCTCGCCGCGCACTTCGGCTACCGTCCCGCGCAGAAACTCCTCGTGAATCTTGGTCAATTCACGAGCCAGTACTACGCGCAGGGCGGGACCAAATACAGATTCGAGATCGGCAAGGGTCTCTAGAATGCGGTGGGGAGCTTCGTAGAAGGCCAGGGTGCGCGGGGCATTGGATTTTTGAATTTCCTCGGCCAGAGCTTCGAGCCTGGTTCGTCGGGCGCCGGCCTTTTCCGGCAGGAATCCGATGAAGTGAAACTCGTCTGCGGGTAATCCCGAAGCTACCAGCGCGCTAAGCGCCGCATTGGCTCCAGGGATGGGGATGACAACGACGCCGGCGGCAATGGCCTGGGCGGCAAGCTGGCCTCCCGGATCGCTGATGCCCGGCATTCCGGCGTCGGAGACCACGGCGATGGCCTTCCCGGCCTTTATATTTTGAATCAGTTCGGTGGTGCGGGTGTACTCGTTGTGCTGGTGGCAGCTTACTGTGGGGGTGGTGATCTCAAAGTGGTTAAGCAACTTCTGCGTCTGGCGGGTGTCTTCGCAGGCGATGCGGTCCACGCGGTGCAGCACGTCGAGGGCGCGCAAGGTAATGTCGCCCAGGTTGCCGATGGGTGTGGCGACCAGGTAGAGGCCGGGGGCGAGGGGTGATTCGGGTTCAGCGGCGATGGGCACTATCGATCTCCGGCTTATTCAAAAATGGAAAACCTTGCAAGTCGCTTATTCTCTGTGGTTTGCATACAATAACTCTTGCAGGATTAACAAATATTAAGTTCAACTCCAGCCATGGAGAGCAGTTTGACAGACCATATTTGGGACCTCCGAGAACTATTCTATTGACAGTTTGCAGAGAATTCCTTGTAATTCTATGAGGCTTATCATTAGTTTGTAGGGAATAACTGTGCATTCGGGATTCCATGGATTATGAGATTCCTTATTCCTAATGTGTGTTGGCAAGAACCTTCTTGCCTCCAAGTGCGTCTAAACAGTGGATACTATCAGCCGATGAGCTGAGGAAACCATGAACAAAAGCGTAAGATCCGACTTTCTCTTTGCACAGCCCTCTTTTGCTTCGGGGGTAGCGCGCACGCTTGATTTGTGGGGTCAATTTGATGAATACAATCGAAGTGACACCCCGGTTGAAGCCGACGGAAAGGCTATTGCGGCTGATTGGTTCGTCATAGGACAAGACATTCTTGAAGCTGTCGAACAGCACGACTCAGAATGCGAAGCCGCTTAAACCACTGTGAGCCATAAGCGAAACAAAAGAGCGCAGATTATTCCCGCTTCAACACCGAAGCCAGATCAGTCGGCTCTTATCCAAATGTCTGCATCGTTCTCTGGGCCACTTCCTCCTCCAGGTCTGCTCGAAAAATATAATCAAGTTATCCCAAACGGTGCAGATCGAATTATGGCCATGGCCGAAAGGCAGAGCGCACACCGCTAATCACTGGAAGCTCGGGTGGTTGCAGGGAATGTAGCAAATCAAACACGCGGCTCAATTTTCGCGTTTATTATTTGTCTGGTTGCGCTCATATTCGGGTTCTATTTGGTACTGAAAGGGATGAATGTTCAGGGATTTGCCTCTATTGTCGGCGCCTTAGGCGGCGTTCTCTGCACTTTTATTTATTCAAGAATCGAACAACGAAAAGAACGGGTCGAAAAGCAACCACATTGGAATCGCGCAGACGTCGATAGGATCCAACAACGCATTAATATAACTCCACCAAATTTCTGCGGTGTTGGTATTCGTTTCGCCACGGGCATATTCTCTGGTGTTATGACGTACGCATTCATGGCTGACAGCGAATTTCTTGCTTGCTAAAAGGCTTTCTCGCGCGCTTCTTCGCGTTCCAGGCGTCGTTGCTCGGCCAGCAGCGACATGGCGCTCATCAGGTTTTGTACACTGACAATGCCAACAATGCGCCCGCTATCGGCGATGGGAATCAGGGAGAGCCCGCGGCCGGTCTGAATGCGGCGAATGGTGGTTCCCAGCGTGTCGTCGGGGCGGGCCACCTGGAAGGCCTTGGACATGGCCGCCTGCACGTAGCCGTTGCCGTCGGTGCGCAGCGCGTCCACAATGCGCTGGCGGCTGATGATGCCCACCAGTTGCGCGCCGCGCACGACGGGAAAATCCTCTTGCAGCGAGTGGACGCAGCGCATCAGCGCGCCGGCCAGGGTGTCGGAGGCTGACAGCGAGGCGAAGTCAGTGAGCATCACCTCGCGCATATGCACTGTGTCTACCACCGACTGGAAGAAGACGCCCTGGTCCTCGATTTGCGCGCCAATCATGATGAAGAAGCCGGCAATGATCAGCCAGGGACTATGCAGCAACATGCCGGCCACCATGGCGGCGAGCGCCAGAATCTGGCCCAGCCCGGCAGCCATGCGCCCCGCGGGGGAGAAACCGTGCTTGTGGGCAAAGCTGCCCCGAAGCAGCCGCCCGCCGTCCAGTGGATAGGCTGGGAGCAGGTGCAGAAGGCCCAGGCCGGCCTGCATCCAAACCATGCTGCGCACCAGCGCGCCGGCCGAAATCCACGGCTGGGTAAAAAGTTTGACATCGCCGCCAGCGCCCAGAAATGTTGCGGCCAGCACCAGCGCCGTGGCCAGATTTGCCAGGGGACCAGCCAGAGCCAGGCTGAACTGTCCGCCGCCCTGGCTGGAGCCTTCCTGGCTTTCCGGGTCGGCATAGGCAAACATTCCGCCAATGGGCAACAGAAGAATGGCGCGCAAGCGCAATCCCAGCCAAGCGGCCACCAACAGCCGCGCGGTCTCGCGCACGGCTACGGCAGCTACCAGAACCATAAATAATCCCAGGCCGCGCAGAATGCCGCAAGAGCCGCTCAGCGCCAGGCAAACGACGGCCAGAAGCGGAAAAAAGACGTGGACGCGGATCTCGACGCCCATCCAACGGCCCAGCGGAATTGACCAGCCACGCATACAAGATGATTGTAGAGGGTCGGACCCCGGTTCCCGTATGCTGGAGGTCGTGCGCATCATTGCCGGATCGCTTCGTTCCCGTACTCTGCAGGCTCCTCCGGGGGCTTCTACCCGGCCCACCAGCGACCGTCTGCGCGAAACCTTGTTCAATGTGCTTGCGCCGCGGATTGAGGGAGTGGCCTTTCTGGATTTGTATGCCGGCTCAGGTGCGGTGGGCATGGAGGCGCTCAGCCGCGGGGCCGCGCGGGTGGAGTTTGTCGAGCGGGCGCCGGCGGCGCTGAAGGTTTTACGCGTCAATCTGGAGAGGCTGGGAATCAGTGCGGGATTCCGTGTTCACGCCTGTGCTGTGGGAGCATTTCTGCGCCGCGCCACGGTTTCAAAACCAGAAAACCACGAAAAACCGGAACGCTGCAAAGCAGTTCGAGAACAGTACGAAGTGATCTTTCTGGACCCGCCCTGGGATGACGCTGAGGAATACGTGGCGACGCTGGGCCTGCTGGGCGGCTTGGCTACCGGGCTGCTGGCCGAGGATGCTGTGGTCATCGCCGAACATCGGCGCAAACAGCTTCTCGAAGATCGCTACGGTTCGCTCGCGCGCACGCGACTGCTGGAACAAGGCGATGCTGCGCTGAGCTTCTTTGCCGTCCGTCACTGAGTTGTGCGCGAACTGGAGCCAAGAGGCCAGCGGAAGCAGCCAAGCGGCGTCGCAGCCGGATTGAGTGCGGCTTCAACCGTCTCGTCGGGAAGATCGTTCGCTGATCTCACTGATCCGGGAGGAAAATCGGGTCCAGTTTCCAATTTCAGACGAAGAGATTTTGCGTTTTCAGCTCACAAAATCGCTGATTGTGAGCGCGGTCACTGCCGACCCCATTGACAGCGGCAGACAGGAGGATAAAAATGGCGGAGCGGGGCAATTTAAGTCGTTTTATGCAGTCAATGGAGGGAAAGTGAAAAACGCAGGGAAGATGCTTGTTATCGGAATGTTTGGTTTTCTGAGCGCGGGGATGTTGCTGAGCGGCTGCAAGTCGGCGCCGGAATTGACCAAGGCCAATGCGCTGGCCTTGATCCAAGCCAAGTATGACCAGACTCCGGCGGCGGCTGTCGCCATCGCGGTGGATGTGCAGGGGCTGAAGGACGGCGTGCTGCAAGCCAAGTATTGGGAAAAAACCACTGTTTATCCCAACAGGATTTGGGGCGACTTCAAACTGACTCCGGAGGGCAAGAAGGCGCTCAAGCTGTCCGACGGGGGCGATGTGCTCAAGTGGCGCCCAGACCACGATCCCGATCCGAACTATGCGGTGATAGTGACCTCGGTGGCCACCAGTCATCCCAAGGTGCAGGATGTACAGGACGCGCAGGATGAAGTGCTTCCTGGCGTGGCGACGGCCAAAGGTGCTGATTTTAACGAGGTTGTGAACCTGGATGGTTTGCCGGCCCCGCTGGTGAAAATTGCGCACAACGCCATCAACAAGCTGGTCACCAAGCGCCATGCCGATTTTGCCTTCGAAAACGGGGCTTGGGCACTGCACTCAATCGAATAAAGCGGAAGTTATCCTGAGGGGTGGGGCAAACAGCATTGATCCCACCCCGATTTCCTGCGTATGTTCCAGGACTCATCTGCTGGAATCTCCCGCTGAAGTCGCCAGCTGCTGTAAAGCGCAACGGGTTCCATGCGGACGGGGAAGACTTATTTGACCCCATCCCGATTTCTTGGTATTGTTAAAAGGTTGCGCAAGAACGCCTCTATCCGTGTGTCTTGACGGCTGAGGCGTTGGGGCAGGTCGCTACGGCTAAAGCTGGCGGCGCTGATTCCCAAGGCCAGAGGCAGTTGGCTGGCCAGACAGGCCCAGGAATCGCTCTTTTCTTGCAGGGGCAGCCGGGGTTCCTGGCGACAGGTCTTCGTCGCTGGGGAGAAGAGACAAATCGCTACGGAGCCCGCGCGTTCTCCGCCTTGGAGGGCTATGCGGGCCGGAACCGGCGAAACGGAGTTGGCTTTCCACAGAATGTGGAAACGCCCGGCCACCGTCCCGGTTCTCGTCTGAGATTGGAACGAAGGCAGACGCGAAGCAGCACAGCAGGGCTTCCGTGCGTGTGCGCGATCAGGAATGGTTGCGCGCTTGCGGCGGGCGAGTCCTTTTAGTCTGTGCGCGGCGGTCATGCGGGATGGAACGGGTTTTTGCGGTACAGGTTTTAGTGGTAACGGGTTTGGCGTAAGGAGTTGCAGTTTGCCTACATTCAATCAGTTGGTTCGCAAGGGGCGCACGGCCCCGCGGTACAAGACGGCGTCCCCTGCCTTGCAGGCCTCGCCGCAGCGGCGCGGAGTTTGCACCCGCGTGTATACGCAGACGCCCAAGAAGCCGAATTCGGCGCTGCGCAAGGTAGCCCGCGTGAGGCTGACAAACGGGATCGAGGTCACTACCTATATCCCCGGCATCGGCCACAACCTTCAGGAGCACTCGATTGTGCTGATTCGCGGCGGGCGCGTAAAAGACCTTCCAGGAGTCCGCTACCACGTGGTGCGCGGCACGCTGGATTCGGTGGGCGTGGCCGAGCGCAAGCAGAGCCGGTCGAAGTACGGAGCCAAGCGCGCCAAGGGCGGCGCGGCGAAGAAGTAAAGCAGTTCACCGTTCTTGGTTGCCAGCAAAAACCGGGTAACTGAGAGCTGAGAACTGGCAACTGAGAACTGTATTTGAGGGATTATGCCGAGAAAAGGGCACATTGCGAAGCGGGAAGTGGCGGCGGACCCGGTCTACGGATCGACGCTGGTCACCAAGTTTGTCAACTCGATGATGTGGGGCGGCAAGAAGTCGACGGCCCAGAACATCTTCTATGCGGCGATGAAGAACCTCGAAGAGAAGGGCGGCGGCGACGATGCCCTCAAGCTCTTCAAGAAGGCGGTGGAGAATTGCAAGCCGCTGCTCGAGGTGAAGACCCGCCGCGTGGGCGGCGCCAACTATCAGGTGCCTATCGAGGTTAATCCCGACCGGCGCACCTCGCTGGCCATTCGCTGGCTGATTACGTACGGCCGCAGCCGCGGCGAGAAGGGCATGACCGACAAGCTGGGCAACGAGCTGCTGGATGCGGCCAACGGGCGCGGAGCGGCGATGAAGAAGAAGGAAGACGTGCACCGCATGGCCGAGGCCAACAAGGCCTTTGCTCATTACCGCTGGTAGGTTGGACGCGATTCGTTAATGGTTTGGTTCCCCGGGTCCGAAAATCCAGACCTGCGGCACCCGGAATGTTGAATTGTTGAATTTCAGAACCGCGGGTTGAATGTACCCGCAAGGAAGTAGTAGCCGTGGCTCGCACTGTATCTCTAAATCGCTGCCGGAACATCGGAATCATGGCGCACATCGACGCCGGGAAGACGACAGCCACGGAGCGCATCCTGTATTACACGGGCATCACGCACCGCATCGGCGAAGTGCATGAGGGCACGGCGACCATGGACTACATGGAGCAGGAGCAGGAGCGCGGCATTACGATTACCTCGGCGGCCACCACCTGCACTTGGAAAGACTACCTCATTAACATCATCGACACCCCGGGCCACGTGGATTTTACGGCCGAGGTGGAGCGGTCCTTGAGAGTTTTGGATAGCGCGGTGGCGCTGTTTGATTCGGTGAGCGGCGTGCAGCCGCAGTCGGAAACCGTGTGGCGCCAAGGCGATAAGTATAAGGTGCCGCGCATCTGCTTCGTGAACAAGATGGACAAGAACGGCGCTGATTTCGAGCACGTTCTGGACACCATCCGCAAGCGGTTGGGCGCGCGGCCTGTGGCGTTGCAGATTCCCATCGGCGCGGAAGCCAACTTCAAGGGCGTCGTTGACCTGATCGAGATGAAAGCCATTCTCTGGCATGACGAGACCCTGGGCGCGGAGTTTTCCATCGAGCCGATTCCCGCCAATCTGCAAAAGAAGGCCGAGGCTTTCCGCCTGCAGTTGATCGAGGTGATTGCCGAAACCGACGACGTGCTGCTGGAAAAATTTCTCGAGGGCGAGACCCCGGCCATTGACGAGCTGAAGGCCGGTATCCGCCAGGCCACCATCGATCTGAAGATCTTTCCGGTTCTGTGCGGAAGCGCATTCAAGAACAAAGGCATCCAGACGCTGCTGGATGCGGTAGTTGATTACCTGCCCAGCCCTCTGGACAAGCCGCCGGTCGAGGGCGTTGATCCCCGCCATCCCGGCCACATAGAGTCGCGCAAGCCGGACGACAAAGAGCCGCTTGCGGCATTGGCCTTCAAAATCATCAACGACCCCTTTGGCAAGCTGGGCTTTGTGCGCGTCTACTCGGGTTCGCTCAAGACCGGCGACACGGTTCTCAATCCCCGCACCGGCAAGACGGAGCGCATTGGCCGGCTGGTCAAGATGCACGCCGACAAGCGTGAGGACGTCAGCGAGATCATGGCTGGCGACATCTGCGCCTGCGTGGGCATGAAGGAATTGAAGACTGGCGACACCCTGTGCGCGCCGCATCACGCCATCGCATTGGGCGCGATCACTTTTCCGGAGACGGTTATTTCAGTCGCCATCGAGCCCAAGACCAAGGCCGACCAGGAAAAGATGGGCGTTGCGCTGGCGCGCCTTGCCGACGAGGATCCCACCTTCAAGGTGCGGACGGATGAAGATTCCGGGCAGACCATCATCAGCGGCATGGGCGAGTTGCATCTCGAAATTCTCGTGGACCGCATGAGGCGCGAGCACAAGGTCGAGGCCAATGTGGGCGAACCCAAGGTAGCCTTCCGCGAGACCATTCGCAAGAAAGCCGAGGCCGAGGGCAAGTACATTCGCCAGACCGGCGGCTCGGGCAACTACGGCCACTGCAAGCTGAGGGTCGAGCCCAACGTGCCGGGCGCGGGCTACGAGTTTATCAACGCCATCAAGAGCGGTTCGATTCCCAAGGAGTTCATCAAGCCCATCGATCAGGGTGTGCAGGGCGCGCTGGAGCTGGGCATTCTGGCCGGCTACCCGCTGGTGGACATCAAGGTAACGCTCTACGACGGCAGCTACCACGAAGTGGATTCCAACGAAATGGCCTTCAAGTTTGCCGGCTCCATCGCTTTCAAGGAGGCCGCGCGCAAGGCCAGCCCTGTTCTTCTGGAGCCGGTGATGGCCGTTGAAGTTACCGTTCCCGAGGAGTTCATGGGCGTCATCATCGGCGACATCAACTCGCGCCGCGGGCGCATCGAGGGCATGGAGCATCACGCCGGCTCGCAGGTCATCAAGGCGATTGTGCCGCTCAAGGAGATGTTCGGCTACGTGAATGACATTCGCTCCTCCACACAGGGACGGGCATCGTATTCAATGCAGTTTGCGCGCTATGAAGAGGCTCCGCGAGGGATTGCCGACGAAATTATCGGCAGATCGCAGGGCAAGTGAAACGAGCTTTTAGCTTCTAGCTGCTAGCTAATGCTTGTGAAGATTGAGGGCTGTGGCTTCCGGCAAGAATAGCTAGGAGCTAGAAGCTGGAAGCTGGTTTTTGGGGGCTGGAGCCGGTTGGCCGGGGTCCCCAACGACAGGTCTTAGTCGTTGGGGTGGTTGGCCGGTGCCCCTGGTTGAAACGGGCAGTAAGAGCTTTGAAAGGGAGTTGAGACTTTTATGGGCAAGGAAAAATTTGATCGCACCAAGCCGCACGTGAACGTGGGAACGATCGGTCACATCGATCACGGCAAGACGACGTTGACGGCGGCCATCACCAAGGTTCTGCAGAAGCACAACCCGAAGAACGTCTTCCGTTCCTTCGATTCGATCGACAACGCCCCGGAAGAGCGCGAGCGCGGCATCACCATCGCCACGGCGCACGTGGAGTACGAGACCAAGAACCGTCACTATGCGCACGTCGATTGTCCCGGCCACGCCGACTATATCAAGAACATGATCACCGGCGCGGCGCAGATGGACGGCGCAATTCTGGTCGTCGCAGCGACGGACGGCCCCATGCCGCAGACCAAGGAGCATGTGCTGTTGGCGCGCCAGGTGGGCGTTCCCTGCGTGCTGGTCTTCTTGAACAAGTGCGACGCGGTGGAAGATCCGGAGCTGATCGACCTGGTCGAGATGGAAGTGCGCGAGCTGCTGGGCAAGTATCAGTTCCCGGAGGACGCGCCGGTGATTCGCGGCTCGGCTCTGCTGGCGTTGAATGGCGACCCCAAGTGGGAGGCCAATATCGACGAGCTGATGGACGCGGTGGACGCGTATGTGCCGCGGCCCGACCGCGCGGTGGACAAGCCCTTCCTGATGCCCATCGAGGACATTTTCTCGATCTCCGGACGCGGCACGGTGGTCACCGGGCGCATCGAGCGCGGCAAGGTGAAGGTGGGCGAGGATGTGGAGATCGTCGGCTTCCGCGAGACGCGCAAGTCGGTCTGCACCGGCGTCGAGATGTTCAAAAAGCAGTTGGATGAGGGCATGGCGGGCGACAACGCGGGCATTCTTCTGCGCGGCATTCCCAAAGAAGACGTGGAGCGCGGCATGGTTCTGGCCAAGCCGGGATCGATTACGCCGCACACGGTTTTCAAGGGCGAAGTGTACGTGTTGAGCAAGGAAGAAGGCGGTCGTCATACGCCGTTCTTCAAGGGCTACCGGCCGCAATTCTACTTCCGCACGACGGACGTGACGGGAGTGGCGCAGTTGCCCGAGGGCGTGGAGATGGTGATGCCGGGCGACAACGTGCAGCTAGAGGTTGAGCTGATTACGCCGGTGGCGCTGGAAAAGGGCTTGCGCTTTGCGATCCGCGAAGGCGGCCGCACGGTGGGCGCGGGCACGGTTTCGGAGATTATCAAGTAAGGCAGTGAATGAGTGAATGAGTGAAGAAGTGAAGGAAACAGTGAATGAGTGAAGTAGTGAAGTAGTGAACTAAATAAGCGCGTGTTGTTCACTATTTCACTTCTTCACTTTCTCACTGCGACCCGAAGGGGAGCCAATGGTAGGACAGAGGATTCGCATCCGGTTGAAGGCATACGATTATCGCGTGCTGGACACCTCGACCGGCGAGATTGTGGAGACGGCCAAGCGCACCGGGGCAACGGTGGCGGGGCCGATTCCCTTGCCGACGATCAAAAATAAGTACTGCGTGCTGCGTTCGCCGCACGTGGACAAGAAGTCGCGCGAGGCCTTCGAGATTCGCACGCACAAGCGGCTGATCGACATTCTCGAACCGACCCAGCAGACAGTGGACGCGCTGATGAAGCTCGACCTTCCGGCCGGCGTCGATGTCGAGATCAAGGCGTTTGAGAAGTGAACCACCAGCGGTGGGGCAGACGCGTCCTTCGAGCGCAAAAGAGCCTGGTTGTAGCGACGCGAAGCGGTAGAACGGTCCGGAAGAACCCCGGCAGTGCGATCTAAATCGCATGATGAGGAAAGGGAAACATGGGCGTTGTAGGAATTTTAGGAAAAAAGATCGGCATGACGCAGGTCTTTGACGACAAGGGCGATGTGCACCCGATTACGGTGTTGCAGGCGGGCCCGTGCGTGATTACGCAGTTGAAGACGCTGGCGCGGGACGGCTACGATGCCGCGCAGATCGGGCTGGTCGAGTTCGTCAAAGACAAGAATGTGACCAAGCCGCAGAAGGGGCACTTCGCCAAGAGCGAAGCGCCGCCGGTGAAGGTCATCAATGAAGTCGCGCTGGAACTGGACGCGAATGGCGTTGTGGCCGCCAGGGCCGGCGACCGGGTGCTGGTGGACATCTTCTCCGAGGCCAGGTTTGTGGATGTGATTGGCACTTCCAAAGGACGGGGCTTTGCCGGCGTAGTGCGCAGGCATAAGTTCGCCGGCGGACCCAAATCGCACGGACATATGTTTCAAGTTCAGGGTTCGATCGGCGCCTCCAGCTATCCCTCGCGCGTCTTTCCCGGTCAGCGCATGCCGGGGCACATGGGCGCCAAGCAGATTACGGTGCGCAATCTGCGCATTCGCGGCATCGATCTGGAAGAAAATCTTCTGATGGTGGAGGGCGCGGTGCCCGGAAGCCGCGAAGGTTACGTGCTGATCTCCAAGGCCAAGACTCCTCCGCGCGAGCGCCGTGGCTTTGCCGGCTCCGGCACGGTTGATCCGTTGAAGGCATCAAAGAAGGCTGGCGGCAAGAGGAAGTAGCCACCTGCGGTGGGGCCAAACGCGCCTGACGGCGCACCATCTGCGGCGGGGTTAGACGCGCCCTTCGGGCGCAAAAGAAATTGAAGCTGGGGGAGTAGCCCGGCGGAAGAAGAAGACGATGGCAAAAGTGGATGTAGTGAATTTGAACGGGGAAAAGGTAGGCTCGCTGGAACTGGCCGACGCGCTGTTTGCGCCCGACCAGGTGAACGAGGCTCTGCTGTGGGAGGCGGTCAAGCACTACCGCGCCTCGCTGCGCCAGGGCACGCACAAGACCAAGAGCCGCACCGAGGTTGCCGGTTCCGGCAAGAAGCTGTGGAAGCAGAAGGGCACGGGAAGGGCGAGAATCGGCTCCGTGCGGTCTCCTTTATGGCGTCATGGCTACACGGTGCACGGGCCGCAGCCGCGCAGCTACGATTATGCCTTTCCGCGCAAGAAGCTGCTGGGGGCTCTGCGTTCTGCCTTGGCCGCCAAGCTGGCCGACGGCAAGCTGACCGTGGTGGACACCTTTGAGATGAAGGAAGCCAAGACCAGGCAGTATCGCGCGGCACTGACCAAACTCGATGTTACGCGCACGGCCTTGCTGGTGGAGAACGGCAAGACGCTCTCGCAGTCGCTGCTGCTGGGCGCGCGCAATCTCAAGGGCGTGGAACTGGTGCTCAACAACGAAGTGCATCCCTACGATCTGCTGCGCTACGAGCGGGCTATCTTCTCCAAGGCCGCCATCGAGCAGATCGCCGAAATGCTGGAAAAAAATGCGTCGAAGCGCAAAATCGCCGCAGAGACGGAGGCCGCCTGATGCCGACACTTTATACCGTGATTCGCCGCCCTCTGATTACCGAAAAGGGTTTGGGAGTGAAGGAGACCGAGGGGACGCTGGTCTTCGATGTTGCTCCCGAAGCCACCAAGACCGAAGTCAAGCAGGCCGTTGAGGCTCTCTTCAAGGTGAAGGTCTCCGCGGTTCGCACCAGTAATGTTCTGGGCAAGGAGCGCCGCCGCGGCAAGTTCACCGGCTTCAAGCCGGATTGGAAGAAGGCGTATGTCCGGCTGAAGGCCGGAGAGAAGCTGCCCGAGTACGTGAGTAACCTGTAAGAGCAGTGAACGAGTGAAGAAGTGATTGAGTGAAGCAGCGAAGTTGTTGAGCTGCTTGCCACGGGAAGAAATATCGGAGCTTAAAGTTGCGAGGAGCTCCGGAGAAACGAGAGAGTGGCGCTTGAGTTGGGGCGCTGGCTTTCCAGGACAACGACAATGGCGATCAAGACATACAGACCGATTACACCGACGCTGCGCTTCAAGACCACGCTGGCCAACGACGACCTGACGACCAACAGGCCGCACAAGCCGCTTCTGGAAGTGAAGCAGCGCACCGGCGGACGCCGCAACACAGGTGACCTGACTATCCGCCACCAGGGCGGCGGGCATAAACAGAAATTGCGGCTAATCGACTTCAAGCGTGAGAAGTATGGCGTGCCGGGCAAGGTAGCGACCATCGAGTACGACCCGAACCGCTCGGCCCGCATTGCGCTGATTCATTATCTGGACGGCGAGAAGCGCTACATCTTGCAGCCGGTTGGCCTGAAGGTGGGCGCGACGGTCAGCTCCGGCCCCGAAGCCGACATTCTGATTGGCAATGCGCTGCCGCTCAAGAACATTCCCTCCGGGACCACGGTTCACGCCATCGAGTTGCGGCCGGGCAAGGGCGCGCAGATGGCCCGTTCCGCCGGAACGCAGGCGCAACTGGTGGCCAAGGAGGGCGAGTACGCCCTGCTCAAGCTGCCCTCGGGCGAGACCCGCAAGGTGCTGGCCGAGTGCATGGCGACCATTGGCCAGGTGGGCAACACGGATCATGAGAATGTTTCTATCGGCAAGGCTGGGCGCAACCGCTGGAAGGGCATTCGCCCCGCCAACCGTGGCGTCGTGATGAATCCCGTGGATCACCCGCACGGCGGCGGCGAGGGCAAGACCTCGGGCGGTCGTCATCCGGTGACCCCGTGGGGCCAGCCGACCAGGGGCTACAAGACACGCAACAACAAGCGGACGGACGCGTTTATCGTCAGCCGCCGGGCGAAGTAGGAAGAGCAGCTTTCAGCTTCTAGCTTCTAGCTACTAGCTAATGGTTGCGGATGACAAGATTTCAGGCAATAGCCGGGCAGATAGCTTGAGAAAAAAGCTAGAAGCTAAAGGCTAGAAGCTAGGAGCTGTTTTATGGCACGTTCGACAAAGAAGGGCCCATTCGTGGATGCGCACTTGACCGTGAAGATCGAGGTGCTCAACCAGGCCAACGAAAAGAAGGTAGTCAAGACCTGGTCGCGCCGCTCGACGATCTTTCCGGAGTTTGTGGGCCACACGATTGCGGTCCACAACGGCAAGAAGTTTGTTCCGGTGTACGTGACCGAGAACATGGTGGGTCACAAGCTGGGCGAGTTTGCGCCCACGCGCATCTTCAAGGGGCACACTGGGGGCAGCAAGGCTGCTGCCACCGAGACCGCCGCCAAGCCGCGGTAAGAAATGTAGTGATCAGTGGTCAGTTCACTGAGAACGGCCAGCGTAGAGATTGAGGAAGAGACAATGGCAGTCGAGACAAAGGAATATCGGGCCGAGGCCAGGTTTCAGCGCGTGTCGCCGCAAAAGGCACGGCTGGTGCTTGACCTGATCAAGGGCCGGGGGGTTGAGGAGGCGCTCACTGTCGCGGCCTTCACCAAGAAACGCATCGCCCCGGTAATTCACAAGTTGCTGACATCGGCGGTGGACAACGCCAAGTACGTGGCCGGCGAGCAGGGGCAAGATCTGGACGTGGACAATCTCTACGTCAAGCTGGCCCTGGCCAATGACGGTCCGCGCATGAAGCGCATCCGTCCGGCTCCGATGGGCCGCGCCTTCCGTTATCAGCGAAGGCTGACGCATATCATTCTTTCTGTGGCCGAGCGCGAAGCGGCTCACGGCATGGTGACCAAAGTGGAAGAGCCACCCGCTGTGGCGCAGAAGGTTAGTAAGGCAGCCAAGGCGACGAAGACGGCCTCTAAAGTCAAAGCGCCGAAGACGGCTGCCAAGGCGAACGTCGAAGAGCCCAAAGCCGCCAAAGCTAAGTCTGAAGCACCGAAAGCAGCAACCAAGGCAACCAAGAAAAAGGCCAGCGAGTAGGCCTGAAGGGTTTTGAGGAAAAGCATATGGGACAGAAAGTCCATCCTTACGGATTCCGGCTGGGAGTGAACAAGCCATGGCGCTCGCGCTGGTTCTCTGAGCGCGACTACGCCAAACTCTTGGTCGAGGACGTGAAGCTCAAGGCTGAGCTGCGCGATAAGTTGAAGGCAGCAGGCGTCAGCTCGGTGGAGATCGAGCGGCCAGGCAACAAACTGCGCTTTCTCATCCGCACCGCCCGGCCAGGCATTGTGATCGGCCGCAAGGGCGCGGAGATCGAGAAGCTCAAGACGGAGCTTGGCAAGCGCACCAATCGCGAGGTGTTCATCGACATCATCGAGGTGAACAAGCCCGAGTTGGACGCGCAACTGGTTTCCGAGGCCATCGCGCTGCAACTGGAAAAGCGCGTCAGCTTCCGCCGCGCCATGCGCAAGAGTGTAGACTCGGCGCTGCGGTTTGGCTGCAAGGGCATCAAGGTGAGGGTCTCGGGCCGTTTGAACGGCAACGAGATTGCCCGTTCGGAGTGGTACCTGCAGGGCCGTTTGCCGCTGCATACCTTGAGAGCCGACATTGACTATGGTTTCACCGAGGCTAACACCACCTACGGCGTAATCGGCGTCAAGACCTGGGTCTATCGCGGCGACATTTACGAGCAGAAGCGCCGCCAGCCGGCGGCAGCAGTGGGCACGTCGGTGTTTTAAGAGCAACTCCTAGCTTCTAGCTTGTTCGGTGTGGAGTCAGGCTGTTGTGGAGAAGATTTGAAGCTAGAGGCTAGAAGCTAGCAGCTAGTAGCTGGTTTTCGAGGGTTTTCGTCATGTTGATGCCAAAGAAGGTGAAGTTTCGCAAGCAGCAGAAGGGCAAGAGGCGCGGCAAGGCCTGGCGCGGTTCAACCATCTCCTTCGGTGAATATGGCCTGCGCGTCATGGAGTGCGGCTACATCACCGATCGTCAGATTGAGGCCAGCCGTATCGCCATGACCCGCTTCATCAAGCGCGGCGGCAAGATCTGGTTGCGTCTGTTCCCGGATAAGCCCATCACCAAGAAGCCGGCCGAAGTCCGCATGGGTTCCGGCAAGGGAGCGCTGGACCACTGGGTTGCGGTGGTGCGGCCGGGCAAGATCCTCTTCGAGATGGAAGGCGTGGACGTGGCCACCGCGAAAGAGGCCATGCGCCTGGCGTCAAACAAGCTACCCTTGCTGACCAAGTTCGTGATGCGGCCGGGCGAGGAAAAGACCGAGATTGCGGCCAAGGCCAAGTAGGCCGCGGTTGAGTGATTAGGACGCGCTGTTGACCTGAAAAGGTCCGGCAAGCGCCGGAGAGAGAAACATAATGGAACTCGAAAAGATTCGCAGTTTGAGCGACGAAGAACTGGCTCACCAGGAGAAGACCACCTCCGAGCAACTCTTCCGGCTTCGCTTCCAGGTATCGCTGGGGCAGAACGACGGGGTGAAGAAGCTCCGCCAGATGCGCAAGGAGATTGCACAGATCAAAACCGTGGCCCGCGAGCGTGAAACGGGCATTCGTGGGGCGGCGAAGGATGCCGCCGCTGATGCCAGCGCGGCCGCGGACAGCAAGAAGGGAGCCCGCTAATGACGGCGACTCAACAGGCAGTACAGGCGCCGGCAACCGCAGGCGCGCGGCGCAATGAGAAGGTTGGCCAGGTGGTTTCGACCAAGATGCAGAAGACCATCGTGGTCGAGGTTGAGATGCGCAAGGCTCACTCCAAGTACAAGCGGATCGTGCGCTCGACGAAGAAGTTTTATGCCCACGACGAGCAGAGTTCGGCGCGCATGGGCGATGTGGTGCGCATCCGCGAGACCCGTCCGCTGAGCAAGCTGAAGCGGTGGTCTCTGGAAGAAATTGTTAGGCGCTCGGCCCTGGGACAACTCGAGGACGCGGCGGTTCCGACCGAAATCAAGGCTGCTAGCTAGGCAGCTCTCGGTTGTCAGTTCTCAGTCGCCAGTTGAGATAAACCAACACTGGACTGAAAACTTGAAGCTGAGAACTGAGAACTAAGGAGATTGACTCATGGCTGTGCAAATGAGAACCATGCTCGCGGTGGCCGATAACTCCGGCGCACGCAAGCTGCAAGTGATTCTGCCGCTGGGTGGCGGGCTGGGCAAGAAGGCCGGCCTGGGCGACATTGTGACCGCGGCGGTCAAGGAAGCCTCGCCGGACGGCACCATCAAGAAGGGCAAGGTGGTGAAGGCGGTCATCGTCCGCACCCGCAAGGAGCATCGCCGGCGCGACGGAACCTATATTCGCTTCGACGAAAACGCCGCCGTGGTGATCGACGATACGCACGAGCCGGTGGGCACGCGCGTCTTCGGGCCGGTGGCCCGCGAATTGCGCGAGAAGAAGTTTTTGAAAATTGTTTCACTGGCGCCGGAAGTGGTTTAACAGGGGTCAGGGATCAGGTTTCAGGGATCAGGAACAAAGTTCAATGGGCGATCAATGAGTTTGGATTTGCGGGTTTTTCTGACCCCTGATCTCTGACCCCTGACCCCTGCATTTGGAGAGAAGATGCCGAGTTTGAATATTCATCGCAATGATACGGTCAAGGTTCTTCGGGGCTCGGACCGCGGCAAGACGGGTCGCGTGCTGCGCGTCTTTCCCGACAAGGGCACGGTGCTCGTGGAGCACGTGCGCGTGGTCAAGAAGACGGTTTCCAGCAAGCAGGGCCAGCGAACCAAGGGCGGCATTGCCGAGCAGGAATCGCCCATCGATGTTTCCAATGTGCAGATTGTCTGCCCTAACTGCGGCCCGGCCAGCGCGAGTTCGAAGGCTGAAGCCGGAGTCAGGGTGCGCATCTGCAAGAAGTGCGGGCAAGATCTGCCGACGAAGAAGTAGCTGATGCAGTGAAGAAGTGAACGTGTAAAGAAGTGAATCGTTCACCGAGTAACCAGAGCGGCACGGAACGGGAGAAACTCCGCCCGTGCGGCAAGCACCTTCCGCAACGGTACAAGGCTAGGTGGCCAATCCGAGACCGGAAGAAAGAGAGTAAAGAGTTATGGCGGCAAGGCTGAAAGAGAAGTATCACAAGGAGATCAAGCAGGCTCTGCAAAAGGAGCTGGGGCTTGAGAATCCGATGGCGGTTCCGGAGTTGAAGAAGATCGTAGTCAACATGGGCCTGGGCGAGGCCACGCAGAACACCAAGCTGCTGGACCCGCTGGTGGCAGACCTGACGGCGATTGTGGGGCAGAAGCCGGTGACCACCAAGGCGAAGAAGTCGATTGCTGCCTTCAAGGTGCGTGAGGGAATGTCGATTGGCGCCATGGTCACGCTGCGCAACGAGAAGGCCTACGAGTTTCTGGACCGGCTGATTTCGACGGCGCTGCCCAGAGTGCGCGACTTCCGCGGCGTGTCGACAAAAAGTTTTGACGGGCGCGGCAACTACACGCTCGGATTGAAAGACCAGCTCATCTTTCCTGAAATTGACTACTCCAAGGTGGAGAAGATGAAGGGCATGAACATCACCATCGTGACCACGGCCAAGGACGACAACGGAGCGCGAGCGTTGCTGAAGCACTTCGGTATGCCGTTCCGCCAGGGCGCGTAAGGGGATAAGAGGAATATGGCAACCACTGCAAAAAGGGTGAAAGACGCGCGGAAGCCGAAGTTCAGCTGCCGCAAGCACAATCGCTGCCAGCTTTGCGGGCGTCCGCGAGGGTTTCTGCGCAAGTTCGGCGTCTGCCGCTTGTGTTTCCGCGCGCTGGCGCTCAAGGGAGAGATCCCCGGCGTCGTCAAGTCGAGCTGGTAGTAAAGCAGCTACTATCTGCTAGCTTTTAGCTCTTGGCTTTTCGAGAAATGGCGAAGAGCTTCTGAGAGCGAGATGAGCTAGTAGCTAGAAGCTAAATGCTAGAAGCTGTTTTTGCATTCCCGCTGGTTTCCGCACGGGCGGACGAACGGGGAATGAAGGAGAAGGAATGAGTCTGACCGACCCTGTAGCCGATTTTCTGGCGCGAATCCGGAATGCAATCCGGGCGCGTCACCAGAAGCTGGATGTACCGGCTTCCAAGCTGAAGACCGAGATTGCCCGCATCCTCAAGGAGGAGGGCTATATCTCGAACTACAAGACCCAGGAAGAGGAAGGCAAGCTGGTGCTGCGCGTCTACCTGAAGTACGGCGGCACGGAAGCGGCCATCCGCGATCTGGCGCGCATCTCGCGTCCCGGCTGCCGCGTCTACATCGGCCACGACGAGATCAAGCGCGTCCAGGGCGGCTTGGGCATCTCGATCATGACCACGCCCAAGGGAGTGATGACCGGCCGTCAGGCGCGCCGCGAAGGCGTGGGCGGCGAGTTGTTGTGCGAAGTGTGGTAAATGCTGTGGTCAGTAAACAGTGAACAGTGGTCAGTTGTTGTGTACTGAGACCGGCTGATTCTAGAAACCAAAACTGATCACTGTTCGCTGTCGTTACGGGCTGCAGTGGAACGAGAGAGCAAAGCACTTACTGTTCACTGCTTTTTCGGGACTCGCAAGCCAGATGAAGGATTGAATCGATGTCGCGTATTGGAAAAAAGCTGATTCCGCTGCCCGCGGGCGTCAAGTACAAGGTCGAGGGCAACACGGTTGTGGTCGAGGGGCCCAAAGGCAAGGTCACTGCGCTGATTGCGCCCGGCATTACGCTGGAAACCAAGGACGGCGTGCTGCACGTCAACCGCGAGAATGACTCTCAGGCGGCGATGCACGGGCTGACGCGCTCGCTGGTATCCAACGCGGTTGTGGGCGTTACCACTGGCTGGAAGAAGGAATTGGATATCGTCGGCATTGGCTATCGCGCCGAGTTGAAGGGCAAGGGCACGGTGGTTTTCACGCTGGGTTATTCTCACCAGATTGAGGTTCCATTGCCTTCGGGCATCGAAGTTGCCATCGACCCCAAACAGCTTCATCTGACCATCACCGGCATTGACCGGCAGAAGGTGGGCCAGGTGGCGGCCGATATGCGTTCGCTGCGCAAGCCTGATCCGTACAAGAACAAGGGCGTGCGCTACTCCGACGAGAAGCTGAAGAAGAAGGCCGGCAAGACAGGCGCGAAGTGATCGCGTTTGCGAGGCGTCTGAGCCTCGCGCGATCATCCTGAACAAAGTGAAGGATCAACAACCGAACGGGGCCGCAGGGCGGCTCCGCTGATAGGAACGAGAGACCATGATTACGCAGACTAAGAGAAACGCAATTCGCCAGCGCATTCATCAGCGCATTCGCCGCAAGCTTTCCGGAACCGCGGAGCGGCCGCGGCTGAACGTCTACCGCTCGCTGAACCACATCTACGCGCAGGTAATCGACGACCAGAAGGGCGAGACGCTGGTTTCAGCCTCGTCCATCAAATTGAAGTCCGGCGGCAATGTGGCGGTCGCTAAAGAAATCGGCAAGGCAGTGGCCGAGCTGGCCGTCAAAAAAGGCATTAAGAAGGTGGTCTTTGATCGCGGCGGCTACCTCTATCACGGGCGCATCAAGGCGCTGGCCGACGCGGCCCGCGAGGCAGGGCTGGAGTTCTAGTTAGGCAGCTATCAGCTATCAGCTTTCAGCCGTCAGCTTACCGATTGCAAATATCAGTAACTTGATAACTGAGAACTGGAAACTGATAACTGAGGGCTGATAGCTGAAGGCTGAAAGCTGACAGCTTACAAAGAGACGAGAGAGCAATGACGATCTTGAAGAAGAAACTCGATGCAAATCAGTACAACCTGAAGGATCAGGTGGTCTCCATCAATCGCGTGACCAAGGTGGTCAAGGGCGGCAAGAATATGTCCTTTGCCGCGCTGGTGGTGGTGGGCGACCCCTCCGCGGGCGTAGTGGGTCACGGTTCCGGCAAGGCCAAGGAAGTTCCCCAGGCGATTCGCAAGGGGATTGAGGCGGCCAAGAAGAACCTGGTTCATGTCCATCTGACCGATACCTCGATTCCGCATCTTGTCCTGGGCCGTTACGGCGCCGGGGAGGTGCTGTTGAAGCCGGCACCCGAAGGCACGGGCGTGATTGCCGGCGGCGCGGTGCGCGCGGTGATGACCTCGGCCGGAGTGCAGAATGTGCTCACCAAGAGCCTGGGTTCGCCCAACCCGCACAACGTCGTCAAGGCCACCTTCAACGCACTGTTGCAGTTGCGCGACAAGGCCGAGGTGGCCAATATGCGCGGCAAGTCCGTGGAGGAGCTCTAAGCCATGGCGAAAACCAGCAAAATTAAGATGATACGCATTCAGTACTACCGCTCCAAGAACTCCACGCCTGTCAAGCACAGGCTGGTGGTCAAGGGCTTGGGCTTCACGCGGCTCAACCAGATTGTCGAGCGCGTGGACACGGAATCAACTCGCGGCATGGTCAAGGCCATTCCGCATTTGGTTCGGATACTTGAGGACTAGCTTTCAGCTTCTAGCCTCTAGCTTCTAGCTAAAGGCCGGTAAGCCGAAGATCAAAGCTAGGAGCTAATAGCTAGCAGCTAGAAGCTGCATTTACGCGAGTCGGCAAGGCAAAAATTGCTTGCCCGGCGCTACAGCGAGGAAATGATGGCAACGAGAAATCTATCGAATTTGCGCGCGCCCAGGAAAGCCAACACCGGGAGCAAGCGCGTGGGCCGGGGCATGGGATCCGGCATGGGCAAAACTTCGGCACGTGGGCACAAAGGCCAGGGCCAGCGGACTGGTACGAGTATGATGCGCGGCTTTGAGGGCGGCCAGATGCCGCTGCACCGCCGCCTGCCCAAGCGCGGCTTCACCAACATCTTTCGCACCGAGTACACGGTGGTGAATCTGGATCGTCTGGTGGAACAGAACAAAGGCCACAAGCTCACCGAGGTCACACTGGACGATTACAAGAAGCTGGGCCTGGCTTCGAGCAAGAAGGCGCTGATCAAGATTCTCGGCTCCGGCGAACTTGCCTCGGCGCTCACTATCCACGCACACAAGTTTTCCAAGTCGGCGGTAGTGAAGATAGAAAAGGCCGGCGGCAAGGTTGTGGTTCTGGGCGGTGATACTGTTGCGCCCACGGGCAAGTTGAAAGCCAAGAGCGCGAGAGCGTAGGCTCTGCGCGGTAAGATGGTCAGTGGCAAAGATTCAAGCGGCGGCAAACGCCCTGAAGCGGATAACCAATTATGCTTGAAAAGTTTCTGAATATTTTCCGGATTCCAGACCTGCGCAAGCGGGTGCTCTTCATGCTCGGCATTCTGGCTGTCTATCGTCTGGGCGCGTGGATTCCCACGCCGGGCGTCGATACCCATATGCTGGAGCGGCTCTTCGACCAGCAAAGCGGCTCTGCCCTGGGCTTGATGAACCTGTTTGGCGGCGGCAACCTGCGCCGCATGACCATCTTCGCCCTGGGCATCATGCCCTACATCACGGCCTCGATTATCTTCCAGTTGCTCACCGTGGTTTACGAGCCTCTGGCGCGCATCCAGAAGGAAGGCGAGCTGGGGCGGCGCAAGATCACGCAGTGGACCCGCTATATGACCGTGATTCTGGCCGCCGTGCAGTCGATTGGCATCGCGTTCATGCTCACCAGCGGTCATATGGTGCTCAACCCTGGCATTGGCTTCGATCTGATGACGGTGCTGACGCTGACCACCGGTACTGCCTTCATCATGTGGCTGGGCGAGCAGATTACCGAACGCGGCATCGGCAACGGAATGAGCTTGCTGATCTTCACGGGAATTGTCGCCGGCCTGCCGCGCGGCGTGATGGATCTGGTCGGGAAGGTCCAGGCCAACCAGTGGGGTTCGTTCACTATCGTTGCGGTGATTTTGGTCGTAGCGTTCATGTTTGCGGTGGTAGCCTTCATTGTCTTTGTCGAGCGCAGCGAGCGGCGCATTCCCATCCAAAGCGCGCGGCGCATCGTCGGTCGCCGCATGATGGGCGGACAGTCCAGCCACTTGCCCCTCAAGGTCAACTCCGGCGGCGTCATGCCGGTCATCTTTGCCGCATCGATTTTGTCAGCTCCGATGATGCTCCGCCAGACCGAGTTTGTGCAGAACAGCCCTGTCCTGCTGCCCATCTTCGATGCGCTCGCGCCGGGCTATCCGTGGTACGAACTGCTTTACATCCTGGCCATCATCTTCTTCGCCTACTTCTACATCTCCATCGTGATGAAGCCGGACGACATTGCCGACAACTTCCGCAAATCAGGTTCGTTCATCCCCGGCATCCGCCCCGGCAAGCGGACATCTGATTTCATCAACGACATCCTGACCCGCATCACCCTGGTCGGCGCCTGCTACCTGATTATCATTTCGCTGGTGCCCACCTTCCTGGCTTCGGGCATTCGCTTCGACAAGGTGTGGCTGATCGGCCGTTTCTTTGAAACGCTGCCGGCTTGGACCACGCATGGCATGGGATTCACTTTCTACTTTGGCGGCACCTCGCTACTGATCGTGGTGGGTGTGGCCATGGATACCGTCAACCAGATCGAATCGCAGCTGATCATGCGGCATTATGATGGCTTTTCGCCGCGTTCCGGTCGTATTCGCGGAAGGAAAACCTGGTAATGTCATCCTCTGAAACTACTGTGAATCAGGGCCGTGAGACGGGTCGGAAGACCCTTCCCGGCCCCATTCTTTTGTTAGGTGCGCCGGGCGTGGGCAAGGGTACGCAGGCCAAGGAACTGGTCAAGATCTGGGGGATTCCGCAGATCTCCACCGGCGACCTGCTGCGCGGCAATGTGGCGCAGGGCACCGAACTGGGCAAAATGGCCAAGGAGATCATGGGCCGTGGGGAGTTGGTCCCCGATTCGCTGGTCAACGAGATGGTGGCCGTGCGTCTGGAGCAGCCCGACACGGCTAAAGGCTACATTCTGGATGGTTTCCCGCGCACATTGCCGCAGGCAAGCTGGCTGGATAGCCGCCTGGCGGCGCAGGGCGGAGTACTTCCGGTGGTTGCCGTCAGTATCCAGGTGGACTATAATCAACTCTTGCGCCGGATTACGGGGCGCAGGAATTGCCCTGTCTGCCAGACCATTTATAACGTCCACGGCAAGCCCCCCAAAAAGGAGGGTGTTTGCGACGCGGACGGTGCCGCGCTGGTTCAGCGAGCCGACGACACGGAGAAGGTCTTCGAGGAGCGCATGAAGGCTTACGCGGCCTCGACCGCGCCGGTGGTCGAGCACTACCGGGCTATGGGGCGCTTTGCGGAAGTGGATGGAGACCGGCCGATAGCGGATATCGCGGCCGGAATTGTTGCCGCCGTCGAGCGGTTGCGCAAGTAGCGCGCACCGGACGGCGGGTTTGTGTGTTTGTGAAGTCGAAAGCTGGTTAAGCGGTTGGCTGTAGTACTGAAGTCGTCCAAAGAGATCGAGAAGATGCGCCGCGCGGGCCAGGTGGTTCGCGAGGTGCTCGAGTTGGTGCGAGGGCTGGTAAAGCCAGGCGTCACCACGCTCGATCTGGAGAAGGCGGCTGAGGCGCGCACCAATGAGTTGGGCGCCAAGCCGGCTTTCAAGGGCTATCACGGTTTTCCCTGCGTGCTGTGCACCTCGGTTAACAGCGAGGTGGTGCATGGTATTCCGTCGGCCAAACGGGTCCTCAAGGAAGGGGAGATCGTTTCGGTCGATTATGGGGCATTTGTAGACGGTTACTGCGGCGATGCGGCCATCACCGTGCCGGTGGGCGAGAAGATCGACCCCAGGACGGCGGAGTTGGTGAAGGTGACCGAGGCGTCGCTGGCTGCCGCAATTGCGGTAGTGAAACCGGGAGCAAGACTGGGTGATGTTGGCTTCGCGGTGCAGAAGGTGGTTGAAGCCGCGGGGTTTTCGGTAGTACGGGATTTTGTGGGACACGGCATCGGCGTCCATATGCACGAAGATCCGCAGGTGCCGAACTTTGGCGAAGCCGGGCAGGGTATGAAACTGCGCGCCGGCATGGTGATCGCCATCGAGCCCATGGTGAATGCGGGTACACATGATGTCGTGGTTTTGGGCGACGGCTGGACGGCAGTCACCGCGGATGGAAGCATGAGCGCTCATTTTGAGCACACGGTGGCGGTGACCGCTACCGGAGCAAGAATCTTGACTGAGTAATGCACTCAGTCCAAAACACAAAGGCGCGGAAGCGCTGGAAGCAGGATGCGGTTTGTCGAAGGAAGATGCGATTGAGGTAATGGCGGTGGTCACAGAGACGCTGCCTAATGCCATGTTCAAGGTCAAGCTCGAGAATAATCACGAGGCGCTGACCCATGTCTCAGGAAGGATGCGCAAGAACTTCATCCGCATTCTGCCCGGCGATCGCGTGGCCGTGGAGTTGAGTCCCTACGACCTGAATCGCGGGCGGATCGTTTACCGCTACAAATAGCTTTTAGCTATGAGCTTGTTTGTAGGGAGTCGAAAGACTAGAAGTTGTTTCATAGCTTGGTTTTGAAAGGGCACGGCTTTAGCCGTGACGCTGACGGAGCAGAAGAATCGCGGGCTTTAGCCCCTGGGGGAATGCTCAAAGAAGGTCAGTATTCGGATATGAAACAGCTTCTAAGTAATTGCAAGAACAGAGCTAAGAGCGAATAGCTAGTAGCCTTCGGGAAGGGCAGCAAAAATGAAAGTTCGTGCATCAGTCAAAAAGATTTGCGTCAAGTGCAAGGTCATCACCCGCCACGGGGTGGTCAGGGTGATCTGCGAGAACGCAAAGCACAAGCAGCGCCAAGGCTAATTTGAGTCTGGCAAACCGCGGAATGCTCCATGGGTGTTCTCAGTTGTCAGTTGTCAGTAAAAAACGAGTTTGCAAAAACTCTTTGCTGAAAACTGAGAACTGAATACTCAGTCCCTCGGAAAGAGGCTAGTTAGCCTGAGTCAAGGCTTGCGATGAACCTCTAGAGGCAACCGCTTAACCCGTGCGAATCGGCTAAGGCCGGAGGCACACAACCGAAGTTCAAAAGGAATTTCAATGGCACGTATTGCTGGCGTCGATCTGCCCCGCGCAAAGCAGGCACGCATCGCGCTCACATACATCTTCGGCATCGGGAATCCCCGCGCGCTCAAGATTCTGGAAAAGGCCAATGTCGATGGCTTCAAGAAGATCCAGGATCTGGGTGAGGACGAGGTCAACCGCATCCGCCAGGTGATCGAGGACGAAGGAAACGTGGAAGGCGACCTGCGCAAAGACGTGCAAATGCACATCAAGCGCCTGATCGACATTCAGAGCTATCGCGGCACGCGTCACCGCAAGGGTTTGCCGGTGAACGGCCAGCGCACCCACACCAACGCCCGCACCCGCAAGGGCCCGCGCAAGGGCACAATTGCCGGCAAGAAGAAAGCGACGGGTAAAACCTAATGGCAAAACCAGAGAAAACCGCGGGAGCGGGCAAGCCGGCTGCCGGCAAGGCAGGAAAGAACAAGAAGTTCAAGAAGCGCGAGCGCAAGAATGTGCCGTTTGGCATTGCGTACGTGCAGGCCACATTCAACAACACCATCGTCACCATCACAGACCAGGTGGGAAACACGCTGAGTTGGAAGAGTTCCGGCTCGCTGGGTTTCCGCGGCTCGCGCAAGGGCACGCCCTTCGCGGCGCAGCAGGCAGCAGCGAATGCGGCCAGCATGGCTCGCGATCACGGCTTGCGCGCGGTCGATGTGCGCGTCTCCGGCCCAGGTTCGGGCCGCGAGTCCGCGATTCGCGCCTTGGCTGCCGCTGGCATCGAGGTGCGAACCATCCGCGACGTGACGCCAGTGCCGCACAACGGCTGCCGTCCGCCCAAGCGGCGCAGAGTGTAAGAAGCAGCTCTTAGCTTTTAGCTGTTAGCTCTTAGCTTGTCTGTTGGGAAGCCGAACGCTTCGATGATGGCAAGAATAGAGCTAAAGGCTAAAAGCTAAGAGCTAGAAGCTAAACCGGGCCGGGAGGAAATCTCCTCCGGAGATGTAAACCGGCCGTCATCCGAAGTCAGGAGAAGAAATGGCACGTTATACCGGAGCTGTCTGCCGCCTCTGCCGTCGCGAGGCAACCAAACTCTTTTTGAAGGGTGCTAAATGCACCTCTGACCGCTGCCCGTTGGAGAAGCGCAATTTTCCTCCCGGCCAGCACGGCAAGGATCGCAAGGCCAAGATCGTGGGCTACGGCCTGCAACTGCACGAGAAGCAGAAAGCCAAGCGTATGTACTTCACACTCGAGAGCCAGTTCCGCGAGTACTATGAGAAGGCCAACAAGGCCAGTGGCGTCACCGGCGAGTTGCTGATTCAACAGTTGGAACGTCGCTTGGACAACGTAGCATTCCGGCTGGGTTTTGCCATCTCTCGCCGCCAGGCTCGCCAGGTTGTTCGCCACGGCCACGTCGAGGTCAACGGCCGCAAGGTCAACATTCCTTCTTACCAGGTGAACGCGGGCGATGAAATCAAGATTCGCGATGCCGCCAAAAAGCTGGTCATCATCGAGCAGGGCGCGCAGTATGCCGCGCAGAGTCCTGTGCCCACATGGCTGGAAGCCAACTTCGAGAACCTGTCTGGTCGCGTGATCCATCTACCCAGGCGCCAGGACGTGAACCTACCCATCAACGAGCAGCTCATTGTCGAACTGTATTCTAAGTAACAGTGAACAGTGATCAGTGTTCAGTAATTGCCCGTCGAGGGTTTTCACTGACCGCTGATCACTGACAACTCAACAAGAAGGAGAACTTGCGCGGCCGCCGCAAAATGCATCGCGACGCAACCAGCCGCGCGGGAAAAGAGAGATAGATATGCTTTGGAGAGGATTTCAAAAACCCAAGCGTTTGGCAGTTGATGCCGAGACGCTCACCAACCATTTTGGCAAGTTCAGCGCCCAGCCTTTTGAGCGCGGCTTTGGCACCACCATCGGCAACGCCCTGCGCCGCACCCTGCTGAGTTCCATCGAGGGCGCCGCGGTCACTGCGGTTCGCATCGAGGGCGTGCTTCACGAATTCCAGTCCATCAGCGGCGTGGTCGAGGATGCAACCGATATTATCCTGAACCTCAAGCAGGTTCCCTTCAAGCTTGCGGGCGAAGGCCCCAAGGCGCTCTATCTGCGCGCCGACCAGCCCGGCGTGGTCACTTCCGGCATGATTGAAGCCGACGGCGACGTCGAGATTCTCGACAAGGACATTTATATTGCCACTCTCTCGGAGGGCGGCAAGCTGGACATGGAGATGCGCCTCAAGCGCGGACGTGGCTATGTCTCCGCCGACAAGAACTTTGACGCCGACCTGGGCATTGGCTTCATCCCCGTGGACTCGGTCCACTCACCGGTGCGGCGCGTCAACTACGTAGTGGAGGCCGCCAGACTCGGTCAGATCACCGACTACGACAAGCTCACCCTGGAAGTGTGGACCAACGGCGCCGTGCTGCCCGCCGATGCCGTCGGCCTGGCCGCCAAGCTGCTCAAGGACCACATGAACATCTTCATCAACTTCGAGGAAGAGATAGAGGCTGAAGGGCGCGGCGAGGAAGGCCGCATACTGTTGCGCAACGACAATCTCAACCGCTCGGTCGAAGAGCTGGAACTGTCGGTCCGCAGCTACAATTGCCTCAAGAACGCCAACATCCAATCCATCGGCGAACTGGTGCAGAAGACCGAAGCCGAGATGCTCAAGACCAAGAACTTCGGCCGCAAGAGCCTCAACGAGATCAAGGAAATCCTCGCCCAGATGGGCCTTTCGCTGGGCATGAAGATCGACGAGCAAGGCAATGCCGTCCCCGGACCCACCAGCATCTCACCCGCCGTTGCGCTGGCCGCCAACTACAGCCACTTCGACGACGAGGATGAGCCGCTGGATTCGGTGGACCTGCAGTTGCCCACCGAGACGGAGAACTTTTAAGAACAGGGACTAGGGACTAAGGGACTAAGGGACTTACAAGCCGATCACGCGCTTTATCCTTAGTCCCTAGTCCCTGAGTCCCTCAGTCCCTCGCAGAAAGAGAGTTTCACCATGCGCCATCGCAATGCAGGATTCAAGCTCGGACGCAACACCAGCCACCGTCGCGCCCTGTTGCGCAACCTGACTACGTCCGTCATTCTCGAAGATCGCGTCGAGACCACTATGGCCAAGGCCAAAGCGGTTCGTCCGCTGGTTGAAAAAATGATCACCCTGGGCAAGAACGGCGATCTGCACTCCCGCCGCCAGGCCCTCAGCTTTCTCATGACCGATAAATCCGTCGAGCGGCTCTTTGATACCGTGGCCGAGCGCTACAAGGACCGCCAGGGCGGCTATCTGCGCATCGTCCGCACCGGCTTCCAAAAGGGCGACGGGGCTGAAAAGGCCTTCATCGAACTGCTGGGCGCCGAAAAACAGCTTGATGCCAAGCGCCAGAAGCGCGACGAGATCAAGGCTAAGAAGCGCGCCGAACTGGAAAAACAGTTGGAAGAGTCGAAGAAGGAAGAAGAAGTCAAAGAAGAGGCCGCATAGGTCTAGACCCTTCGGCTGCGCTCTCCGTAAGCTGTCCTGGCGGAGATTTATTGGGCACCTTCGCACTACGGGCGCATCCCCACTAGGGATGCGCCCGTGTTTGCTTTGTGGAAGTATCTTTACTTCAACTGCGGTTAGTGTTATCGAATCCTTGCGCGCAGCCAATCGATCTTTTCTCGAACAACTTTCGCGGGGCTGCCGGCAAGAATCACATTAGCTCCATCATGTTTCTTGGTTACTATGGCTCCGGTTGCTACCACGGAGTTATCAGGAACCGACGATCCTTTCAGCAGGATTACTCTGCTCCCAATCCACACATGATCCCCGATGGTCACATCGCTGGCGTGATTGATCCGGATGTTGCTTCCCGCCTCGATGATCGAATGACTGTCGCCGGTGCGCACCGCGATTTCACCCGAGAACATGCAGTCCCGGCCAATCAGGATCGTCGTCCCTTCCGTGGCCGCCAGGTGAGTCGAACCGGAAATACTTGTGCCGTTTCCAACGCTGATGCAATTGCCGTCGTCTTCAATCCAGAAATCTCCCTCGTGAAAAATACAATCGTCGCCGACAATAATTCGATTGTTGCTTCCATAAATGCGGATAGTACAGCGGGTCAGCCGGGACATATTACCGAAGAGGATGGTATTGTTCTTGCCGGTCACCAAGATCTTGCAATGACTCAATAAAGGAGTTCCCTGCAACCGATTGCCACGTTGCCCGATCTTCACGCTATTGAACCCAAGCAAGCCGTTATGAAATCTAAACAAAAACGGCAGCAGGCCTGGATATTGTCTTAACAGACCCTTGGTAATCGAGCTCAGACTCATCTCTTGCATCCTCGATTCGTTTGCCTTTCAGCGCAGCTTCGCAACTCCAAGCCTGATCCCCTAAATTCCTACTCTGAACTGATCAGCAGCTTGGGTCTCATCATTCGCATATAAATGTAGATTGCCAGTTGCAGCGCGATGGCCCCGGAACAGTCCAGAAGCACGTCCCAGACTGATCCGGTGCGGTTGGGCAGGTAACTCTGGTGCCACTCATCGCAACTTGCAACCAGGGCCGTTCCCAGCAGCGCCAGGGACGCGTCGGGAAGAAAGCTGGAGCGCGGCAGCGTCATCCACCAGGCGCGCAGCCATATCAGCCCCAGTGCTCCGTAGCCGAAAAAATGTCCGCACTTGCGGATCAGGTGATGAATCACTTCCCAGCGAACATTGGCGACACGGCCGAAGATGGACTCCCATAGCCAGCGCAGAGGATGGCTGGTGCGATCGGAACCCATCACTTCCGTGGATTCCAGCATGATGACGCCGATTCCCACGGCAACCGGCAGCCACGCGCTCACCCAGTACTTGAGGCCTTGGCGGGCTGCTGCGTCTCTGGTCTTCCATGCGGTGCATACAGGCACTAATCGCTCTTTTCTGAATCAGACTCCACTTCGGCGGGCAAATCCAGCGCCACCAGAGCAAACCGGGTCTGGCTATTTCTTGGAGTTTCAAAGCCCACAATGTGCTGGTGGCGTTTGGAACCGGCCTTGAGTTGCAGGCCGTCCTGGTCGATATGCACATTGTTGTGCTTGCCGTCGTCTGAGCAACTCAATCCTTCTGAGGTAATCGCCGGCGTGCCTACTGCGGAGTTGCCCTGGCAGGTAATCACATTTCCGTAGCGCCCCAGCGCCTTTTTGTAGAACGCGGTGACCATCTCCTCGGAATCATGTGTCTGATAGGAGACCGCCTTCACCTTCAACTGCCACTCGCCAAAGCCCATCTGCACATCGGCCGACTTGTGGTGGTCGTCATCCATCACCGTCGTAGCGCCCGGATAGACCGGCAATCCCAGATCCGCGGCTGTTGTCTGGTTGGTATTCACATGGATGCCGCCAAACGGCGTATCTATTTGCACCTTCTTTTCCTGGCCGCTGGCGTCCTTGTCCACATTGACCCTGCATCCCGCCATTCCAGCCGCCAAAGCCAGGCTCACCGCCAAAGTTATCGCTGCTCGCATCCTATTGAGATTCATGGCAATCGCCCTCCGTTCATGTTATACGCTAGCATCGATCAAAATGTTCCTCGAATGTTAATGCGGATGTGGGTGCCCCAGGTCCCTCGCATTTGGGGACCTGGGAGACGATGATCTTTGCGGGTGCCCCACCCTCGCCGCGTTCTTGTTCTTGCGGCTAGGGTGGGATAGCACGAATCTCATGGCGCGCAAGCGCCGCCCGCCCCACCGCAGGTGGGGTAATCCACGCGGATGGTCAGAATCTCGTAGGGATGAATCGGTGCCTTCACCACATCGCCCGTCACAGGCAACGGCGCACCCTCCGGCGTCTCCATCAGGTTGGTAACGGTGGCCCCGGTTGCTCCAGGCGGCACATGAAACTCGGCTGTTGTCTCCTTGCCCGCCCACTCGTAGACGCGGAAAATCAGCCCATTCGCGTCTTCGGCCTTCTTTACTGCGGTCAGCACAATATTCTCCGGCCCGACCGAAGCGAAGGAGTGCGAGGCAGGCAGTGTGCCGGGATGCGCCGTGGTGACGACAGCGGTCAGCGGGTAGTTGTACTCGTATCCGTGGCGCACGGTGAGCGCATCCTTCCACGTTCCGGCGTGGGGATAGAGCGCGTAGTGGAAGTGGTGGTGGCCCATGTCGGCCTCGGCGTCAGGCCACTTGGGTGAGCGCAGCAGCGTCAGCCGCAGCACGTTGCCCACGGCGTCGTAGCCGTACTTGTTTTGGTTCAGGATGCTTAGGCCGTGAATCTTGCCGTCCGCGCCGGGTCCGGATAGATCGGCCCAGCGCATCGCCGGAACCTCAAACTGCGCCTGCTCCCAACTGTTGTTGCGCGTAGTCGCCCGGTCGATGGTGCCGTAAGGAATCTCGTAGGTGGCAAACGGCCCGGATGCCGCCAGCGGGAAAGCCGCCTTGAGCAGAACGTGGGACTCGTGCCAGTCGATCTCGTTGTCGATGTCGATCAAATCACCTTTAAGGCTGATGGTCTGTACAAACTTCGAGTTTTGGAAGTGGCTGGTTATCCTTATTGCTGGCCGCGCTGGGTCCCCGGGAATTGACTCGACGGCATCTGGTTTCTCAATCGTCGTTGGAGTAGCATCGAGGGTCCCCGGATCAACGTTCCATGCGTCGTAGTCTTTCGGCGTATCTTTAAAGAATTGCAGTTGATTGCCGCAAGCGCCGGAAGCAAGGTATTGAGCATCGCCGCGCCAGATCGCCTTGATGCATCCTGTCCTTTTCGCCACGACGATGTGGAGATCGTCCTGCCTAATCGAGATCGAGTCAATAGAATCGTCGACTTTGTTTTGCGCGATGGCCTCCTTACGAATGCCTGAAGTGACGCTGAATACCTTGTAGCCAAGCGGTGAAACTCTTGATGCGAAGAACGTTAGTGCCGCAGTTCCGGTCTTGTCGTCGATGGATGAGGCAATGGGAAAACGGCGAATGTCCGCATCGCTATCAACGACAAACAGGCCATGGACGTCAGACTTGGGAAGTTGAATATTGACGTTCACCTCGCCAGACTGTTCCCACCCGAGCGGGTTGTAGACGACAACGGGAATCCCATCTCCGGCCGTGTTGATGCGTATATCTAGGCTTCCGGTGGCCCCGCTCGTGATCTCATTCGTCGACCAGCGCACCACGTCGTAATCCTTCTGCGCGTCCTTGTAAATCGCGCCGATGCCGGAGCCGGCAGCCAAATCATGAAACTGGTTGAATAAAACTTTCTTCCAGTCCTCAGTGATTTCTGTTGAAGGGTACGCCCGTCCGGCAAGGACCCACGCCAGCGATGCCCACTTTTCGGCGTTGAGCACCTCAACCTCGGCCTCACGCATATTGCGCTTGTGATTGGCCTGGGTGGTCATCACGCCGCGGTGATACTCGAAGTAAAGCTCGCTCTTCCACGTGGGAATGTTCACCTTGCCGGAAATCGCCGGCGGAGGCGTGTAACCCTTGGCAATCGATTGATAATTCCACACCGGGCTGTCTGCCACAATCTGCTTTTCCAGTGACGAGAAGTAGCTCTGCGCCGTGCCGAACTCGATCTTCGGTGTCACGTGTCCCGGCTGCTCCCAATGAAAGCCCTCATCCAGAATGGCGCGCGTGGGTCCGCCGCCGTGGTCGCCGATTCCGTAGAGGTCCATGATGCCCGGCAGCCCCGTGGCCTGCTTCTGCGCGATGGTGAAGTCGCGCGCCAGCCGCACCGGGTTCAGGTTGTCGTTGGCGTAGTCGTGCGGAAAGTAGGTCAGCACCTTCGAGCCATCCGGCGACTCCCACCAAAAAAACTTGAAGGGCAACTGGTTGGTGTCGCACCAGGCCATCTTCTGCGTCACAAAATAATCGATGCCGCTCTTCTTGTAGATCTGAGGCAACTGCCATGTGTAACCAAACGAATCCGGATTCCAGCCGATCCGCGTGTCAACACCGTAGTTTTGTTTGAACCAGCGCTTGCCCACCAAAATTTGTCGCACCAGCGACTCGCCGTCCGGCATATTCAGGTCCGGCTCGACCCACATGCCGCCCACAATCTCCCAGCGGCCTCCCTTGATGCGCCGTGCAATCTCCGCGTTCATCTCGGGATATTTGTCGGCTATCCACTCGTTGTAGGCTGCCGCCGATTGCGTGTAGGTGTAATCGGGATATTCGTACATCAGTTGCAGCGCGGTGCCGAAGGTCCGCTTCACCACGTCCACCGTCTCGGTCCACGGCCACAACCACGCCGCGTCAATGTGCGAGTTGCCGGTCAGGTGCAGTGTTGCCTGTTGCAGTAACGGCTTCAGCGCTTCGAGCTTGGAGTGCGCTGCCTTCAAACTCGCATCAAACTTCACCTGGTCATGCGCGTCCAATGCGCCCAGATCCACCGCGCGGATCGAGTCCGTTAGCACGCCGAGCCGATATGCAGTTAGCACGCCGATATCGTCCGGTGTAAGCGAAGGTACCAGCAGCGCCGCCGACAAAAACTCCTGCCGCAGGTCTTCTGGATTGGGGCGGTTTTCAGGGAAGTCGATCTTCAGCGTGGCGCCCTTGAAGTTTTTATCGTCCACCGTGTGCAGCAGCTTAACGGCCACCGTCACCTTGTCGCCGGGCTTGGCATTGTCAAACAACACCACCGGCTCCAGGTCATCGCCCATGGCCACGCGCCGGCCGTTGAAGTAGAGAATCTCCGGCATGGGGCCGTTGGCGTAGGCGTGGAACTGGAACCAGACACGCGCGCCGGTCAGGTCGTAGCCGTTCAGCGTGGCTGGAATCTGGTATGTCTGGCGAAACCAGACTGCCTCCTTGGGCGCCTTCGTACCTGTGGAGATAAGCTGCCAGTCGCTCTCGTTCAGGTTCAATGCCTCGCCATGCGCGAGGTCACCAGCATGGAGCTTCCAAGCTCCATCCGGCAGCTCACGTATGCTGGAGAGCCGCTCGATCACCGCTCGCGACTCGGCGGGCAGAGTAGCGGCAATTTTAGTGGCATCGGCGGCGCTCTGGGCGGAGGCCCCGCCCACAAAAAACGTGACAGCAGCGAGAGCGGCCAGGCAGGCAAAACGAACGATAAGCAACTTCAAAGCAGAATTCATCGCGGAGAAATCCCCTCCGTCATGGTAAGGCCTGAAATCCTCTTCTGGAAGGCAAGATTTTTCTGGGGCAAGGCCAAATCGCCCGTTGGGACTTTAATTCAGATAAATTGTCCTCTACACTCAGCTCTGCCGCAGGAATCCCGCACTCATCTCGCGCATCCAATATACAGACATCATCAGACAACTCAGCCTATAAGCTTACCCATTTTGAATCTCGAAGGAGTTGTAGGAAACCATACATCAATGAAAGATGACATACCACATTATGGAATACAGCCCGCCTCCATAGAGTGCATACTAGAGACTAGGCTGCTTCCCCAGCGGATTGCGGGACCGTTGCGTGGCCTTTGGACGGAGCCCGTTCGTTGTACCGGCCTCCCACCGCGCGCAAAAAACCTTGACGTCACAAAATGTGCAAGAACTGAGAGGAATTCATGACTGTTGCTCGCTTCCCCGGCATTCGGGTTACTGCAAATGGAAACCAGCTTGTCTCGTATCACACCGAGACGCGCATAGCCGACGCTGGCGTATTTTATCCGATTACGCCTTCCACGGAGGGCGGCGAGCTCTTCCAGCAGGCCTATGCGGAAGGCCATCTGAACGTCTTCGGCCACAACACCATCGCCATTGAAACCGAGGGCGAGCACGCGGCCCAGGGCGGAGCCATTGCTCACTCGGTTTGCGGCAAGCGGGTGGTCAACTTCACCTCCGGCCAAGGCGTGGTCTACGGCGTCGAGCAGTATTATCACGCGCCCGGTAAAGGCTCGACGATGGTGTTGGAAGTAGGCGCGCGCGCGCTCACCAAGCAAGCCCTCAACGTCCATTGCGGCCACGACGACATCTACGGCGCGCTCGATACAGGATGGATCATGCTCTTCGGCAAGGACGCACAGCAGGCCGCCGATCAGGCGCTCATTCTGCGCCGCGTGACCGAACTCTCGCTTACTCCTGGCATGAACATCATGGACGGCTTCCTCACCACGCACCTGGAGCGCACCTTCTACAAGCACGAGTCCGGGCTGATCCGCGAGTATCTTGGCTCTCCGGCTGACATCATCGATTGCCCCACCGAGGCGCAGCGCACATTGTTTGGTCCCACCCGCCGCCGAGTTCCCAAGATGTTGGACCTGACGAATCCGGTTTTGCTTGGCCCGGTGCAGAATCAGGAACACTACATGAATGGCGTCGTGGCGCGGCGCAACAACTTCGCCGAGCCGATCTTGCAGTTTCTCGAAGACGCATACAAGGATTTTGCCGAGTTGACCGGCCGCAACTACGGCCTCATCAGCAAATACAAAACGGACGACGCAGAAACGGTCTTTGTCTCGCTAGGCTCAGCCGCGGAAAACATCGAGGCCGCTGTCGATTACCTGCGCCAGACGCGTAATGCAAGCGTCGGCTCCATCCACGTCAACGTGATTCGTCCCTTTCCTGAAGCCGCCATCGTGGCAGCGCTCCGCGGCAAGAAGAACGTCGTCATCCTGGAGCGCACGGATGAGGCCCTCTCCGGCGACAATCCGCTGGGCCGCGATATTCGCACCGCGTTCTCCAAAGCGGTGCAATCCGTCGCTGGCCTGCCCGCAATTTCGCTAGCCGAAGTCCCGATGATTTACGGCAGCAGCTACGGTCTCGGCTCGCGCGACTTTCGCCCCGAGCACATCATTGGCGCGTATGAATTCGCCACCGCCAATCGCGCCCGCAAGGACGGCAAGCGCGCCTCCGACAGCATTTCATTCTTTGTTCTCGGCATCGACCATCCCTACGCGGTCATCGGTGATGAGACTCCGTCTCTGCTGCCCGAGGGCGCGGTGGCCGTGCGCTTCCACTCCATCGGAGGCTGGGGTGCAATCACCACCGGAAAGAACCTCGGCGCGATTCTAGGCGATCTCAACGACTTGATCTTTGAACGCGACGGCGAGCACGACACCCTCGGCAATCCCAAGGAAGTCATCCACGTCAGCGCCAATCCCAAGTACGGCTCGGAGAAAAAAGGCGCGCCGACCTCGTACTTCATGGTGGCCGCGAAAGACCGCATCCGCGTCAATTGCGATCTGCGCCATGTGACTGTTGTTCTCTGCTGCGACCCCAAGGCTTTCACCCACACCAATCCGCTAGACGGCATGGCCGTGGGCGGCTCGCTGGTCTGGGAGTCCGATCAGCAAGGCGAACAGGCCTGGGAACAGTTGCCGCTTTGGGCGCGCAAGCAGATCATCGATAAGAAGATTCGCGTATTCACGCTGCCCGGTTTTGAAATCGCCAAAAAGGCCACTGACCGCGGCGATCTGCAACTGCGCATGCAGGGCAATGCGTTTCTAGGCGCATTCTTTCGCGTCAGCACGCTGCTCAAGGAATTCGGCATTACGCAGGAACAGTATCGCGCCGTGGTTCGCAAGCAATATGTTAGCAAGTTCGGAAAGCTGGGCGAGGCCGTCGTCGAGTCCAACATGGAAGTCATGATGCAGGGCTTTGACCAGGTGACGGAGATCAAGATCGGCGCGCTCTCCGCGGCTGATCACTCCAGCCTGCGCGGCGCGGCTCTGATGCCGATTCTTGAGACGGTCGCCGCTGGCGGCGCTTGCGGAACCGGCTGCCGTTCCCATGCGCTGCCCGCCGGTCAAGCCGCGCGCACGCCGTTGGCCAGTGTCGCAGCATTCGACGCCGAGTTCCGCGCGCACTTTGGATACAACCAGCCCGCCTCGCCGCTCTCCGCAATGGGCATGATTGCCGCCGCCACCGGTGACACGGCCTCCAAGTATGTGGCCCGCCGTGAAACCCCGCTCTTCATCCCTGAAAACTGCACCCAGTGCATGGAATGCATCTCCGTCTGCCCAGACACAGCGCTCCCCAACACCGCGCAGGATCTGAGCACGCTGCTGCGCACTGCCGTGAATCACTATATCGCAAACGTCGAGGACCGAACGAAGTTCCTCGCCGCGTTGCCTGAGATCGAGCGCCACGCCCGTTCGCGCATGACAGCCGACATCAAAACCGGCACTCCGCTCCCCACCATCCTTCGCGAAGTGATCGATTCCCTAGAAGGCCTGTCCAAAGAGTCAAAGAACGGAGTTCTCGCCATCCTCGACAAGGTTCCCATGGCCTATCAGAAGGTGACCGCCATCTTCTCGTCGCCCGAGCGCAAGGCTCCCGGCACTGGCGGCATCTTCTCCATCTTTGTTTCCGATCTCTGCAAGGGATGCGCCGCTTGCGTAACCGCCTGTGGCGATCACAACGCGCTCAAAATGGTTGCGGAAACTGAAGAAGTCAATGCCAAGCACATGACCGGAACCGGCTTCCTCGACCTGCTGCCCGACACATCGCAGAAGTTTCTCGGCCTCTTCAACGCCGCCAATCCCGCCGATTCCAAGACCGCCACGCTGCGCAACATGCTCATGGTGCGCTCCACCTACGACGCTCTGGTGGCTGGCGACGGCGCCTGCGCGGGCTGCGGAGAAAAAAGCGTGCTGCGCTCCATCGCCGCGGTCACTGAGGCTTACATGCGCCCCGTCTTTCACACCAAGAGCGATCGTTTCCTGGCCAAGGCCGGCGAGCTTGAGAAGCGCGGTGTCGCTCGCCTCGCAGTCCTCAAAACCCGCAGCCTCAAAGAGTACGATCTGTTTCGTCAAGCCATCGCCCATCTCATCCTCGGCCTGGGCGGCGATGACGAAACCGACACCCGCGCCCGCATCGCCGCCTACGAGGCCAAGAACGGCCCCATCAGCGACGCCGAGTTGGTCGAGGCCATCGCTGCCGTCCTGCTCGCCGAAGCCTTCAATCACAAGAATCTGCAAGCCGTCGATGGCCGTCTGGCCAACGGCATGAGCGTCATGGCCATGTCCGCCCACACCGGATGCAACACCGTCTACGGTTCCACCGCGCCCAACAATCCTCACCCTTATCCGTGGATGAACTCGCTCTTCCAGGACGGCGTCACCGTAGGCTGGCTCATGGGCGAGAGCTTTATCGTCGATCACGCGCGCCGGTCCGTCATTCCCGAGCGCCTCGCTGATATCCTACTCACTCGCGACGAAAATGTTATCGACGCCGAGCAGTATTACCACCTCACCCACTTCACCGACGCGCTGATGACCGATCAGGAAATCGTTGAGTTGCCCAAGGTCTGGGCCGTCGGCGGCGACGGCGGCATGGGCGACATCGGCTATCAAAATGTCTCCAAAGTCATGCTGCAGAATCGGCCCAACGTCAAAGTTCTCATGCTCGACACGCAGGTATACTCCAACACCGGCGGCCAGAACTCCGACTCCACCCCCATGCTCGGCGGCGGCGACATGAACACCTTCGGCGCGGCCACCCAGGGCAAGAACACCGAGAAGAAGACTGTCGCCGAAACCTTCCTCGCCGGCCACGGTTCGCCCTTCGTTGCGCAAGTCTCCATGGCCAACGCGCCTAAACTCTACCGCGCCATTTTGGATGGATTGGAATATCGCGGGACCATGTTCCTCCAGGCCTTCACCACCTGCCAGCCGGAGCACGGTGTCGCCGACGACATGGCCCTCATCCAGGCCCAGCGCGTGCGCGACTCGCGTGGCGTCCCAGAGTTCGTCTTCAACCCCCGACTCGGCGAAACCTATCAGGAAGCTCTGGACATCAAGGGCAATCCCTCCATCGATCTCGATTGGTACGAAACCAAAAACAAACTCACCGGAGAAACCTCCCATTACACCGTCGCCCACTGGTGCGTCACGGAAGCCCGCTTCCGGAATCACCTCAAGAAGATCAAGCCGGAAGCCGCGGCCAAGCTCATACCGCTCGATAACATGCTGGTCCGCATAACTCAACAAGACGTCGTCTACCGCCGCTATCTCACGCCCGGCCACCGCGCCTTCATTCCCGACTTCGGCACTTACATCACCGTCGAAGACGCCGGCAAAACAACGTACTACGCTCTAAGTCGCCAGTTAGTCATGTTCTGCGTAGAGCGCCGCAAGGCCTGGCGCATGTTGCAATCCAAAGCCGGCATCCAGAACAAGGAGTACGCCGCCCAGCGCGACCTCCTAGCTGAAGTGGACGCGGGCAAGCTGCCGTTGGAAGAGTTCCTCACGCGCGGCCACGAGTTAGTGCGCGAGCGGATCAGCGGATCATCTGTCATAAAAGCCTGATTCGCACTATTACTCGCGTAGACGCAGTAGCACTACGCCCTGGCGCGGGAGGACGAAATCCAGAACGGCCTTGCCTCGGTCGAGCGCGGTCGTTCGGTCCTTGACTGTCTCTTCGAGAGCGCCGGCTTGTTGCAGTTGCCGAGTCTGTTCCGCGCTGGGATGCGCAGGGCCGCCCATCTGCTGCCAAGCCCGGTAGGCGTTGCTATGCGTCGCGTCCATGCGAAATTCGGCGGCGTGGACTGATTTGCCGTTGAAACCATCCACGCTCAAATGAATCAGCGCTGCCGGCACGGTAACGTCGGCGTCATGATAATTCCAAACGAGCACGTCAACCTCCTGGCCGTTGCGTGTGGCCACGGCATTGATGTCTGGAGCGCCGGAAACGCTGGCCGCAAGCACCTGTTCCAACGCCTGCGCTCCGCTGCTCTCGGTCTCAACCCACACCGCGTTTGCCAAATTACCGCCCGATCCACCGCCCAGCATTCCCATCATGCGGAAGACGTTGAGCACTGGTTTGTCAATGCCGTTGGTGGCCAGTTCGCGGAATCCGGCAAAAGGCGGCTGCTCCTCGAACGTGAAGGCCCAGGTGACCGCGCCCTCCACGGTGACGCCGTACTTGCGCGCCAGCTCATCGGTGCGCAGGGTAGCTTCAGCCACGCTTACGCCATAGAGAGGACCATTGCGGTAGCCATTTTGGCTGCCCTGGCAGGCCGCGCAACCCTCCGGATCGCTTTCGCCGAGGATGATGGGCGTGTGTTTCCACTCCGGGTAGCTGGCGATTACCTTCATTCCCTGCTCAACTGCGCGTAGCTGGTGGGCGACATTCATCACCACATGACCGTCAACAAACTTCGGGCTGCCCTTGGGGTGATAGCTGATAAAGTCAAGCGGCGCGCCGATTCCGCCCGTAGCGTAGTTTACGCCGTGTGCGCAATGCTCCAGGAATTGGCGCAGAAAAATTTCGGAGCGGTCGCTGATGCCGGTGGCCTCTGGGCCTCCGATACGGGCATGGGGCAGTACTTGGCGAATGGCGCTCGCGGTCAAGTCGTAAAACCGGTCATACTCGGCGGGCGTTCCGTGCCAGTAGCCGATGTCCGGTTCGTTCCACACCTCCCAAAGCCATGAATCACTCTGGCTGCCATAGCGTTCCTTCAAATGGGTCGCATAGGCAATCACGAGCTTCGACCACTTTGCTTCGTCCTTGGGCGGATAGGTCCAGCCGGTATAGATATCGCCTTTGGGAAAGCTGTGGCGATACGGTGCCGGATGTGTGGAGAGAGCCTCCGGCATGAAGCCAATCTCAACGATAGGACGAACATGCGCGGCAGACAATGCGTCGAAGATGCGGTCTGTAATGGTGAAGTCATAGACCGCAGCCCCATCCGGCAACTCGGTGTATACATTTGTCGAGCCCCACTTCAGCGAGCCCTCGCCATTTCCTGTCGTGAGCAGATTGTGAGGACGAAAGTAAACGGGGACCGGGCTGAGGGCGGCCAGCTCAGAGAGAAGTTTCTGGCCGTCGGCAGCGTAGAGATAATTTGGTTCGTCCGCGCCAAAGTAGTTCCAAATAGGAATGTAAGGCTGGGTGGGCCGGCCTGCATGAACCTGAATGGAGACCGGTTCCTGTTGCTGGGCGAAGAGCTGCGCCGGAGCTGAAAACAATTCGGCCAGAAGAAAAACACATGTTAGGAAATACAAATTCCTCATGCGCTCTACGATAAAATATTCCACTAGACTCTGCCATCCTTCCACGCGAATCGCACGATTTTCCTCCCCGGTTTCCCCAACACGGCCCTCCGGTGCGACAATCGTTGCGTCGGGGGCCAACGCTTCCGGCAAGGATTTGTCCCCAAGGAGAAAACCACCATGAAGCGTCTTCTAGTCTGTGCGAGCTTTCTGTTCGTCGCCGCTACATTGTCCGCCCAGCCAGCCCCCCAGCCCGGCCCGCCGAAGAGCCCGCCGGCCACCGCCTCCGTGACTATCGCCGGCAAAACCATCACCATCAACTACAGTTCGCCGGGTGTCAAGGGTCGCGCCGGCCACATATTCACCAAAGACGGACTCATCAGCCACGATCCCACGTACCCCATCTGGCGCGCGGGGGCCAACGAGGCCACAGCCCTGCATACCGAAGCCGACCTGGTCCTCGGCGGTCTGGCCGTTCCCAAGGGCGACTACTCGCTCTTTATCGACCTCTCCGACCCCGACAACTGGGTGCTGGTCGTCAACAAACTGACCGGCAAGTGGGGCCTCAAGTACGACAAGGCGCAGGACCTGGGCCGGGTGAAGCTGACCATGAGCAAGCCGCCTGCGCTGGTGGAGAATCTGAAGTACACCATCACCGACCTCGGCGGCAACAAAGGTGTGTTCATGCTGTCCTGGGAAACCCACGAAGCAAAGGTAAAGTTTGTTGTGCATTGAGTCTTCGGCAGATGGCCTAAAAATTCTGGGTGCCCCATCCTTTTCGCGTTCTTTGCGAAAAGGGTGGGATACAACTTATTTCTTGGCGCGCAAGCGCCGTCTGCCCCACCGCAAGTGGTTGCAGATAATTACCGCCATGCCGATACAATAGGAATAGTGTGTGATTTTATCCACGAGGTGTAACAGACTTGCCTTTATATGCCTATCGTTGTACTCAGTGCGGTCACCGCTTTGAAAAAATCCAGCACTTCAAATCCAAGCCGGAGCTTGTCTGCCCCGTTTGCCAGGGCGTGCTGGAGCGTCCGCTGACCGCGCCGCGCCTGCACTTCAAGGGTGGCGGCTTTTATGTAAACGACTACGCGGCCAAAAGCAAAGCGCCCGCCTCCGAGTCCGCACCTGCCCAGATCAAGACCCCCTGCGGCGGAAACTGCGGAGCTGCCTGCCCCGCCGTCGCGGCCGCCTCGCCTGCTGCAACCGCTGATTCACCGAAGAAATAACGCGCCACACGATTTTTAAGCGCCTTTTCGCCGCCCCACTCTGATTCAAGCGCAACCGGCTGCCGTCGTAGGATAATGGAGTCCTTGAGCTCTCAAGGCCCATCGATGAAGCCAACCTCCGCTCCGTCTCGTACACAATCCGTCCACGCGGCTCTGCGCGCGCTCGTTCTGGCCGCCGTTCTCCTTTTCGTCGCGGGCCTTGTCGCCGGCGTGTTTTACCCCTGCGCCGAGTTTGCCGCCATCCTTCGTTGGTCCGGACTTGGCCTCTTTCTTCCCTTCGCCGCGCGACGCCGCTCCCTGCTGATTTGGACCTTCTTCGCCATGCTGGCTGGCGCGGAACTGGGCGTGGACGCGCCGCTAATCGCCGCGCAGAGCCACTTCCTCGCCGACATCTTTCTGCGCCTCATCCGCATGATTGTCGCGCCGCTCATCTTCGGCGGCATCGTCACCGGCATCGCCAGCCACAACGAACTGCGCGGCGTGGGACGCGTGGCCGTCAAGTCCATCATCTTTTTCGAAGTCGTCACCACCATCGGACTAATTCTGGGCGCCGTCGCCATCAACCTCACCCAGGCCGGAGCCGGCGTCAAGCTGCCCGCCTCCATCCAGGCCGCCGTGCCCGCTGCTCGTCCCGAAGGCTGGCAGCAAATTCTTCTGAATATCTTTCCGGAGAACATCGCCAAGGCCGTCTCCGAAAATCAAATCCTCCAGGTCGCCATCTTCGCGCTGCTCTTCGGCGCCGCGTTGGCCATGCTGCCCGAGCCGAAGCGCGCCCCCCTGGTCTCCGTTCTGCAATCGCTCACCGAGACCATGTTCCGCCTCACCCGAATCATCATGGTCACCGCGCCTGTAGCCGCCGGCTCCGCGCTGGCTTACACCGTGGGCAGCATGGGCTTGGCCACGCTGCTGCCGCTGGGCAAACTTCTCGTCACCAACTACGTCACACTCACCATCTTTCTTCTTCTGGTTTTCGCGCCCATACTGCTGCTTGCGCGCATCCCCATCGGCCGTTTTGCCGCGGCTGTCGCCGAGCCCGCCGCCATCGGCTTCGCCACCACATCATCGGAAGCCGCGCTGCCCCTCGCCATGGAGCGCATGGAAGAGTTCGGCGTGCCGCGCTGGATCGTCTCCTTCGTCATTCCCACCGGCTACAGCTTCAACCTGACCGGTTCCACCATCTACCTCTCCATGGCCGCGCTCTTTGCCGTCCAGGCCGCGGGCCTCCATTTTTCTTTGAGCCAGCAGATCGTTCTGCTGGCCACGCTGGCGCTCGCCAGCAAAGGCATCGCCGGCGTGCCCCGCGCCACGCTTGTCGTCTTGTTGGCCACAGCTGGTTCCTTCCAAATTCCCGCCACCGCCGTGCTGATGCTGCTCGGCGTGGATACCCTCATGGACATGGGCCGCACCGCCCTCAATGTCATCGGCAACTGCATGGCCGCCGCTGTCGTCGCCCGCTGGGAGAAACAGCTGAAACCCGCTGTGAATGCCCCAGCCCGATAAAATAGCCACAGTACAAAAACCATGCCCCTGCTCGATCCCATCCCGTCACCGGTATTGAACGCCGACTATGCCGCTCTCGAGTGGGAGGCGCTTCTCGCGCTTAGTTCGTCTTTCGCCGCCTCCCCGGTTGGCCGCCAGGCGATTCTCGACCTCAAGCCGTCCACTGATGAAGCATGGATCGCAAGCCAGCACCAGCTTACCGCCGAGCTTCGCTTGCTGCTCGAAGAGCAAACCTCCATCCCCGTCGGCGGACTCTTCGATCCCACGCAACAAGCGACCAAGGCGCAGATTCCCGGCGCGGCCCTCGAAGCCGACGAGTTGCAAGCCATCGCCCGCCTGGCCAACGATGTCGCCTCCTGGCAATCGCTGTTGCAATCACCCCCGGCGCGTCTGGTGGGCAAGCTGCTCGGTCTCTCCCAACTTTCGTCGGCGCTCACGGGCAGTCTTCGTCCACTGGCCGAATCCATCGAGCGCACCATTCAGCCCGATGGCTCGCTGGCCGACAATGCTTCGCACGAGCTGGGCCGCATACGCCGCGAGCAGGAGCGCCAGAAAAAACAGATCGAAGAATCCCTTCGCGCCACCCTGCGCAAGCTCGCATCGGAGGGCGCGACGCAGGAAGATCTCATCACCATCCGCGGCGACCGCTTCGTCATTCCCGTCCGTGCGGAGCTCAAACGGCGCGTCAGCGGCGTGGTCCATGGCGTCAGCTCATCGGGCCAGACTGTTTATCTCGAGCCTCTCGAAACCATCGAGCAGAACAACGAGCTCGTCCGTCTCATCGAGGAAGAGCAGGCCGAGATTCATCGCATCTTTATGGCGCTCACTCGCCAGGTGGGCGGCTACGCTCATGCTCTCATCGAGGGCGCGCGCGTCCTTGCGCTGGTCGATAGTCTTCAGGCCCGCGCCCGCTTTGCCCGCGAGTACAACTGCGTTGCGCCAATCATCACGCCCGATCTTCTGCAATACGGAACCGGAACCAGCAGCAGGCAACAT
>CAWDQS010000154.1:0-8979 GCA_963804295.1 uncultured Acidobacteriaceae bacterium
TGTGTGGTACCGCTGAACCATCGTATTGCTGTGGCCAGCGGCATCGGCATTTTCATCGCCCTCATCGGTTTTCAAAAAGCCGGCCTGGTCGTCGCCGACCCCAACACCCTGCTCAACCTGGGCGCCATCCGCAACCCCGCCGCCGCCCTCGCGCTTCTCGGCCTGCTCCTGATGGTCGCTCTCGAAGTTCGAAAAATCCGCGGCTCCATCCTCATCGGAGTCCTCTCCATCACCTTCGTCGCATGGGCGTTGGGCATCACTCACTGGACGCACGCCCCCGGAGGCTTTTCCAGCCTGGCCTCGACCGCCTTCCAACTCGACATTCGCGGCGCGCTCAACAAAGGCCTTCTCGAAATTGTCTTCGTATTCTTCTTCATTGACCTCTTCGACAATCTCGGCACACTCGTCGCCGTAACCAAGCGCGCCGGCCTCATCGGGGCGGACAACACCATCCCCCGCCTCAGTCGCATCCTCTTCACAGACGCCACAGCCACCGTCTTCGGTTCGTTGACCGGAACCTCGACGGTAACCAGCTACGTCGAGTCCACCGCCGGCGTGGCTGCCGGAGGCCGCTCAGGCGTCACCGCTGTCGTCACCGGACTACTCTTTCTCGCCGCCATCGGCGCGGCGCCGTTCGTGAGCATCGTACCCCCCGCCGCCACTGCTCCGGCGCTCATCCTGGTCGGCTCCATGATGCTTTCCACCATCAGCGAAATTCGTTGGCGCGAGCCGCTGATTGCCGTCCCCGCGTTTCTAACGCTGGTGCTGATTCCGTTTACATTCTCCATCGCCAACGGCCTCGGCTTCGGCATCATCGCCTGGGCCGCGCTCCATCTTGCCGCCGGCAAGCTCCGCCGCCAGGATTGGCTGCTCTACCTGCTGGCCGCGATCTTTCTCGTCCGCTTTATCTATCTCAGCGCAAGCTAGAGAATTTTCATGGTTAATATCAGGTCTGGGTGCCCCACCCTCACCGCGCTCTTGTTTTTTACGGCTAGGGTGGGATAGCCTGCAAGCAGAAAGGAGTCGTCATGCGCTGGAATCACTATTTTGCGTACTTCTTCGGAGGCGCATTTCTCGCCAATAGCCTGCCCCATCTCGGCAATGGAATCTCGGGCCATGCCTTTCAGAGCCCCTTCGCATCACCGCCGGGCGTAGGCCTGTCCTCCGCGACAATCAATGTTCTATGGGGACTTTTCAATCTCGCCGTTGCCTACCTGCTCGTCTGTCGCGTGGGTAGCTTCAATCTGCGCAACACCCGGCATATGCTTGTCCTCGGCGCAGGCATCCTGCTCATGTCACTGATGGCTGCCCGCGTATTCGGACGCTTCCACGGCGGGCTGTAAACAAGTTTTTCGACACATCAGCAGCCCATCCGCATAACTGCCGCGCTATACTCGTTGTCAGTACAAATTACGGACACGCCCATGTATTTTTTACAGAATTTTCTCGACAATACAACCGCGCAAGCCATTGTTCTGGCGTTTATTGGTTATTTGGCCACGGCCTTGAGCGCCAAAATGCTGGCTCGCCGCAAGGACAAACTGGAGCAGGTGAATCGCCGCCTCAACGAGTTCTACGGCCCTCTCTACGTAGCCTCACAGGCGGGCAACATCGCCTACCGTTCGCTGCTCAAAAAGCAAGGCAAGACGCAGAGCTTTCCCATTCTCGACAGCGAGATGAAGGAGTGGATGCTGTGGATGACCACCATCTTCATGCCCCTAAACGATGTCCGCGAAAAGGTCATTATCGAGAAGGCCCATCTCATCATCGAGGAGCAGATGCCGCAGTGCTTGCTGGACTTTGTTACCCATGTCGTGGGTTACAAGGCCGTCCTGGCCAAGTGGGACGAGAAAGACTACTCCGAGCGCCGCTCCACCATCGGCTGGCCCCCGGAGTTCGATAGCTATGTCGCACGCTCCTATGCAGCCCTCAAAGCCCAGCAAACCCGGCTGCTTCATGGCCCGTTCTGGCGGCTCTGGCAGCACCTGATTGACCGCAAAAAGTAGTAGCTCGCAATCTTCGTAGCGGCCTCGGCCTCACCTTACCGCGTGATTGCAATTTCATCCATGAAGCAAATCCGCCTCCATAGATCTGGGGTAGGAGGCGGATTTGCTGCGCGTTTAGCTTAGCAGGTGCTGGTTAGCGGTCCTACTTAAGCCCCACGCCGTACCAATACGTATAAGTGCCGGTACTATCAACCCAGGGCAGAGTGACGCTGTACTTGGAAAAGACCACCGAGTTGCCCACAAAGGTGACGAACACATCATGCTCATATGTGGGTTTCACCACGTGGAAGGTAAACAATCCGTAGCATGGATCGGTCAGTTGACCCGCGCTGCCATACAAATTGGTGGAACTAGCCACCGGAGTCAGCAGGGCGCTGATGATTGTGTTGCTATTGGAATCCGTGACCGTGATGTTGCCCAGGGTGTCGACCACAATCGTTGCCTGACCGGTTGAAGGCGTGCCCGTCTCCGTGGATCCAGAATTGTTAGCGTTGAGCTTCTCATAGAAGATGCCGTTGTAGGTGCCAGCCACCGATGGGTCAAAGTTCGGGGTTGCCGCCTTCGGCAATCCAATGATCGATCCGTTCGGCGTATCCACAATGAAGAACCCGCCCGTTGTGCCGAAGATGTAGTCCGTGCCTCCGCCTGCTCCGCCGACTGGTCCGGATATATACGTTCCCGAAGCATCCTCCACCAGACCGCTGAAATCCATCGGGCCGCCGCCGAATGCGCCGCCCGTATCGGCTGGGTTGGTGTTGCCGTAAGGCCAGTAGTTGGTGTTCGTCGCCGCGGTCGTTCCTATGCTCACCGAACCGATTTCCAACCCGCCGAACGAGGTGCGGAACGACATATAGTTGTAGCTGTTGTTAGCGAAGGTACTCAGCGAGATCGGCCCGCTCTCCACCGCCGTGATCAGCGCCGGTGTGTTTTTGTCCGGCCCCGATTTGGCCGACTGAATCATCATCGCGTAGCCCGGCACTTCGTATGCGGAAATCAAATTGCCAGTCGGATCGGTGATCGTATAGCTGCCATTCGCGTTCACCGTGTAAGGAACCGTCCCCGTTTCGCCATTGGAGAGATTCGAGTAAGTGATGGTCAGCGCGGTCGAGTTCACTGTGATGGTCAGAAAATCGCCCACCGAAGCTGTCCCGTTATAGTTGTGCGTGACAGCAGCAGGGGTGGGAGCCAACTGGTTTTGGCTTACACAGCCGGATATTCCGGCCAGGATCAGAAAAGCAAATACCGGGCGTATACGCATAAAATCCTCCACAGGCAAAACTTTTCATGCCCACTATTCCGCTATCGGCGCACCTTGGCGCTTCTTGATGACCGGACGGATGATTTCAGTCTTCTGTAACGTGACCTTCGACTCTTCATCTGGAAGAAGAACTATAATCTGCCCCTGAACGCAACAAAGCCCCGGCTTCAACCGAGGCTTTGCGTTTCACATCTTGCTCTTGAGATCAGGGAACCCACAACTGATCATTGACACTGATCTTTGATCTCTGCCCCTGATCTCTGACCCCTGACCACTAGTATCTGTAATTCTCCGCCTTGTAAGGCCCTTCCACTGGCACGCCCAGATAATCCGCCTGTTTCTTCGTCAGCGTGGTCAGCTTCACGCCAATCTTTTCCAGATGCAGCCGCGCCACCTCTTCGTCCAGCTTCTTGGGCAGCACATAGACGCCAATCTTGTACGTGTCCTTGTTGGCCCACAGGTCCAGTTGCGCCAGCGTCTGATTCGCAAAACTGTTGCTCATCACAAAGCTCGGATGCCCCGTCGCGCAGCCCAGATTCACCAGCCTTCCTTCGGCCAGCACAAAAATTGAGTGCCCGTCGGGGAAGGTGTACATATCCACCTGCGGCTTGATGTTGATCTTCTTCACGCCCGGTGCGGCGTTAAGCGGGTCCACCTGAATCTCATTGTCGAAGTGGCCGATGTTACAGACGATGGCCTGATCCTTCATCCGCTTCATGTGCTCCAGCGTGATGATGTCCGTGTTGCCAGTGCAGGTGACGTAGATGTCGCCGCGCCCCAGTGTCTCCTCGATAGTGGTTACCTCGAAGCCCTCCATCGCCGCCTGCAGCGCGTTGATGGGGTCGATCTCCGTGATGACAACCCGCGCGCCCATGCCGCGCAGCGAGTGGCTCGAGCCTTTGCCCACGTCGCCGTATCCGCAGACCACTGCCACCTTGCCCGCCACCATCACGTCCGTGGCTCTCTTGATCCCGTCGGCCAGCGATTCGCGGCAGCCATACAAATTGTCAAACTTCGACTTGGTCACGGAGTCGTTCACGTTGATCGCCGGTACCAGCAACTTGCCCTGTTCCATCATCTTGTAGAGTCGGTGCACGCCCGTCGTCGTCTCCTCACTCACGCCGCGCCACTCCGCCGCAACTTTGTGCCAGTGCTTCGGGTCGTCGGCATTAACCTTCTTCAGCAGATCCTTAATCACCTGTTCTTCGTGGTTGCCGGAAGGCGTATTCACCCAGCCGTCGCCCTCTTCCAGTTCATAGCCCTTGTGGATCAGCAGGGTTACGTCGCCGCCGTCGTCCACCACCAGTTGCGGCCCCTTGCCACCCTTGTGGCTCAGCGCCTGAAGTGTGCACCACCAATACTCCTCCAGCGACTCGCCTTTCCATGCAAAAACCGGAACGCCTGTAGCCGCAATCGCCGCCGCCGCATGGTCCTGCGTCGAGAAAATGTTGCAGCTCGCCCAGCGCACGGTCGCGCCCAGGCTGGTCAGCGTCTCAATCAGGACTGCCGTCTGAATCGTCATGTGCAGCGAGCCGGTGATGCGCACACCCGCCAGCGGCTTGGCAGCCGCGTGCTTGTTGCGAATCGACATCAGCCCCGGCATCTCCTGCTCGGCGATGCTGATCTCCTTGCGACCCCAATCGGCCAGCGCCATGTCGGCTACCTTGTACGTTGCGTTGATTTCCACTGTTGAAGTTGCCATTCCGATTCTCCTTAAGAATTTCTGAGGGATGCTTTGATGAGTCATGCAAACTCTGACCCGCTACCTTGCCCAATTCTTCACTCGTTCACTGATTCACTCATTCACTTACATCGTCACATCGTGATATATTGATATGTATCAGAGTCCAGCTATGCCGTCAATCATAAAAATTCTCCGCGTCCTCGCCGACCCCCTTCGGCTCAGGATTTTACTGCTACTGCGTGTCGACGAACTCTCGGTCGCCGAGTTGCAGGAGATTCTGGCCATGGGCCAGAGCACCATCTCAACGCATTTGGCGCAATTGAAGCAGGCTGGCCTGGTCGAGGATCGCCGTACCGGCAAGAATAGCCTCTACAAGCTTAAAAGCATTAAGGGCACTCTGGCTGGGCTGCTTACCGAGGCGAGAGAGGAGATTCCCGAAGCGGAATCAGACCAAATTGCCATGCGCCGCGTCCTCAGGAAGCGTAAGGACAAGATGCGCGCTTTCTTCGACGGCGTGGCTGGCCGTCTAGGCAAGGATTACGTTCCCGGCAGGTCATGGAAGAGCATGGCCGAGGCGCTCCTTCGCCTGATGCCGCCCATGGTCATTGCCGATCTGGGAGCGGGCGAGGGAGCCTTTGCGCTGCTGCTCGCCGAGCGCGCCACCAGGGTGATCGCCGTGGATTCTTCCGCCAAGATGATCGAGGTCGGCCGCGAACAGGCCCTTCGACACGGCGTTATGAACGTCGAGTACCGGCTGGGCGACATCGAAGAACTTCCCATCGAAGACAACTCCGTCGATCTGGTATTCCTCTCGCAGTCGCTCCATCACGCCCTGCACCCGCGGCGCTCCGTCCAAGAGGCCTGGCGCATTCTCGCTCCCGGCGGCCGCATCGTCGTACTCGACCTGCTCAAGCACCGTTTTGAACAGGCGCGCGAGATCTACGCCGATGAATGGCTGGGCTTCACCGAATCGGAGCTGGAAGACATGCTCGCATCAGCCGGCTTCACACAGGTGCATACTTCCGTCGTCGATAAAGAACACAAACTTCCGCACTTCCAGACCCTGTTGGCCGTCGCCAACAAACCCCGTTAGAGCATTTTTATAGCTAAACTAGAGTAGCTGTACCCCAAAAGCAACGCTGCCAAATGGCTTTTTCATCAAGAAAAAGCCACCCTGAACACTTTCAGTAAGGACACATTTACTCTGGATTCGCTCTAATTTTTCGGTTTGGGCGGATTGGGAACTGAATTCAAAGCAGGTTTGACTGCGCCGGTAGCTCGGACGGGAACTGGCTGTAAAGCCAAAGCCGGTTTCACTTGCGACCTGTCCGTGACAGTGCTCGTGGCCGGCTGTACGGAGCGTATTGCGACGGGCAGAGCTGGCGGTTTTGCTGTCGCGCCAGTTGGCGTCGCAGACGGAAGAGGCCTGGCGTGCGCATGCGTATTCACGGTCCTGGCGGGCGAGCCGAATGCAGGCGAAGCTAGCAACTGCCTGGGGACAGCGGTTGCTCCTGGCTGTGTGGGCGGTTGCGGTCTGGCGAGCGGCTGTGCGGAGGCCTTCAGCTTGGAAGTGTCCGTTTCATCGCCGAGAAACTTTTCATCGTCCTTGCCTACGATAGCGGCGCGCATCCATGTCATCCAGATGGGCAGGGCTGCGCGTGCTCCGGTTTCTTTTTCTCCCAGCGACTGATTGGTGTCGAAGCCCACCCAAACGCCGCAGGTGATGGAGGGCGAAAATCCCAGGAACCATGCGTCGGTGTATTCGCTGGTGGTGCCTGTCTTGCCACCCAGCGGATGTTGAAGCTGCGCCGCCGCCGCGCCGGTGCCGTGCTGGATGACTGCTTGTAAAAGAGTCATCATGGTGCGCGCTGTCTGCTGGCTGATCACCTCGGTGACGGCGGGCGGTTCCTCCCAAAGCGTGACGCCGTCGGCGTTGCTAACCTTTTTGATTAACCGCGGCTTCACTCTCAGCCCGTCGTTGGGAAAGACCGCGTAGCTGGCCACCTGCTCTTCGAGCGTAATATCGACCGCTCCGAGAGCGATCGGCAGATAGGCGGGAATGTTGGTGGTCACTCCGAAGCGGTGGGCCACGTCGATGACCTTTTGAATGCCCACGCGGTCGGCCAGCTTGAGAGCGGGAATGTTGCGCGATTCGGCGAAGGCGTCGGTGAGGGTCATGCTGCCCTTGAAGTCGTTTTCGTAGTTGTGCGGAGTGTAGCTGCCGAAGCTGACCGGGGCATCTACGATGTAGTCGGTGGGCTTGGCGCCGTCCTCGATGGCCGCTGTGTAGACATAAGGCTTGAAGCTGGAGCCGGTCTGCCGCTGAGCCTGAGTAGCCCGGTTGAACTGCGAGAGCGAATAATCGCGCCCGCCGACCATGGCCAGTACATCGCCGCTGGTGTTGTCAATAGCCAATAGAGATCCTTGCGCGCCGGTGTCCTGTTCGAGCGTGGCGCGTTGCGGCTTGCCCTCCGCAGCCTCGGCCAGGTGAACGTAGATCACATCGCCGGGCTTGACCAGGGCGTCGGCGAAATGCGTCCCGGTCCATCTCCAGTCCTCTGGCAGCAGCACAATCTGTTTGTCGCCCACGCGGGCATAAATCGCTATGGGCAGAACGCGAGTGACCATGGCGTGGACGTAATCGCCGGGTCCGGAGTTCGTAGCCCAGTCGGGGTGCTTGTAATCCTCAATTGTGGCTCCGCTGGCTAGCACGTTTTCCAATTTGCCAAACCAGCCGTGCCGCCGCTCATAGGCAGCCAGGCCCTCCGCAACGGCGCGATCTGCCGTTTTTTGCAGGTCCAAATCAAGCGTTGTTTCCACCTTCAGGCCGGCCTCATGCACCTGCTCGCTGCCGAAGCGTTTTTCCAGTTCCCGGCGCACCTCCTCCTGAAACCATGGCGCGACCAACGTTTCGGTCGGGGCAATGCGTAGCCCCAGCGGAGCGCTGCGAGCCTGTTCTGCCTGTTCGTGGGAGATAACCCGGTCAAGCTCCATCTCCGAGATCACCAGGTTACGCCGGCGCAGCGCTTTTTCCGGATTGAGCAGCGGCGAGAAGGCCGCCGGCCCTTTGGGCAATCCGGCCAGCAGAGCCGCTTCGGCTAAATTCAGATCCCGCGCGTGCTTGCAAAAGTAAAACTGCGAAGCAGCCTCGAAGCCATACATTCCGTGCCCCAGGTAGATCTGGTTGCCATAGAGGGTGAAGATTTGCTGCTTGGTGAAGGCGCGCTCAATCTGGATGGCCAGATAAGCCTCCTGCAACTTGCGTCCCGCGGTGCGCTCGGAAGAAAGAAACAGGTTGCGCGCTAATTGCATGGTCAATGTGGATGCGCCCTGGGCGCGTCCGTGGGTTCTGATGTCGTGCCAGACGGCGCCGGCGACGCGGAAGACGTTGACTCCCCAGTGCGACTCGAAGCTCTTGTCTTCAATCGAAATCACAGCCTGGCGCAGCACCGGCGCAAAGTCGTCATAGTTGACCACCACGCGCCGCTCCAGCGCAAAGGAGCCGATGATGCGGCCCTTCTGGTCATAGAGATCGGTGGTGGTTGAAGGTTGATAGCGTTCCAGGTCGTGAATCTGGGGCAGATCGACGGAGTAGACCAGCATGAGCCCGCCCAGCGAGCCGGTAATCATGGCCAGAACGAGCAGCGCGGCGAAGGCCAGCTTTCCGGCCAGTTTGCGATGCCGATGCGGGGGCGGGGGCGCCGGTTCAGCTCGAAGCAGATGGCTCCGGCCAAGGCCGCGCATCTCGGGCGGATCGATACGGGTGACAGCCAAGCGATTCAGGCCTCTATGACAATTCTCCTGCGTATCGTGGAGAAACCGAGGCCAGCAAGGAATCGAACGACGGCTTCCTAATCAATGGCAGCGTCAACAACGCCGCCAATTCCTCCTTCAGCCAGTCGGGCGCATTCGGCAACTTTCGGCCCGGCGGGCGCGGGCTCTATAACGGCGGCATCGGCTTTACGATGGACAATTCGAATCCGGACGCCAGCACTCGTTTTCGATCACCGGCCAGGACACCCCCAAGCTTC
>CAWDQS010000155.1:0-3386 GCA_963804295.1 uncultured Acidobacteriaceae bacterium
GAGGGCAATGCCCAAATGGAACATATGAGAAAAGAAGTCGTGGAGATGCGCATTCAGTACCACGAAGAGAGTGTGCGCGGAGCCCGCATCAAGGTGATCGGGGTGGGCGGCGGCGGCGGCAACGCGGTCAACCGCATGATTCAGGCGCAGATGGCGGGAGTGGAGTTTATCACCGCCAACACCGACGTACAGGCTCTGAGGATCTCACAGGCTCCGGTGAAGCTGCAACTGGGCGTGCGACTGACTTCAGGGCTGGGCGCGGGATCAAATCCGGAGCTGGGGCGGCGCGCCGCTTTGGAAGATTCGGAGAAGATTATCGAGGTGCTGGAAGGCGCGGATATGGTCTTCGTGACCGCAGGGCTGGGCGGCGGCACGGGCACGGGTTCAGCGCCGGTGATTGCCTCGCTGGCCAGCGAACTGGGCATTCTCACGGTGGCCGTGGTCACGCTGCCATTTGCATTTGAAGGCAAGCGTCGGCTGCAACAGGCCGAGCGCGGGATCAAGGAATTAATTGAGTGCGTGGACACGGTGATTGTGATTCCCAACGAGAAGCTGCTGGCAGTGGCCAAGGGCGCGGGTTTCTTCGAGAGCTTCCGCATCGCCGACGACGTGCTTCGCCAGGGAGTGCAGGGGATCAGCGACATCATCACCATCCCCGGCATTATCAACCGCGACTTCGCCGACGTGAAGACCACCATGGCGGGGATGGGCCATGCGGTGATGGGCACGGCGATTCGCTCCGGTACGAATCGCGCGGTGGAAGCGGCGCAGGCGGCCATGGCTTCGCCACTGCTGGAAGCCGGCGCCATGGACGGCGCACAAGGCATACTGATCAACATCACCGGCTCCAGTTCGCTGAAGCTTAACGAGGTGAACGAGGCTTCGCTGCTGATTCAGTCGGCCGCCCACGAGGACGCCAACATTATCTTCGGCGCGGTGCTGGACGAGAATATGGGCGACGAAGTCAAGATTACTGTGATCGCCACCGGCTTCCGCGACCAGATGCCGGAGCGGCGCAAACGCATGATGGAAGTGGCCGAGACGCCTGTGGTTTCAATCCCGCTGTCCCCTGCCCCGGTGGCGCAGATTTCGCTGGTGCCGCGCATCGACGAGTTTCGTGAGCCCGCAGCCGCGCCCGTACTGGCGCCCAAGCCGCTGCGCTTCCTCTCGCAAGACGAAGAGGACGAGAAGTGCACGGTGAAGGCAGATGAATCGGAGACATGGGACAAGTCAGGCTTTTTCACCCCCGTTGCACCCACCGTGCCCACAGCTGACTCCACCGCTGTTGCGGAGCCTCCTGTGGAGGCAGATGCGGATTTTGAACCCGAAGAGATGGAACCGGCAGCCGCGCCGGCGCCGCCGAGGTTTGCCGAGTTGGCGGAGGAGCCGGCCTACAATCCTATGCGCAGGGACTATGCTCCCGAATTCACCAGCGGACTCCATATTCAGGCGGAAATTGACGATAACAGAGCTAAGCGACCCACGCCGCTGTTTCCCGATGTGGGCGAAGATACGCAGCCGGATTTGGAAATGCCCACTTTCTTGCGCAACTTACGTTAGTAACGAGGGTTCCCTATGAAAGAAACCTAGGAGGGCGTATAGTGCAATATAGCTCAGCCTATGTTTGGGTTTTTATTGCACTAGCCAGCCGGTGCACCCAGATTTGAATTGCCTTATTTCGCGACAGACGGTCTAAGTTGTATGCGGAGTAGCCGATATGAGCGAAGTACCCCTTTGCGACGTTCGTTCCCAGTTATGAAGAAGCGGTTTTGAAATTTGAGATTAGCCATCTTACCAGGGAATGGATGAATCAGAGTATTGGTTAGAGCCTTTCCGGGGATAACAGACTGGGATGGCACGTAATATGCCTCCGTTAAGGAGACGAACGGTTAGACACTCCGTCAGGAGAGAGGATACCGGCTGGATGACATTTTCCCGTATTTGGGCTTTTGGATTGGTTTTGAGTGTTTTCGGCGTTGGCGCCGGAGTGGCGACGGCGCTTGACGCTCCGCGCACGTTGCACCACGCAAAATCAAGCGAATCCCATCTGACAGAACCCCATCGCACGACCAATCATCATGCCACAACTCATGGGGCCACGCCGGCTGCTGCCCATAAGCCTGCCACCGCTCACGCAGGAACGGCTCACAGCAGCGCCTCACATGCAGCGCCTGCCGGAAACACAGCGCATCGGACCGCAAGAGGCAACGGGAGAGCCGGCGCACGTAGCGCAGCCCTAGCTTCCCGCCGACATCATCATTACTATGAGCGGTTCACCGCCAGTTCCTATGCCAAGGGTGACATCTTTGCGGGAGACGTAACAGCCGGCGAAGATCCGGTGGTTCGCCAGGCCGCAATCGACGCCATGGGCGACATGAATGGCACGGCGGTGGTAATCAACCCCTCGAATGGGCGCATTCTGGCCATGGTGAACCAGAAGCTGGCTCTCTCGCCCGGCGCAGAGCCTTGCTCCACAATCAAGCTGACGGTGGCGCTGGCCGCGCTCTCCGAGGGGCTGGTCACGCGCGATACGCCGGTCAAGCTGGCCGGCTTCCGCATGAACATGACGCAGGCTTTGGCCAAGAGCAACAACCTCTACTTCGAGGAACTGGGCCGCGAATTGGGCTTTGAACGCGTACATCAATACGCCAACCAGTTTGGATTGGGCGAGCTGGCGGGCTACAACATTGAAGGCGAACAACTGGGCGTTTATCCCGACGAGGAACTGCCCGCCTCGCAGGGCGGCGTGGGGCGTATGTGCAGCTTCGGCGAGGGAGTATCGCTGACGCCATTGCAATTGGGCGCGTTTGTGGCCGCTTTGGCCAACGGCGGAACACTTTACTATTTGCAGCATCCGGAGACGCCTGAAGAGGCCGCCACGCTCGAACCCAAGGTCAAACGCACGCTGGACATTGCCCGCTTCGTTCCCGACCTGCAGGACGGCATGGCGGGAGCGGTGGAGTACGGCACGGCACGGCGGCTGAAAGCCAACTTCCATGAGTTGCCGGTGTTTGGAAAAACTGGAACCTGCTCGGCAAAGGGGACACGCTTTGGCTGGTTCGCCTCCTGGTCCGACTCACCGCAGGGCAGGCTGGTTACGGTCTTCTTCCTGGAAGGCGGACGGCCTACCTTCGGCCCTCGCGCCGCGGAGATGACTGGCGCGTTCTACCAGAATCTATGGGACAGCAATTGGTTCACGGCCAAGTTGCAACAGAACACGTCCTCCGTGTGGCCCGCGGTCTTGCAGCAAGAGCAGGCGCAGCAGTAAAGCGGAATTCCCTTTCCTTCTTCATGAAAGTAAAAGAGGCTGCCCGCGGGCGGCCTTGTTCTTGTCACTGTTGCAGATGACCTTCAGTTCAATTTGTTGTTATAATCCTCAGCAATCA
>CAWDQS010000156.1:0-7851 GCA_963804295.1 uncultured Acidobacteriaceae bacterium
AGCCGGCGTTGAGCAGCGCCACGTAGGCAGGAATCCCAGCCGCGCGCAGCATGGTCACCAGCAGCGTTGCTTTGTCTTTGCAGTCACCGTATTTGTGGGCGAGGGTTTCGGCCGGATCGTGAGGCATCAGCGCGGCCTCGCCAAACTCAATGCCGGTATAGCGAACCTCGCGGTCGAGAAAGTCCAGAATCGCCGCTTCCTTGTCCGCCACGGAGTTCTTGCCGGCAATGAGCTTATCAACGATGGGCTGCACAGCCGCCGGATTGGCGCGGACGTCTACGGTCTTTCCATACTCAGAGGCAATTGCCTGCCAGGATGCCCCGGTGGAAAACCGGACCTCCGGATAGTGCGTCACATCGGGGGGAAGATAGGAATCGCGCGGCTCAGAGGCTTCCAAGGATCCCAAGTCGAAGGTGAGCGTAACCCGCCTATTGGCCTCGGCGCGCAACGGCTTCAGATTGGGCAGCATCAGAGTGCCAAAGCGCAGCGGGAGGGAGGCCGGCGCATCAAGGACAAGGGAGTTATGCGCAGACGGGTTCTGATCGTGGCCAAACCAGGTCCAGCCAGTCCAGCCCGCGGCGAAGAGAGGCTCGTTTTCGCGCGCGATGCACTCCTCCTCCACCACCACGCCAGGCGCGATGGCTGGAAAGGGCGCGCGCAGCCTCTTGCCATCGCTGTAGATTTTGTATTCGCCCTCTCGTGCCGGCGCTTCGGTGATGGCATGAGGATCAAGCTCGCGCACCGAGAAGTCCGGCGCGATGACCCGGACTCGAATCTCGGGCCGGGCCTCATGCCATGGCGCCCACTCCACCGCGAAGGAGTCCCATCCCTCCGCGCCCTTCTGGGTAATCACCTTATAGACAACATGCCACCTACGGACAAGGCGCCCCGCATCATCGAAGGTGTAGCTGCGATTGTCAAACAGAAGTGTGACATTGGCGCCATCGGGAGCGGCCACCGACGATGCGGCTTCATATAAGACCTTGGGTTCGACGGAGAAGGAAGGCTCCTTCCACGGTTCAACGGCTTGCTGGGCAAAGCCAATCCGTGCGGAAAGCAACGCGAATACTGTGCAAAGCAGCAACGCGAGACGGGAGCGGGACGAGAAAGAAGACAAGGGTTCACCTGAAAAAGCGAGATGAAACCCATGGTAGCTGCGGCCAGCAAGATACGCAAGCTGTACCGTGCGGCGAATCAGCCAAGGGTTTATCATCATAGAAAGCGCAGTCCGGTGGACGGCGCCTTCATTTTGCAGTCCAGGTTTTACGTGCGGCTTTCTACAAAGCCGCCGGATTGCAGCATCTCTTACAAAAAGCAAATTCAAGCGACAAGCATCAGGAACGGGACGGCATGCGAGCAAAGACGGCGGTAGTGTTGGGCGCCCAATGGGGCGACGAGGGCAAGGGCAAGATTGTGGACGTGCTGAGCGAGCGGTTTACCGCCGTGGCGCGTTATGCAGGCGGACACAACGCCGGGCACACGGTGATCATCGGCGAGCAAAAGTTCGTGTTGCAACTGATTCCCTGCGGAGTACTCAGGCCGGGTTGCCGGGGAGTGATCGGCAATGGCGTGGTGCTGGACCCAATGGCCTTTTTGAAAGAGGTTGCCAAACTGCGCGGACTGGGCGTGGCCGTGGATGAACGGCTATCTGTGTCGAACCGGGCGCAGGTGATTCTGCCCTATCACCGCATGATCGAACTGGCGGCGGAGAGCGCGCCTGGACGGAAGAAGATCGGGACGACCAGCCGGGGGATCGGTCCGGCTTACGAGGACAAGATGGCGCGCAGCGGGTTGCGGGTGGTGGACCTGCTGAGGCCGGAGTTGCTCAAAGTCCACATCGAGGCGGCCTGCGCGGAAAAGAACGCCATTGCCTGGGCGCTGTTCGGGAACGATACCGCGGCTCTGGACTCGGCGCAGATGTACGAGGAGTACGCGGCGGCGGCGGAGCAGGTGAAGCCGTTTGTGACCGACACGGGGCGGCTGCTGAACAAGATACTTGCCGAGGGCGGCAGCGTGATGTTCGAGGGCGCGCAGGGGACGATGCTGGACATCGACCACGGGACGTATCCGTTTGTGACCTCGTCTTCGGCAACGGCGGGCGGGGCAGCAACGGGAACCGGCGTGGGGCCGACGAATATCGGCACGGTCATCTCGGTGACCAAGGCATACGTAACGCGGGTGGGCGAGGGGCCGTTCCCGACAGAGATCAGCGATGCGGTGGGCGACCATCTGCGAGCGCGCGGCAATGAATATGGCGCGGTGACGGGGCGGCCCAGGCGGTGCGGCTGGCTGGACATTCCCTTGTTGCGCTACTCCAACCAGGTGAATGGGGCCGAGTGGCTGGTGGTGACCAAGCTGGACGTGCTGGACGAGTTGGAGGAGATTCCCATCTGCGTGGGCTACGAGATCGGGGGCCGGGTGACAGACGAAATTCCCGCCGACGTGCGAGGCCTCGAGCAGATCAAGCCGGTTTATACGCGGATGAAGGGCTGGCGAAGCTCGACGGATGGAATCAAGGAGTTCGATAAATTGCCGGCGGCGGCCAGAGAGTATCTGCGATTTCAGGAACGGGAGAGCGGCGCCAAAATCGGAATGGTCTCGACCGGCCCGGATCGGGACCAGACAATTGTTCTGCCGGAGTTTGCCGCGGCGCTGGAAAAGATTCACGCATAATCTTGAAGAATGACCCAAGGGTTCGATGGCAGTTTGGATGGCGAATACGATTTCCGTGGAATGCGGGGGTGGGCGGCTAGGATGATCAGCTTTGCGGTACGGTTGAAGTTTGCCTCGGAAGACCGGGCCGAAGTGGCCGAAACTCTGCGCAAGCTGGCTGCTGCCTCGCGCCAGGAGCCAGGCTGCATCAGCTATATTCCGCACTATTTGGAGGAGGACCCGGATACGGTGCTGATCTATGAGCAGTACCAGGACACGAAGGCCCTGGAAGCGCACCGCGCGTCTGAGCACTTCAAAAACCATGCGGTATGCGGACTCTACCAGAAGATGCTGGAGCGGAGTACGGAAAACCTGGTGGCCCTGGTTTAAGATTCCGGCCGAGTCCAAGCAAGGAATCTGAAGTTTACGGCTTGATTTGCAGAGAATTGATTGAATTGCGATGCGATTCTTACTGAAATCGATTGACCGGCGCGATCTTTCAGAGATAGTATCCGTTTCGAGTATGCTCACCGTAGCGCTCCAACCCTCCACGCCCATCCGCCACCAGCGACTGTATGCCTTGGTGTTTCTACTGTCACAGTGCGTATGCGCACCTACGCTTTTTGCCGCGCCACAGCACAGCGGCGTTCCTCAGCATGGCGGAATGCCACGCGGAGAAAAGCACGAGAGCCGGCGCGAGATCGACCAATTGGAAGAAAAATGGCGGAAAGCCGTGCTGACGGGGGATGTAGCCGCCATGGACCGCCTGTTGGCGGACGAATATATCGGCATCAGCGCCCGCGGAACGCTGCAATCCAAAGAGGATACGCTGGCTAGAATGCGCGGCGGGCAACGGCATATCACGGCTCTCGATCTTTCCGACAGCAAAGTGCGCTTTTACGGCACCACGGCTCTGGTCACATCGTTTGCCCACGTGACGGGCGTCAACTCCGAGGGAGAGGCCTTCGGAGACTTTCGCTATACGCACGTTTACGCGCGCAACGCGCAGGGCGTATGGAAGATCGTGAGCTTTGAGGCCAGCCGGATCGGCGAAGCCGGCGCGCGCAGATTGCCGCGGACGGATGAGCAGTCTCCTCACCGGTAGAGATATTCCCTTACAATTGAGCGATGCCCGAGTTGCCTGAGGTGGAAACGATCGCCCGCGGAGTGAACGAACGCCTGCGCGGAGACCGCATCGTCGAGGCCTGGTTCAGCAAGCATCCGCAGCCTTTCAAGACTTCGCCGGGGCGCCAGGCCAAAGGGCTGGAAGGACGGGTGATTCTGGCCGTCCATCGCACGGGAAAACACATTGTCTGCGAGCTGGGTCCTGCCGACGGCAGCCTTTTAGTTGAGAGAGTTGGGCAATCAGCGGCCCAATGGATTGTGCATCTGGGCATGACGGGGAGATTGCTGGTGACCACTCCGGATGCTCCGGTTGCCCCGCACACCCACGCGCGGCTGAACTTGATGAGCGGCCGGGAGCTACGCTTTGTGGACCCGCGGCGGTTTGGGCGGCTGGAGTATCGCGAACTGAGCCGCAAGGAAGGTTTTCGCGCTCCGGGCGCCGATCCTCTGGTGGTGACGGCGGCGGAGTTTGCCCGGCTTTTCAGCGGGCGCAAGCTGTTCATCAAGGCGGCACTGCTTAATCAGAAACTGCTCTCCGGGGTGGGCAACATCTACGCCGACGAAAGCCTGTTTCGCGCCGGCATCCGTCCGCGGCGCAGGAGCGGGCAACTGACCAGGGCGGAATTGGAAGAGTTGAGGCTGGCTCTGGTTCAGGTACTGGAGCACGCCATCCGGCTGGGCGGTTCTTCTGTTTCTGATTATGTGGACGCTGACGGGGTGCGCGGCTTCTTCCAACTGGAGCACTGCGTCTATTTGCGCACGGGACTTCCCTGCCGCAGTTGCCAGACACCGATCCGGCGGATTGTGGTGGCAGGACGGGGGACGCATTACTGTCCGCATTGCCAGCGATGAGCGCATCAATATGGTAAATGGGAGAAAGCTCTAAAAAGACTACTAGAATTAAGAGTATTTTCCATTTCCTTATACGGAAGTCGTTGAAATCAAGGGATGTCAGGATTGGCATCACGATTGCTAATAAATAAGCGCCAGTGATGTACAGGTGCTGGAAGAACACTGACCAGCCCATAAGAGAGCAGGCACCCGGCAAGAGCATCCGCCAACGAAGCGGCCCTGAAAAGGGAGACCGGCCGGGGAAGCCACGCAGAAGGTACGGCGAGAGGCCAGCCGTCCACGTATTTTTGGGAGGCCAGTGGCAGTGCAATACAGCGAAGCGCCACTCTTATAGAGTGGCGCTTCTTGCGTTTAGGGTACATTTGTGCTCGAATGGGTACGAGCAATCGCGAAGATTGCTTGCCAGCCGCACAAGTTCTCTGTAGTATGAGAGTTGCCTATCAAGCGGCTGACGCGAGCCACCCGAAAGGGGCAGAGCAAGCTCGCCGCGAGAAAGAAACTGAGCCGGGCAGGTTTTTTGGCAATTTGCGGGCGGCGAGAGTTTCATAGGTAGGGCAACACCTGAAGAAGGGCGCTGGCCGCACCGATAAGATTCTTATGACAGGATGGAGCAGCGCTTTCAGGCTCCAGTGTGCGTGGCGGGCAAACAGCATTTCACAGAGGTCCTAAAAATAGAGCCGCAAAGGCTAGCCGGCATCATTCATCGTGAGCGACAGTCTTTGAGTAGCTCATCATGGCTGGAAATCTGTGAAGTAGCTTGAGGCATAAGGGCATCAGGATAGATTGCCCGGAGCGCGGCTGTAGAGCATTATGGAGATCCAGCCGCGGTTTTCGCGTTTCGCCGCCGAGTTTCCCCATGCCAGGGCGGCGGCAGGCAGGAAAAACGTATTACCGGACAGGAAACTCCCGGCAGCAGGTTGAACCAGTAAAGGGAAGACACCCTCTAGCAATGCAACAGGACACAAACGCATGACGACAGAATTGACGCAGCCCCCGATAGAAATGGGGCCAGCTCCGGCCAATGGGCAGGGGCAGTCGCAGGGTCATCGGCGCCGCCGGCGCCGCCGCAAGAACAAGAGCAGCCAGGTGACGGGCGCGGCCCCGGCGCAGCAGATGCAGGCAGAGCCCGCGGCGCAGACTCAGCAGCCGCCGGCGAAGCATAAGCCGGCTCCCCAGCAACAAGTCGGGGGCAAGCGCCAGCATCAGGAACGAAAGAAGAAGAAGTTCTTCCAGAAGGGCGCGGCGTCATCGGCGCAGCCGGGCAACAGCATATCATCCCCTCCGCAGGGCAAGCGCAAGACAAGGCAGAAAGGGCCGAGGGAGTTTGTGGGCCCGATGGATCACAGCTACCGGTTGGTGAACGGCAACATTGCCGACGGCCCTCCCTCGACAATCCCGACGGGGAGCAACGGCCACAACGGCGGTTATTACCCGGAGGCCTATGATTCTCAGCCCGCAGCAGCAGTGCGCGAGGATGCGCCCACGCGCATTTACTGCTTCATTGAGGATATGTTTTTCCTGGCCAAGATACAGGAAACGGCCCGGAAACTGGGCGTGAAGGTGGAGTTTGTGAAGAACGGCGACAAGGATGCGATGGTGGCCACGCTGGCCGAGTTGCCGGAAAGCGAGCGGCCCAAGCTGCTGGTCTTCGACCTGAACAATCTGAACGCCAAGCCGCTGACGCTGATTCCCAAGCTCAAGACCAAGCTGAAGAAAGCGACGTCGATTGTTGGCTTTCTCAATCACTTGCAAGGCGAACTGAAGGCCAAGGCCATTGAGGCGGGATGCGATACGGTGATGCCGCGGTCGGCATTTTCACAAACCCTGCCCAACCTGCTCCGCCGCTATGGGCTGGAAGAAGAAGAAGAGTACGCGCAGCAACCGATTTAGGAAGATGTAAATGCGTGACAGGGGGGGCGCTTCCTTAGGGAGCGCCCTTTGTTGTCAAATCGGTTACATAGCCGACAACCTAGCCCAGCAGGTGCTATATTTCTCGAAACGCTTGTTTCTCTGAATGATATGCACTTTCCCGGCAAGCTGAACTTTCTAGGGTCCGATCCGCTAGTTGGAGGGAGACTGTTTGATGATCGATTTGACCCAAGCTGAAGCAAACCTTCTTTTGGCGCTGGAAAAGCACCGTACAAGCGACGATCCTCACCACTTTGGTGCTCTGCGCCTTGAAATTCCACTACAGTCGGTTGATCAGAGAGAGCATTTCATCTTGGACATCGGGCGTGGGAGAATCAATCTTCTGAAAGGAACGTACCAAACGAGAGCGAAACAAACCGTGATTCTCGCTAGGCTTGATTTCGGGGGCGCGCCGCATCGTAACCCTGATGGAGAAGATGTTCTATCACCACATTTGCATATTTTCCGGGAAGGATATGCGGATAAATGGGCCCAACCATTACCCGCTGAGCATTTCACTAATTCTGACGACTCTTGGGTTTTGTTTATTGATTTTCTTCGGTTTTGTAATGTAACCAAGCCGCCGGTTTTTGAACGGGAGCTATTTGTATGATCGAAGAGATTCAGAAAATGATCGATGGGTATGTCTCCTGGCTAAGGGACAAGACTAGCCTGCGAGAGATTGGCGGGTGGGTCGAAATTACAACCCCAATACTGGACCGGCATAATGACCATCTTCAGATATACGTGCAGCGCGAGAATGGCCATTTCATTCTCACAGATGACGGCTATACCTTACAGGATTTGGAACAATCTGGGTGTAGATTAGACAGCCCTAAACGTCAGGAACTCCTGCGCGTTACTCTCAACGGGTTTGGAGTCCAGCAACATGATACTTCACTTGAGATACGTGCAACCGAGGATAATTTTCCACTCAAGAAACACAGCCTCCTACAGGCCATGCTTGGCGTGAACGACCTGTTCTATCTCGCATCTCCGCATACTGCCAGTCTTTTCTATGAAGATGTTGTCTCGTGGATGACCGTGAATGAGATTCGCTTCGTCGAACAAGCGAAGTTCACAGGTAAAACTGGATACGATCATATGTTTGAGTTTGTGATTCCAAGATCCAGGAAAAGCCCTGAGCGAATAGTTAGACCGATCAGCAGACCTGATAAAGGGTCCGCAATGGAGATGGTGTTCGCATGGCTTGATACACGAGAGACACGACCACCGGAGGCGCGTGCATATGCACTTCTGAACGATACAGATCAAATAATCAAGCCTGATGTAACGGTTAAAGGAGATGACAGT
>CAWDQS010000157.1:0-15396 GCA_963804295.1 uncultured Acidobacteriaceae bacterium
TCGGACGAAGTCGTAAAGCGCAGCACCTTCTCAAACTGCTCGGCTCTATACTGCGCCTGAATCGTATACGTCTTCTTCCAACCCGTGCCGCCCGCCGTCACGGAACCGCCAAAGTCCACCCGTGCTCCGCCATGAATCTCCAGCTTCTCGAGAGCCTTGTCGAACTCCTCCTCACCTAGCTTCGATGCCGCGCGCAGCTCCTCTACGGGTTGAGGGTTTTCGCCGAGAGCCCGAAAAACCTGTTGTAAGTGGTCCACCGGCGGATAGTCGCGGTTCAAGAAAAAGTCATGTGTTCGCTGGTCGGCATAGCTGTGCATCAGGTAGGTGCGGCTCATCGCGCCGTCGCGCCCCGCGCGGCCAATCTCCTGGTAGTAGCCTTCGAGCGTTGCCGGCAGCCCGGCGTGAATCACCGTGCGTATGTCGGCCTTGTCAATGCCCATGCCGAAGGCGATGGTGGCCACGACCACCTCCAGTTCGCCTGCCTGAAAGGCAGTCTGCACCCGCTCCCGCGTCGCCGCATCGAGCCCCGCATGGTAAGCCGCCGTGGGAATTTTTTGCGCAAGCTCCTCGGCCAACTGCTCCGACATCTTGCGCGAGGTGGCGTAGACAATCGCCGGGCGGCGCTCGGCGCTGGCCAGCAGGCCGCGGATCGCGCCCGTCCGCTCCGGCATGGAAAGCTCAACGACTTCAATCGCCAGGTTGTCGCGCCGGAAGCCGTGAATGAACTTCGCGGGCTTGACCAGTCCCAGTTGCTCCACAATGTCGGCCTGCACCGTCGGCGTGGCCGTGGCCGTCAGCGCCAAGAACCGGAGCCGGACGCAGCGCGGGCAAGTACTGGCCCAGCATCCGGTAATCGGGCCGGAAGTCGTGGCCCCATTGCGAGATGCAATGCGCCTCGTCAATGGCGATCAGCGCCGGCTTGCGCTTGGCCAGCATCTCGCCGAAGCCCGGAACCCGCAGCCGCTCCGGCGCAATGAAGAGGAATTGCAGCGTTCCCGCCAGGTAATCCACGCAGGCCTGCCGTGCTTGCGACCGGTCGAGGCCGGAGTGAATCCTTGCAACGCGCAGTCCCAGCGCCGTGAGCTTGGCTGCCTGGTCTTCCATCAGAGCGATCAGCGGTGAGATGACCAGCGCCGTTCCTCCCAGCGCAATCGCCGGCAATTGGTAACAGAGCGACTTGCCAAAGCCAGTCGGCATGATCAGAATCAGATCCCGCCCTTCGATGGCCGCGCGGCAGACTGTCTCCTGATTGGCGCGAAAGCGCGCAAAGCCGAAGATCGAGCGCAGCAGCTCGTGAAGCTCAACTGGCTTGGCCAGCGCATCCGAATTGGTTAGAGACGTCAATGAGAGAAGGCCGAAACGCAAGAAATGCGGCGCAAGAAGCTCGAAGCACACTCTTTCAACTTTACAGGTGCGGAATCCCGCTCATTGCGGAAGGCAAGCGGGCGAAAGACCCCACCGTATTCAGAGCCAAATGCAAATATTGTCGGGGATATTCTATTGTAAGTATATGAATATAGGACTGTTATAGGACTATATGGCGATTTAAGATCAAGAAAACATGGACTTATACCCAAGGGGGGTATAGGTGGGGAGGGGGTGGGGGTCCCTGGTACAGGTACGGACCGGTTACATCCATGACAAATTGAACCGGACTCAGAATCTTGTTCATGTACTGATTGTGCGCCGGGGGAAGGTAATATCTGCAACAAAAACAGGGATCAGGGGTCAGGGATCAACCCGACGTCCAAGAGGGCCGCCTTCGGGCACATGCGGTGCAAGGACGCCCCTTCGACTTCGCTCTCTCATAATACTGTTAGCGAACGGATTTTCATCCATTTGGGCGGGCCGAAGGACCATAGATCACTCAGAACAGGCTCTTGCGGAGATGGCGAATTCGTAGGTTGGCATTTTATCGCGACTTAGCTGCGTATTGCCTGTGCAAAACCGCGCTGGATTTTCTTAGAAAATCCCAATTTCGCACTCCTTTTTTAGGATTTTCCAAGAACAGGAATTGAACACCCCCTTATCCACAAAAACCACTTTTCATGCCGTTGACCCTGTCCTCCAGGGACCGTAGAGTTTGAATCGGAGGGCAAGATTTTCGTCGCGCCTGGAATGTTGGCGGCGGGTTGCCCGGAGGAACGGAAGCGAGCTTTTGTGGTTTCCCATCCATTTCGCAAAGAACGCGAAATGGATGGGGCACGGGGCCTCTTACCCTAGCCGCAAAAACAAAGACGTGGCGATGGCGGGTGCCCGACGAAGAACAACCGCAGGTCCTTCGACTCCGTTTGTCGCAAAAAGCGCGCCAAACTCCGCTCAGGATGACAGTTTTTTGTGGTTATTTGCTTTTGGATAGAAACACAGGTAATAAGCACCAACAACAACACCACAATGCAGTACAGCCCCAACAACGGCAAGACAATGCAGCACAGCCCCACCACCCCGGAGAACACATGCTGAAACTAAAGAAGATCCACATCCTCGGCTTCAAGAGCTTTTGCGACCGTACGGAGTTGACCGTGCCTGGAGCGGGCATTGCTGTGGTGGCGGGGCCGAACGGATGCGGCAAGTCAAACATCCTGGACGCGGTAAGCTGGGTGCTGGGCGAGCAGAGCGCGAAGACCTTGCGTGGCACGCACATGCAGGACGTGATTTTTGCCGGAACCCATGAGCGCAAGGCTCTGGGCATGGCCGAGGTGACGCTGACCATGGTCGATCCGGAGGCGTACGAGGGACCGATTCCCGTGGAGCCGCATGTGACCGTTGATCACGATGGCCCTACGGACTGGGATGAGGACGAGGCACGACGCCAGCGAGCCGCCGAGGCCGAAGAGATTATCGCCAACGAACAGCCGGGGCGCGCGCTCGACGAAGATTCTGCTGAAGGGTCTGGTGCGCCGCAGGGGGCTGGCCAGGGTTCGGGCCAGCCGCAGACATTTACCACCGGCGAGGGCCCGCAGGCGGTGGTGCTGAAGATTCGCCGGCGCAAGTTTCAGCGCACGCTGCAAAAGGGCGAGGTCGAGGTAACCCGGCGGCTGTTTCGTACCGGGGAGAGCGAGTATCTGCAGAATGGCAAGCTGTGCCGGCTGCGCGACATTCAGGACATTTTCATGGGCACGGGACTGGGGCCGGAGAGCTACGCGATTATCGGGCAGGAGCGGATCGGGCAGTTGCTCAGCTCCAAGCCGCACGACCGGCGGGCCATCATCGAGGAAGCGGCGGGGATTACGCGCTTCAAGACCAGGAAGCGGCTGGCAGAGCTGCGCCTGGAGAGTGCCAAGCAGAACCTGGCGCGCGTGGACGATATTTTCGAAGAAGTGACGCGGCAGATGAACTCGCTGAAACGGCAGGCGTCGAAGGCGGAGCGCTACGGCGCGGTGCATGGCGAGTTGCGCGGACGGATGCGCGTGGTGCTGGCCAGCCGCATGGCGCTTATGGACGCCGAGCGCGCCAGGCTGGAGGCGAAGATTGCCGGCCTGACGGAGCAGATCAACGGCTCGGCGGCGGGGATTGAGGAGCAGGAAGGCAGCTATCACTCGCTTACCGAGCGGGGCTACCAACTGGACAGCGAGGGCCAGGATGCGCAGAATCGCGCCCATACGGCGGCTGTGGAACTGGAACGGGCCGCGGCGCGAAAGCGCGCCAACGTGGAGCGGGTGAGCGAACTGGAGGCGCGGATTACAGCAACGGGCGCCGAGTTGGAGCAGACGCGGACGCAGTTGAGCGGCATTGTCGAGGAGCGGGCGCAGCAACACAGCTTTCTGGCCACGGCTGCCGAAGAGGCACATGCCTTTCGCCAGCAGGTGGAGGCGCGCCAGCAGGAGGCGCGCACGGCTGCCGAAGAGGTTTTTGCCGCGGAACGGGAGCTGGAGACCAGTCGCCGCCACGCCATGCACGTGCTGACCTTGGCCAGCAACGCACGCAACCACACAACCCAGAATGAAGAGAGCCTGGCGGCTCTGGAGCGCGAGGCGGAGCGGCTGGAAACCGAGATGAACCAGGCGCGCATGGAGCTTGAAACTCTGGGCACGCAGAGCGGAGAGGCGCGGCAGCGCTTCGAGTCGGCGGCGGAGGCGCTCAAGCGGTTGGAGAACGAGATTGCAGTTTTGCGCGAAACATTGCAAACCCGCCGCACCGAAGAAAATGCGTTGCGCGCGCTCATCAACCAACTGCGCGGCGAACAGGCCACGGTGGCCGGGCGCCGCGATGCGCTGCAATCGCTGATTCGCAACCACGGCTACTCCTCCGAAACGGTACGCAGGCTGCTGAAGCCGGGCGCGCTGGCTGAGGGCATGGCGCCGATGGGGACGCTCGCCGATTTTCTCGAGGTGAGCGGCGCGTACGAGGCGGTGGTGGATGAGTTTCTGCGCGAGGAGTTGAATTATGTGGTGGTCAAGAGCTGGGTGGCTGCCGAAGAAGGCGTCAAGCTGCTCAAATCCGGTGTGGATGGCCGCGCAACTTTTCTGATTCATCCAGTTGAGCAAGGCGGACTTTTTGCGGAGAGCGACGAAACAATTCATGCGCCAGGCCTCACTCCGCTGAAGGATTCAATTCGCGTGCTGAACGGCTTTGGGCGGTCGCTGGAGACGATTCTTCCAAAGCTCAAGCATAGCTACGTAGTGGAAGACGTCCTCGAGGCGCGACGGCTGGCCGCGCAATATCCATACGCATATTTTCTGACGCCGGGGGGCGAGTGCTTCCACAATGCGATGGTGACCGGCGGCAAGCCAGCCAGCGAAGGCCCATTGGCGCTGAAGCGCGAACTGCGCGAGGCCGAGGGCCGTCTGGCCAAACTGGAAAGCGGATTAACTCAGTCGGAATCGGAAGCCGCAGCGCTGGCACGGGCCATCGAGGAGATGGCCGCGCAATTGGAAACTCGCAGCGAAGAGCGGCGGCTGACCGAGCGCGACACCGCCGATCAGGGCGCGGCGCTGAAGCAGATGGAGTCCGAGACACAGCGCGTGGAGCGTCGGCGAGAGGAATGGACGGCACAGGCGGCCCGCAATAAGGATGCGCGCGAAGCCAAACGGAGCACCATCGACGAAAAGCGCGAGGAGATGCTGAGGCTGGAGGCTGAGCACCAGACGGTGGAAGCGGCTCTGGATGCGTTGCAGGCACAACTGGTTTGCTTGCGGCAGAAGCGCGAGAGCTTGCAGCAGGAGGCGGCGCGGGTCACCGCGGAGCTGGCCGGCCTGGAGGAGCGGCGGCGCGGTGCGGAGGCAGCTTATCAGCGCATCGACCAGCTTCATGCCGACCTGGAGCGCCGCGTTCAATCCGTTGAACAACAGAGAATCGCGGCCGAGACGGAGCGAGAGCAGCGCGTCCAGGAGAGCGCCGAGCTGACCCAGCGCGAACAGGAACTGGCGGCCGGGCGCGCCGAGGCACTCATCGCAGCGCAGACGCTGACCGCCGAGGCACAGGCCCTGCGCCTGCAACTGGCAACCATGGAGACGGAACTCAAGGGTGGGCGGTCCGCGCTTGACATGTTGCGTGAAGACCGCGCCAGCCGTTCGAGCGAAGTGGCCAAGCTGGGCGCTGACCTGGAGCACCTGGAGGCAAGCTGCCTGGCCGAGGTGAATCTGGAAGCCTCCGCGCTGCGCGCAGATGCGCTGATCGAGCGCCTAGCCGGCGAGGTGCTGGCCGCCGAAGAGGAAACCTGCCGCGGGTTGCGCCAGCGCATCGAGCAGATGGGCCCGGTGAACATGATGGCCCTGGAAGAGTACAAGGAGACCGCGGAACGGCACGGATTCCTGGAAACGCAGCGCGCGGATCTGATGGAGTCGATCGAGAACACGCAGCAGACCATTAAGGAGATCGATCAAATCTCGCGCACCAAATTCGACGAGGCCTTTGCGCGCATCAACGAGAATTTCGCGCAGGTCTTCTCGCGGCTCTTCCAGGGCGGCCAGGCCTTCCTGCGCCTTACAGACGTGGAGAACCAGTTGGAGAGCGGCCTGGACATCGTGGCCTCGCCGCCCGGCAAGAAGCTGCAGAATGTGCTGCTGCTCTCCGGCGGCGAAAAGTCGCTGACCGCACTGGCCCTGCTGGTGGCCATCTTCCAGTTCAAGCCCAGCCCCTTCTGCGCGCTGGACGAAGTGGACGCGGCGCTGGACGAGACGAATGTCGGCCGCTTCTCCGACCTGATGCGCTCCTTGAGCCGGGAAACGCAGTTCCTGGTGGTCACCCACTCCAAACGTATGATGCAGGCAGCCGATATGATTTATGGAGTGACCATGCAGGAGCAGGGCGTCTCCAAGGTGATCAGCGTGCGCCTGGGCAACCGTGAGCAACAGCGGGCGACGGCGTAGCACGATCCACCATATGCTTGCAGACTGTCTTGCGAGGGCGTTTGCCCGCAAGGCAGGAATGACCCATCATACAATCATTTCACCAGCGTGATATTGAATCCCAGGAAGAAGCGGAGAACCAGGCATCATGGGACTAAACGCATTTGATGTTGCCGTGATCGTGCTTTACCTGGCCTGCGTCACTGCCTTCGGAATGCACTTCCGTAAGAAGCAGAACACCATCAAGGGCTACTTTCTGGCGGGAAATACGATTCCGTGGTGGGCCATCTCGCTGTCCATCGTTGCGGCCGAGACCAGCACGCTGACCATCATCAGCGTTCCGGGAATGGCCTACGAGCAGGATTTCCGCTTTCTGCAGTTGGTGATCGGCTACATGATCGGGCGCGTGATCATCAGCCTGCTGCTGATTCCGCATTACTTTCGCGGCGACTTGGTTACGGCCTACCAACTGATTGAGCGCCGCTTCGGGCAGAGGCTGCGCTCGCTCACCGCCGGCTTGTTCCTGATGACGCGCGCCGCCGCTGATGGCGTTCGCGTTTTTGCGATTGCCATTGTGGTGGGCATCGCTCTCTCCGGGCTTCTGCGCGGTTATAGTGATCTGGGCCGCGATGTGGCGGCCATCGCCATCGTCATCATCCTCACATTGATCTACACCTTCAAGGGCGGCATGGCGACCGTGATCTGGATGGACGTCATTCAGTTATCGGTTTACGTAACAGGAACCGTGATCGGTTTGTTCACCATCGCGCACCTTGTGCCGGGAGGTTGGGATGCAGCCTGCGCGACGGCAGCGCACGCCGGCAAGTTCCATGTCTTTGAATTCGGCTGGAATTTCTACGCGAAATACACCTTCTGGTCCGGAGTGATCGGCGGCGCTTTTCTGACGACGGCCAGCCACGGCACAGATCAACTGATCGTGATGCGGTTGCTGGCGTCGCGGAACGAGCGCTCCGCCAAGATGGCTTTGATAGCCAGCGGCGTGTTGGTGCTGATGCAGTTTGCGCTTTTCCTGCTGATCGGCGCGCTGCTGTTTGTCTTTTACAAAATGCTCCCGCCAGCCGCGGCCTTTGTGCGCTCGGATCGCATCTATCCCTCTTTTGTTGTCAACTATATGCCGCACGGCATCAGCGGGCTGCTGGTTTCGGCCATCCTGGCCGCGGCCATGACCAACCTGAGCGCGTCGCTCTACTCGCTTTCTTCCACCACCATCATCGATTTTTATTCCCGATTCAATCCCGAAGCCAGCGAGAAACGCAAGATGTTTTACTCCCGGATGGCAACCATCTTCTGGGGAGTAGTGCTGTTTGCGCTGGCGATTGTGGTCCGTCAAAGCGGCCAGAAGGTGCTGGAGGTTGGCCTATCCATTGCTTCGGTGGCCTACGGTTCGCTGCTTGGCGTCTTCATGCTGGGTGTTCTTACGCGCCGCGCCTCGGAGAGCGGGGCAATGGTGGGAATGGTGTGCGGATTTGCTTTGAACATTTTCCTGTGGCAGTTTACCAGGGTTCCGTACACCTGGTATGTTGCCCTGGGCAGCATTTTCACATTTGCGATCGGCTATGGCGCAAGCTTTTTTCTGCGTCGCTGCCTGCCGGTTGAATCGGCAGTCGGAGAAACAATTGAAGATCATAACTAACTCCGCGCATTTACAGTTACCATGCTTGCTGGTTCTGTGCGCCGCGCTTTGGATCGCTGGCGCGGCAGGCCAGCAATCCGTCGCAAAATCTGACTGTGTCGTTTCTAAGCCTGTAATCAATATATACTCCTGGGCCTCTGCTGACAGCGAAGTTGTGTCGCAGGCTCTCTATGGATCAGGAGTTCTTTCTCTGGAAAAGAAAAATGGATGGGTTCATATCCGCACCGGCGATGACTACACTGGCTGGGTAACTGATGCAGACATCACGCCGCTGCAGAGTTTCTATGCTCCAGATGGGAAAGCGGTACGCGTTGTGGAACTGAGCGCAAACCTTTATCGTGAACCCAGCGTGACCAAACACGCTCCCGTGCTGAACCTGCCCTGGGAAGCGCGGCTGGAAGTGATTTCCGGCAAGGTGGACGAGAGCGGACGCTGGCTCCAGGTCAAGCTTGTGAATGGCCAGACAGCATATATTGAGCGGGGCAATGTAAGTGCGGATTTCGCGCCGTTGACCATTGAGCAGACCATTCAACTTGCGCGCAAGTTTCTTGGCGTCACTTACACATGGGGCGGGGTCTCCAGCTATGGCTTTGACTGCTCCGGCTTCACGCAGATGCTGATCCGCCAACGCGGGCTAATTATGCCGCGGGATGCCGACGTGCAGGCTAGCTGGAGTGGAGTAGTGCAAGTGGAGCGCAAGGATTTGCAGCCGGGCGATCTTTTGTTTTTTGGTGCGAGTCTTGCAAAGATCACCCATACGGGGATGTACATTGGCAACGGTGAGTTTATCCATGACACAACCAATACGCACCCTGGGGTCCAGATCAGCAAACTGGACGACATGCCATGGACTAAACTGCTGGTAGCGGCACGGAGAGTGAAATGATGAATAGGAGGGATCTGATTAAGACTGCGGGCGCAGTGGGAGTGGGCGTTGCAATGCCCGCGGCTTTGTATGCTGTGGATGCACCGGCAACAGGCGGCAATGCCGTTGTTAAGTGTGCATTGAAACGTCTGATGCTGCGTCATACCTGGACGACCACGATGTCTTCCAGCGCCTATCGCGACACGGTTCACGTTCAATATCAGCGCGACGGAATCACCGGATACGGCGAGGGCGCGCCGATCGTGCGCTACAAGGAATATCCGGAGCAGGCCAAACAGGCCATCGATGCGATTATCGACAAGATTGCCGCTGGCGACCCGCGAAAGTTTGACAAGTTTCTTGCGGAGGTGCGCAGTTTGCTCGGTGATTATCAACATGCGGCCATGGCCGCCGTGGACATTGCGGTCTGCGATTGGATGGGCAAGAAACTCGGCATTTCGCTGTATCAGTATTTCGGACTCGACCCTGCGGACGCTCCCGTGACCACTTTTTCGATTGGTATCGACACGCCGGAGATTACCCGGCAGAAGACGCGCGAAGCGGATGAATTTCCTGTTCTGAAAGTCAAAGTTGGACTGAAGAACGATGAAGAAACCATCGAGGCCGTACGCAGCGTAACAAAAAAACCGTTGCGCGTGGATGCTAATGAAGGTTGGACCGACAAGGAAGAAGCCATCCGCAAGATTAACTGGCTAGAGACACAGGGCGTGGAGTTGATTGAGCAGCCAATGCCCGCGCATATGTTTGAAGAGATAAAGTATGTGCGCGGCAAGGTGCACATACCGGTCATTGCCGACGAGGCTTGCACCCGTGCGTCGATGATTCCCATGCTCAAGGAAGCTTATGACGGAATTAATGTGAAGCTGGATAAGTCGGGAGGCGTTATGGAAGCCTACCGGTGGATCAAGTTTGCCCGGGCGATGAATATGAAGGTGATGCTGGGCTGCATGGTCTCTAGTTCGTGCACGGTTACAGCGGCGGCGCATCTGGCGGCTTTGGTGGACTATCCGGACTTAGATGGAAATCTACTGATTTCCAACGATCCATACGAAGGCGTGAAGGTTCTGAAAGGGAAGTTGATCTTGCCGTCCGGGCCAGGACTGGGGTTGAAGGTGTTGGCTTCGTAGGCATATCCAGCCATGCGTGATTGCCTCTCGAAGTTAGTCTTTATTTAGTAAGTAAGTAGCCTGAAATTTCCCAGGACGAGGGGATTCAAGTGAAAAGATGGACTGCAATTTACCGATTTGTTTTGATTCTGTTGATGTTTGCTGCGTCGTATGGCAGCTTAATTGCCCAGGATGCAGCGCCCTCAAACAACGCGGCGGTGATAACTCGCGGTGCGAACTTTGCCAACGTCGATGAAATCATGAATGCGGCGGTTGCGCAAGGGACGATTCCCGGAGGCGTCGTACTGATTGGGCACAACGGAGCTGTGGTTTATCGCAAAGCATACGGCATGCGTTCGCTGGAGCCGGGGAGGGAAGCGATGACCGTGGACACAATCTTTGATCTTGCTTCGCTGACTAAGTGCATTGCCACAGCGACATCAGTGATGAAGTTAGTGCAGGAAGGGAAGGTCCGTCTAAACGATACGGTAGCAGTCTACTTGCCGAAGTTCGCCAAATACGGGAAGAGCGACATTACTGTCCGCGAGCTGCTCACGCATTTTTCCGGGCTGACGGAGGACCTCGATCTCAAAACGGCGTGGAAGGGGCGCGATGCTGCCTTCCAGATGGTCATGGACCAGAAGCCTGTCCTTCCTCCCGGCTCGCGCTTTCTCTACAGCGATATTAATTTTGAAACGCTCGGATTACTGGTTGAGAAAGTCTCCGGCATGAGCCTGGATGAATACGCCGCGAAGAATATCTTCACTCCCGCTGGAGATGAAAGAGACGCGCTTTCTGCCGCCCGCCGAATGGCCTCCGCGCATCGCGCCGACGGAGTACGACGAAAACCATCATATGATGCGCGGCATGGTGCATGATCCGACCGCGCGCCGCATGGGGGGAGTCGCGGGACACGCCGGAGTGTTTTCTACCGCGATGACCTAGCAAAATATCGCGCAGGATATGCTCTCCGGATTTCATGTGCTCACGCCACTGACGGTGGAGAAGATGACCACTCCGCAGCAGCCGCCCACGTCTTCAGTGCTGCGCGGCCTGGGCTGGGACATTCATTCGCCGTTTTCCTCCCCTCGCGGAGAGATTTTTCCGGTCGGCTCCTTTGGGCACACCGGGTTTACGGGTACGTCGATCTGGATCGATCCGGCTTACGGAGAGTTATGTGATTCTTCTGACGAACGCGGTTCATCCGCACGGCCATAACTCAGCGATCGTTCCATTGCGCGCGCGGATTGCCACGGCGGCGGCCGAGAGCATCGGACTATCCGCTCCAGGCGATCCAAAACAGCATGCGGAGAGTCCGGCAACTGCACGCAATGGCTCGGTTCGCACCGGCATCGATATGCTCGAGGCCCACGACTTTGCTGAACTCCGTGAAACAGGCAGAGCAACAATCAAGGTTGCGCTGGTCACCAACCAAACCGGCATAGACTCACGCGGCAATCGCACCATCGATGTGCTGGCCAAGGCTCCCGGCATCCAGGTTGTCGGCCTCTTCAGCCCGGAGCACGGTGTAACCGGAAGCGCGGACACGACCGAGATTGGCGATTCCAAAGACGCGGCAACAGGAATTCCCGTTTACAGCGTCTATGGAGATTCCAGCGCCAAGCGCCATCCTTCGTTGGAAGTGTTGAAGACGGCGGATGTGATCGTCTACGACATTCAGGATATTGGCACGCGCTTTTACACTTATGAAACAACGCTCGGCTACTTTATGGAGGCAGCGGCTCAGGCTGGGCAGAAAATCTTTGTACTTGACCGTCCCAACCCAATCAACGGTTCAACCATTCAGGGACCTATTAGCGACAAGGGACGCGAAAACTTTATTAACTACGGGCAGGTTCCCATTCGCCATGGAATGACAATTGGCGAGTTGGCGCGTTTTTATAACTCTGAGCGCGGCATTCATTCCAACCTGAAGGTAATACCCATGGAGGGATGGCAGCGTGGCGATTGGCTGGATTCTACCGGGATTCTATGGGTAAATCCTTCACCTAACATGCGTAGCTTGAGTGAAGCCATTCTCTATCCCGGACTAGGGATTCTGGAGGCCACCAATGTATCACTGGGGCGCGGCACCGATACACCTTTCGAACTACTGGGCACTCCGTGGATTCAATCCCAGGAACTGGCCGCCTACCTGAATGCACGGGCCATTAGCGGTGTTCACTTTGCGCCAGCGGAGTTCACGCCCAGCGCCAGCGTCTATGCAAAGCAGAAATGCGGCGGCGTGAGCATCTTTGTCACCGACAGGAATGTGCTCGACGCGCCGGAACTTGGCATCGAGATAGCGTCCGCGCTCCACTCTCTTTATCCGAAGCAGTTCGAGATGAATAATCTTGATAACATGATGCTTAACAAAGCCACGATGGATGCAATCAGCGCCGGGCAAGATCCGCGCCGTGTATGGATGGATTGGGTCGAGGCGATTGAACAGTTCAAGCCGATCCGGGCTAAATACCTGCTGTATTAAAGTATGGTGACTTATCCCCGCACAGAGGATGACTCGTTAACTGAAAAGAAGTAAGTTGCAGATCTGAATCTACTTCTCGTGCCGACCAGATGACATAATGGCGAGGCACACTATTCCAGAGCTGCGAAGCATAAGATCAGTCAATGACCGGAATACTCGACCACTCGTGACGGGTTTTGCCGCTGTCAAATTGGATATTCGCGGCTTCCAGTTGACAGAGACGCCTCAGCATACAACCCCTGTCAACCTTGTTGGACATATTCGATGACTCAGTATTCGGCATATCGCTGTAAAAGTGCACATACACATCACTGAACTGAATTGCTTGCAGAAAAGCCACTGTGTCGGCGAAATCTTCATCTGTTTCACTTGGGAAGCCGACTATCACACCAGTTTGAAGGAATACACTGCTTTGCTGCCGAACTGCATTCAGCTTTTCCCGCAGCGCCTCCAGATTGCAGGGACGATTCATTAACCTCAGAATTCGAGCGTTTCCCGATTGCAGCGGCACGTATAGGTAGTGAACCTTGCCTGCCTTGCATAAAGCTATGACTGCATCGAAATACTTTAGAAACGCTTGCGGATGAAGATCATAAATGCCTATCGTGAAGTCTCTATCATGATTTAACAACCAGTCGAGCAATTCGCCCAGATTAGTACCGATGTCCAACCCGTAGTCTCCAAGAGAATCTGCATATATCTCGAACCTGCGGTATCCCTTTTCCAACCCGGCCGAAAGACTCTTAGTTACAGTCTCTAGTGGTTTGCTGCGCAGCTTTCCCGTCGCAAATCGAATTGCGCAGTAGGAGCACTTGCGCAGGCAGCCGGAGGCGATAAATAGGCCAAGACGGTTGTCTCCAGGCAGCCGCGTCGCGACGCCTACAAGCGGTACTTCAGGCAGTTCCCCACCCTTTCCAGACGATGTTATTTGTGGAGAGCAAGCTCCCTCCTTTCCATACAAACCCTCCATCTCCTCGATTCTCACAGTAATTCCCGGAAGAAGATTGAGCGCGCTGAAATCTGTGGGAGAGATCGTCTTTCCGTCAAAGATAGCACCGAGGTCTTCCTTTCCCGTCTCTGGAAGGCAACTGCCCACAATCAATTCGCAATCTGCTTTCATTACGGAGCGGATACGCCCGATTTCCTGCAACATATCGGCTATCCTGCTCTTGCAGAAGGCGCAAGTAAAGAAGATAACCATGTCCGTCTGCGCCAGATTGGATACCTCTGAATAGCCGTTGACGAATAGAAACCTCCTCACCATGGCAATCTCTTCTTGGCGTCGATAGCATGATTGATTGACGAAAATGAATGATCTCACGGCTTCCACTCCAAATAACTGATTACGAGCCAGACTTGAGTAAGCTGCTTTACCGGCACAGGTCTTCCGGCTATTCTTGGATTCAGTCTTGCAAGACAGGCAGCGCTAGATTGCTATCCCACTCGCGCTGAGTAGCGGCAAGATTGTGATTGATACCGGCACTCTTGACCTTGTCAAGCCGGCGAAGCATGGCAGCCTTATCCACCTTGTTGGTCATGGACGACGCCTCGGTATTCGGCATATCGCAATAATAGTGGACGTAGACGTTATCGAAATCGACCTGTCTTAAAAGGCGAAGCGTGTCCTCAAATTCCTCATCGCTTTCGCCTGGGAAACCGGCGATGACTCCTGATTGCATAAATACATGGTTGTATCGCCTGATCTCAACCAACTTATCAGCCAGATTATGCACGTTGCATGGCCGCTTCATCGACTTCAGCACTCGCTCATTTCCAGACTGCACAGCCACGTATATGTAATGCAGCTTACGCGCATCGCACAGAGCCTTGATAAGATCAAAATACCGCATGAAGTCTTGAGGATGAACGTCGAACAGGCCGATGCTGAAGCGCATCCTGATGGCCAGAATCTCCGCCAGCAGATTTCCAAGGTTGACGTTCTGATCATAGCCGTAAGTCCCGATGGAGTCGGCGTATAAATCAAAGGCTCTATAGCCAAGCTGCACTCCTTTGACGATATTCTGTACGACTGCATTGATCGGCTTGCTGCGCACCTGGCCGCTGGCAAAGGGCTTCGCGCAGTAGGCGCATCTCCTCGAGGAGCCGGCAGCAATGGAGAAGGAAGCTGTGTTGCGCCGCTGTAACCGCAGCGCCAGGCCTTTCAATCGCTTTGCCGGCCTGCGCTCGATTGCGAATCGAAGAAAACGCAATGCAACGTCGTCCGCAGCCATGCGCAGAGCGGCGCGGAATGGAGGCTTGGTCAACTGACGGCAGGCCGCCTCCTGGCCCCATATCCTTGGCATGGCCTCAATCGGAGTCGTAACGCCGGAAAGCGCGTTCAATGCGGAAAAATTAGTTGGCGTAATAATCCGTCCCGTAAAACGGTGCCGCAGCCGGTCATGTTCCATACCTGGCAGGCAACCGCCGACAATCAGGTCGGCGCCCTCCTTCATTCTGGAACTGATCTCCTCGATTTCACTCATCTTCTCATCGGCGAGAAACCGCAGGCCCGAACAAGCGAAATAGACGACCGCGTCAGCTCCTTCCAATTGCGTCGCCTCGGTCCAGCCGTTCGTCAAGAAGAAACTCCGAACCATGGAGCTCTCTTCGCGCCGCCGATAACATGTATTGTCGATCATATGAAAATGGTTCATTGGACTTCCTGAAAATCGTGGCATTGTAAACTTCTTCAAGAACGATTTAATATGCCGGGTGCGACACACTTACGGAGTGTAAGCTCATGAGATTGCCATGGTGCTTTCCCACTCCACAAGGGTCTTTGCGGCATTGTAACAAATCTCCGAGCGGCTGATCTTGCCGAGGCGGTCCATCATCACGGCCTTGCTCGTCTTGTCTGGCAGCCTGGAAGACTCGGTATTCGGCATATCACAGTAATAATGAACATAGACGCTGTCAAACGCAGTCGCCTTCAAAAACGCCAGAGTGTCTTCAAACTCCGGCTCCGTCTCGCC
>CAWDQS010000158.1:0-3042 GCA_963804295.1 uncultured Acidobacteriaceae bacterium
AGCTATGGCCGGCTCTTCGACCACTGGCGAGAACGGACTGAATCATCTGCAACGGATCTCACGTTCGAAGCATGCGAAAAAGTCGTGAAGAACTGATAGGTACGGTTCTAACCGGTCAATTGAAGCCGCTCAGACTGCCTCAACGGCGTGGATTTTGGCCAGAATGTCTTGTGAAAGGCTCTCGACGTTGGGATGGAAAACAGAGCGCTGCGGTGCCGGGAGTTCCTCAATGAGTTCTGGATAAGGGATGGCCTCGCAGCCGGCGAAGGCGGCGAAGCCGGAGGTGTCAGCGAGCCTGGCAACTGAGATCGACTACATCGGACATGGTCCATGTGCCGCCCTTGTGGCCGGGGATGTGGTGCCGGCTGACGATCTCCTCAAATTCGTGAGGGAGCATCCAATCGCCGATGAGCTGCTTGCCGGCCTCGCAATGGTCGCATCCGAAGAGTTCGCGCTCGACGGGGAGGATGCTGGCTGAAGGTCCGTTGTGCTGATCGAGGAGCGTGAGGTACTCATTGGGCCGGATGGCGGCGAGTGCGAGGCGGCCGATGTCGTGCACAACACCGGCGGTATACGCCATATCCTTATCCATGCAACTGACGAGCGCGATTTGCTCGGAGATAAGGGCGCAGGCGAGATTGTGCCGCCAGATGGCCTGCATGGCCGGTGTGCTCATGGTTTTGCCGAGATACGTGCGGACACCAACAGTGATGCAGATTCCCTGAATGCAACGAGTGCCAAGACGCGCTACGGCCTGCAGAATGCTGGTGGCGGGGACGCGCGGAGAATAAAGCGCCGAATTGGCTATGGTGAGCACTTCACTGGAGAAGGCAGGATCGGTACCGATGAGGCCGCTGAGCTTATGCAACGGCACTTCGTCTCGATTGGCCAACTGCATGACGCGAATCGCGACTTGCGGAAAGGGGCGGAGGCGGAAATAGGCCCAGGGAAGGTTCAGCGCGCCGTCTTTTGGTGTCTCGATAGTCATCCCGGCCCCTGCGCGTTTTACATAGATCGGCGGCTGAATAAATTATTCGGCTACTGAATAAAGTTGAAACAGATTGGCGTGGATAAGTCTATGAGATTTGCCGGCTGAACTGAGGATTTTAGACGGCCTGCTCCCGGAATGGCTTTAGTTGGGAGACTGCCGGATCGGAACTTGACAGGAGTCCTACGATACGGGACACTTAGTATCCATAAAGCGGAATCGAGGACCATAGTGCGAGACGAACCCCGCAAGGCACTTATAAAGTACAGGCGCTGGACCGGGCCTTTGCCGTTCTAGACCTGCTAGGTGAGAGCGAGACTCCACTGGGGCTAGCGCAGGTGGCTTCGGCGCTGGCGTTACATAAGAGCACCGCCCACCGCTTTCTGATGGTGCTGGAGCGGCATCGGATGGTGGAACGGACTGGCACGGGCAAATTCCGGCTGGGACTGCGCCTTTTTGACTTTGGCAACCGGGCGATTGAGCAATATGATCTGCGGGAGCGGGCGCAGCCACATCTACGGCGGCTGGTAGCCGAAACCGAAGAAACGGCGCACCTGTGCGTACTGGAAGCGGCGCGGGTGATCTATATCGACAAGATAGAGCCGGCGCGCTCAGTGCGCATGATCACGAGGGATCGGAGCCAGCAATCCGGTGCATTGCACCTCGGTGGGCAAGGCGATTCTGGCATTTCTGCCCGAAGAGCGGATCAACGACGTGATCCACCGAACCCGCTTTGAGCGCTTCACGCATCGCACCATTGCGACGGCCGAGGCGCTGCGCGCGGAGATAGAGAAGACGAAGCGGCGCGGTTATGCCGTGGATGATGAGGAACTGGAAGACGGGCTGCGCTGTATTGCGGTTCCAGTGCTCGATGCGCAGAGGCTACCCGTCGCCGCGGTCAGCATCTCCGTCCCTCGTTCCGAGTAACGGCGCACAAGCTGCCGGCGATTGCGAATCAACTGCTGCAATGCGTACGCGGCATCTCGACAGATGGGCTTTGTCTCGGCTCGGCGCGGTGCAAGAGCGGCGTGGAAAGGGTAGCCATCCGGCGTTGACCGCTGCAGATAAAATCGGCGGAAGATTGATTCTGCTTTTTACGCCATATTCATCGGAGAAGCGATAACTATACAAAAGTGGCCTGGGTCAGGATTTCGCCAAGGGAATCCAGTTCCAGGCGGGTTTATGAGCATCCTCTCCTATGCGAAAAACCACCCTCCCGAGAGTATTTCTTTATTTGAGCGTAGTTTCCAGCCAATTATTGAATGCGCAACCGGCGCGCGAGGTCTGCCCGCGTCCGGAGGTTGGCGGCGTAGTCGCTGAGCCGGAAGATCTGCGCAGCCGCAACGGCATTCTGGAGGCGGAGCTGACCGCCAATAATGCAGCAAACCCTGATGGCACGATTCGCGACTGTTATACCGATGCGGCGGGACGGGAATCGCCGAACCTGCGGGTGAGTCCCGGTGATCTGGTAATTCTCCACCCGAAAAATGCGCTGAGCGATCTAAAAAAAACAGCGGCGGGACAACGGCCCAGATTCATTCGATGACGCACATGGAGAAGAGGGACGATCCCGGCTGCGGGCCGGCAAGATGAGTGCGGTTTCAACCAATCTGCACTTTCACGGATCGACGATTCCGCCGGTCTGTCACCAGGACGAGGTGCTGAAGACATCGATTCAGCCAGGCGACCCTCCGTTTGAATATAGGTTTCGCATTCCGGAAGATGAGCCGCCTGGACTGTACTGGTATCACCCGCATATTCATGGATTTGCCAAGACGCCTATGTTGGGTGGCGCATCCGGCGCGTTGATTGTAGAGGGGGTGGAGCGGGTTAAGAAAGCCGCTGCGGGTATTGCCGGAGCGGGTGTTTATTATCCGCGATCAGGATCTGCTAAACCCTAACGCTCCGCCGTCGAAATCAGAGCCAGTGGTGCCGAGGTTTCTGATTGACAGAGATGGCGATGCAGCCAACACCGGGACGGGTTTCGGCAAGCCAGCCAAGGATCTGTCGATCAATTACATTCCGGTTCCTTATCCGGATTATCCTACCGCCGT
>CAWDQS010000159.1:0-12423 GCA_963804295.1 uncultured Acidobacteriaceae bacterium
TCGTGTTTACCTCACAAGGCGAATGATGCTGCTGAGCCAAACTGGATTCGTCTCCTCATTGTCATAGTCTTTGCGCTGGCCATAATTTCTGTAGGCATTAATTTAACCTATAATCTGATGTGGGTGGATGAGTTCTTTACTTTGTATACGGCCAGGGTTGCCAGTATTGGCGACCTGCTGCATATTCAAGCCAGTTATCCAGTCGCGCTTGACCCGCTCGGATATCCTTTGCTTGCCCACCTTTCAATTTCATTATTCGGGGCGAATGCTATAGCAGTGCGCCTGCCAGCCGCCATTGGCTTTTTGTTGATGATGGTGTGCGTCTGCGTTTCTGTGCGTCGTGTTTATTCTGCCCGTGCTGGTATTTTGGCGATGGCGATGCTCCTGACTACATATTCGATATATTATGCGTATGCGGCCAGACCTTATGGATTATTGCTTGGATTTTCGGCAGCCGCCTTGACGGCATGGCAAAGCGCTATCAGGCAGAACAATAGGATAATACCGCTCATGTGCCTTGCTGGAGCGGTTTTTACCTGCCTTGAATGCCATTACTTTGCGCTGCTCATTCCCGCCGCGCTGTTACTTCTGGAATGTATTAGAACTGTACGGTACAAAAAGTTTGACTTTCCGGTTATTTTTGCCGTTTTAGCCGGCAGCACAGCTATACTGACATGGCTGCCATTTCTGCATGCTGCCGGTCAATTCCGCGCTCACTATTACACAAGACTTTCCTGGAGAATACTTGATATTGTTCATGCAATATATGATGCCTATGTACTCATATTATTAAAAAATAAAAGCTTCCCGCAGATGCTCATCATTGCAATTCCGGTAGTATTAGTCGCCGTTGGTATGCGAAGCACAATACGGGATTGGCGAGATCGACCAAATCACAGATTAACGGATGAGGAGCTCGCTTTCATTGTGTTTGCAGCTCTTCCCGTTGCAGGAGCATTCTTGTCTCTTCTGACAAGCGGCGTTTTTGAAGCACGTTATACAATAGAAGCTGCTATTGGTGTTTGTGCAATCACCGCTGGCCTGCTTAGACGCATCATTCGCCGTAATCTAGTATTTATTTGCCTTATTACTGTATTGGTGGGATATTCTGTATTACAGTCAGTGCATATTGCGAGTGCGAATATTATCCATCACCGCTTGCTCCAGACTCTCGCTCTTCCCCCTTCCATCTCAGACTCGCGAACCAAGATCTTTGTGGGCACTCTCTCTGATTTTCTTGTGCTCGCATATTATGTTCCTCCCAACCTTGCGAAGCGTATATGGTTCGCCGAGGATAAAGTGCAAGGTGTGCGATGGGCGGGTACGGACGTTCAAGATCGCACCGCCGAGAACCTTCAGAAACTCACTAACCTGCAAATTGTGAGTTACAATTCTATCCGGTCGTGTGTCGAGCCTCAAATTATTTGGGCTAATATGTCTTCCACTCAAGACTGGATATTACAAGAGCGCGCCGCCGAGCATTTCCAGATAACGACCATTGGAGATCTTGATAGCGGAGTCCTTGAGTTGGCAACGCCAACGAAAGAGACATTATGCCAGAGTCCGGTTCAGAATCAATGAGTCAATCACTTGCTGCTAATAAACGGGCTGTTCTCTTTGATCTGGATGGCACTCTTTACGATCAACGGCGGCTTCGTATTCGTATCGCGTGCCGGCTTGCGGGAGCTATGCTTCGAAGGCCTTACAGCGCGAAGCAAACGATCGCGTGCTTGCGTGCTTATCGGCGCGCCCAAGAACAACTGCGCGGGCAAAAGTGTGTGCAGGATCTCGGTACAGCGCAAATTCAGTCTGCAAGTCGCATGTGCGGATACCCGATTGAGCTTGTGCAAGAAATCGTGCATACATGGATGGAAGAACAGCCATTGTCGCTGCTTGCATCATGCGTGTATACAGGCTTGGCGGAGTTTCTTGACTATTTGCAGCAGCACCGAATCGCTCTCGCGGTCGTATCTGACTATCCAGCCAGGGATAAGCTTCGTGCCATGGGACTAGACCATTATTTCCAGGTTGTGATTACTGCTCAAGACAAGGATGTTCAAGTTTTCAAGCCGTCCCCCGCGGGGATTCTTCTAGCATTGAGCCGGTTAGGAGTCGCCCCGCATCAAGCACTCTATATTGGCGATCGCCCAGAGGTGGATGGGGTGGCGGCTGCGCGGTCAGGCGTCACCTATGCGAACATCGGCAGGCTTTCAGGAAATCTCTCGAACAGCGTCAGCTATCCAGAACTTCACCGGCAATGGCTTGAGGAACATGGGGAAGAGCAATGAGTTTGTTTCCTGTAAAGAAAACTCTGTGAAGCCTTGCGGAAGCCGTCGCCGCGCTGGATAACGTCACAATCACGGCACAGTTGGAGAAGTAAATGAAAAATGCCGACGAGGAACGTCGGCATAAATCGCTGAAAATTAATAATTTAATGGTCGGGACGGGCAGATTTGAACTGCCGACCCCTCGCACCCCAAGCGAGTGCTCTACCAGGCTGAGCCACGTCCCGACACAATCGAGCCGGCTCGCGCTGGAGCCGGCTTTTGGGGTCGTCCTTAGTTTACACGAGGGCGGGCCTGCGCGCTTGTGCCGGACTAAGATTTGTCCTGTGATTCGCCAGAGAATCAGACCGGCTAGCGGCAATTTCTGTTCTCTATTCCCTATTCCCTGCATTTTACTGCGCCGGCGGAACAAACTGCTCGGGCATACCCAGTCCCTCGCCGAAGAAGAACTGCTCCATCTGCTCGACCAGGAAGTTCTGCGCCTGCGTGGTCCAGGGCTGCAAGCGGTACTCGTTCAACAGCATCTTCTGACGGTCTACCCACTCGCCCCACGCCGCCTGGGAAACATTCTTGTAAATCTTCTGGCCGAACTCGGAGTCAAAGGGCGGCTCATCCAGGCCCTCCATCTCCTTCTTGTAGCGAACGCAAAACACCATGTGTGCCATCAGTCATGCTCCTTTCCCTATTGTATTGGATTAGAGCATTTTCGGAATCATGTAGTCTTTTTGAGAGCAGTGAAAGGTGGCTTTTTCTTGAGGAAAAAGCCACATAACATCGTGCTTCCGGTAAACAACAAATCCGAAAATGCTATGGCGCGTCGGCTTCCGGCTGGCCTTAACGCCCGGCGCGGATTATCCTGTGCGGGTATGTGCTGCCGATTCATGCGTAATTCCACTGTTGAGGAAATTGCCGGTTGGTTCGACGTAGAGACGGCGGGGATTCCCTTTTTTGCGTCCAGCTACAACATCGCCCCGCAGAGCGTTCAGCCCGTGGTGCGGCTCAATCCCGGCAGCGGCAGACGGGAGTTTGCCTTGCGGCGCTGGGGGCTGGTGCCCTACTGGGCCAAAGACGCCAAGCTGGGCTACTCCACCTTCAACGCCCGCGCCGAGGATGCCGCCCGCAAGCCCGCCTTCCGCGAGGCCTTGAAGAATCGCCGCTGCCTGGTGCCCGCCGACGGCTTTTACGAATGGCAAAAGATTGACGCCAAAACCAAGCAGCCCTTCGCGATTGCTCTCAACTCCGGCGAACCCTGCGCCTTTGCCGGACTATGGGAGAGCTGGCAGCCGCCGGAAGGACCGCCGCTGGAAACCTTCACCATCCTCACCATCGGAGCCAATGAAATCATGAAGCCCATCCACAACCGCATGCCGGTAATTTTGGAGCCGGGCGACTATGCCCGATGGCTTGCACCAGGCGCCCCGGCAAAACCGCCCGTGGAGCTGCTTCGCCCCTTCCCGGCAGAAAAAATGCGCGCCTGGCCGGTCAGTAGCCGCGTGGGAAACGTCCGCAACAACGATTCACAATTAATTGAGCAATTCTGACCGGCCTGATTCACTCACGGCAGGGGACAATCTCATTGGCGCTCTATCGGGTTCTCTAATTGACTACCCGGCTGAGCAGCCTCGCCCCGAAGGAGCCATCATGTCCGATTCGAATCCCTCCGGCCTCTCAGACAACGCAGCCGGCGGCATTGCATACATTACCCTTATTCCTGCAATCGTCTTCCTGATTGCCGCGCCCTTCAAAAACAGCTCGTATGTTCGCTTCCATGCCTGGCAGTCGATCTTCTTTTTCGTTGCCTGGGCGGCGATCGACATTCTTGTCGGTGTGGTGCAGAATCTGGTACCGTCCGCCGTATTTCTGACCTTTACGGTCTTGCAACTGGTGGGCCTGGCCATCTTCGTCGTCTGGATATTCGTCTTTGTCAGCGCTTTTAACGGCAAGCACATCAAACTTCCCATCCTGGGCGATTTAGCAGAAAAACAAGCCAACAGATAGCCGGCTTCCCCTGCCGCTGAAGCAGAAACGGCCTCTGTGCGGAGGCTGTTTCTGCATTCGCTTCTTGTGCTTGGATATTTCTTCGCTACAGGAAACAATCCAGAAGAAATCAGTGGGCCTGCGACCTGCCAGTGAGCCTGTTCTGTGTGTCCAGCGTAGATTCTGCTTGACAACTGCCTGTGCGGGCGGTTTACCTAGACTCGTCTTAAAGCCACGCCTCGGCACAAGAGTCTACTGGATTTCCCTGGGTTTGCCTGGTCCAGATGAGGTGTGGAGCAACAAATTCCACAAATTGGGTCCAATCCCAAAGGAGCTACCATGCCCGAAGAAACTCCGCAAACTGGCCTTACAGACAATGCCGCTTCCGGCCTCGCCTACATCACTTTTATCCCGGCGATTATCTTCCTGGTGACCGCACCGTACAATCAGAAGCCTCTGATTCGCTTTCACTCCTGGCAATCGATCTTTTTGACCATTGCCTACGTAGTTGTTCAAATTGCTCTGACCATTCTCGGCCACATACCATTCCTCGGCATGATCTTCGGCCTCGTGGGATTGCTGGTTGGCCTGGGCTTCTTTATCCTCTGGCTCATCGTCTTGATCAAGACTTTCAACGGCCAGATGTTCAAAATTCCGGTCATCAGCGATTTTGCTGAAAAACAGGCCAAGAGCTAACGACATACAGACGTTCGATTTCTATCCCAAAGGAGCTACCGTGCCCGAACCAAATCAGTCTGGCCTCTCTGACAATGCAGCCGGCGCACTGGCCTATGTCACCTTTATTCCGGCGATCATCTTCCTGATCGTCGAGCCCTATAACAAGAACTCCTACATCAAATTCCACTCCTGGCAGTCGATCTTCCTGGGCATCGCAATTTTCGCGGTTGACATCGTGCTCACGGTGATTCCGATTATCGGATGGATTATCCTTCCGTTTGCAATGCTTGCGTTCCTGATTATTTGGATCATTGTCCTTCTCAAGGCTTTGAAGGGCGAGCGCTTCAAGCTGCCGTTTATCGGTAATCTGGCTGAGAAACAGGCCGGCGCCTGATACATTCGGCAATTTCCACAGCTTTAGAATCACATTCAACGCGCCGTTGGAGCTAACTGGCTTCAACGGCGCTTGCCCTTCTTGCCGAATTTCTTCCTATTCCTGGAAGCTGGAGTTGACGCGTCCTTGCGCTTGCTCTTCTTTGGCCTGGGCGGCGACTTGGCGGCTTTCTTGCCGGTAAGCGGAATGCCCTCTTCCACCATCGAGAACTGCAGCTTGCGTTCCGCCGCCAGGATGCGGTCCAGAATCACGTGCACGCGGTCGCCGGCGCGGAAGCGTCGTCCGGTGCGCTCGCCGATGATCTCGTGCGTGTTCTCGCGCCAAGTGTAGCGGTCGCCAACGAGCGAATCGATAGGCACCAGCCCCTCGACAAAGAGGTCTGTCAGCTCGACAAAGAGTCCGTATTTCGCGGGGTTCAGCACCAACGCGGCAAACTCCTCGCCCACGCGGTCCTGCATGAAGCGCACCTTCTTCCACTCCACCAGCTCGCGCTCTGCCTCGGCCGCGCGCCGCTCGGTCAGGCTGGTTTCCTCGGCAATCTGCGCCAGCTCTGCTTCGGGGATGGGCGGCTCGATGGAATTCCCAGGTCTCAAACGCGAGACCTGAGGCACCCGGTTTGTTGGTAGCCCCTCATTTGGATGCGTCCACGGCGAGCTGTGCCGCCCCTCGGCCACCACTCCCTCGCCGCACACATCCTCACGGAGCAGCGCCTTCACGATGCGGTGAACAATCAGATCGGGATAGCGGCGAATCGGCGAGGTAAAGTGCGTGTAAGTAGGCGCGGCCAGCGCAAAATGGCCTTCGTTGATCTCCGAATAGCGCGCCTGCTTGAGCGAGCGCAGCATCAGATAGCTCAGAATCCGCTCCTCCGGCTTGCCCTCGATGCGGGCGGCCAGCTTCTGGTACATGCGCGGCGTGACGGGAATGTCTTCCGCTACTTCATGGGTGCGGACGCTGCGACCGGTGCGGAGTGCGTCGCGGCGGTCACTTTTCATTTGTATGCGACGGACCGGCAGCGCGCCCAGCCCGAGCGTGTAGCCGAAGCTGGCAGCCAGTTCCTCAAACTGTACCACGCGGCGCGGCTCCGGTTTTTCATGTATCCGATAAATCGAGGACACGCCCAGATCTTCCAACCAGGTGGCGACGCACTCGTTGGCCGCCAGCATGAATTCCTCGATCAGTCGGTTGGCCCAGGTGCGCTCGGATTTGGTGACGCCGCTCATTTGCCCCAGTTCGTCGAACTCAATCACCGGCTCGGGCAGATCGAAGTCGATCGAGCCCCGCTGCACGCGCCGCTTGTTCATCAGGACCGCCAGCTTGTGCATCCGCTCGAAATCTTGGACTAGGCTGGTGTAACGGGCGCGGGTGCGCTCCCGCGCTTCCCCCTCTTGGTCGAGGATCTTGGCAACATCGGTGTAGGTCATGCGCGCCGCCGAGCGGATCACGCCTTCAACAATTTCATAGCTCTTGATGCGCCCGGTTGGATCAAGTTGCATGATGCAACACAGGACCAGCCGGTCTTCGCCGGGACGCAGGCTGCAAATGCCTGTGGAAAGCTCCTGCGGCAGCATGGGAATGGCGCGATCGGGAAAGTAAACGCTGGTTCCCCGCAGACGCGCCTCCAGGTCCAGATCCGTGCCGGCGCGCACATACTCGGCCACATCGGCGATGTGAACTTGCAGCTCGTAACCGCCGTCGGAGCGGTCCGACACCAGCACCGCATCATCAAAATCACGAGCCGTCTCGCCGTCGATGGTAACGATGGGCAGGCCGCGAAAATCTCGACGACACGAAACCTCGGAGAGGTCGAGATGGGCCACAGCGCGCGCCTCGGCCAGCACGTTGTCCGGGAAGACCCGCGGCAACTGGTGCTTGCGGATGATCATCTCCACGTCCACGCCAAAATCATCTGGATCACCCAGAACTTCGATAACGCGGCCAATGGGCGGCCTCGTCGGCGTGGGCCAACCGGTGATCTCGACATCCACCACCAGCCCCTCCAGGTTTTCGTGAATTGTGGCCGCAGCAGCATCGTCGCCCAACACCCGATGCGGCGTGGCCGACTCATGGCCCGCTTGCAACTCCTCTCCGAATGGAATCAAAATGTGCTGCGTCATCCGCTCGTCAAAGGGAACAACCGTATGCCCAGCGGCCCGCTCGGACCTCGCATAGTGAAAGACGCCGACCACGGTGGGGTTGCGCCTCTCCAACACGCGCACAATGCGGCCCATCCGTCGCCCATCGGCCTTTGGCGGCTCCACTTCCACCAGCACCTGGTCGCCCTGCATGGCGCTGTTGATCTCGTTGGGAGGAATGAAGATATCTTCTTCAACCCCACGCAAGGAAGCCTGGCGTGCGTTGGGCCGGACGAAGCCGTAGCCGTCGTGGTGCAGGTCCAGCCGCCCGGCGGCCAGATTGTCCCGCCCGCCGAGTGGCTTGGGGATGCTCCAGTGCTCTTTATCCAGCTTGGCCAGCGTGCCGCGAGCGGTCAGCCGCGCCAGTTGCTCCAGGAGCAGCCGCCGCTCCCGGCCGCCGCCCAGGCTCAGTTCGCGCACCAATTGCTTGTATCCGGCCTTGCCGCCGGCTGAGCGGGCAATTCGCGCCACCAGTTCCTTATCGGTCATAGCTCAAGAGTACAGCGCATACTCATAAAATAATCCGAATGCAACACTCCCGGCTGGCCGCGAAGGGATAACATGATGTTGTAGCCGCGCGTGGGTTGTCCCAGGCGAAACGTACTGGCAGCCCACAGATTCACTCAGATTTTTGGGGGTCCGCGGCAATGGCCCCTGCTTTAATATGCTCCGTCCCCCCAGGACAGAAAAGGATTCATTGTGAGCGCTATGTGGAAACCCAGCCAATCCGGACCGACAACCCCCAGCTTTACCCCTGAACCCTCGCGCGCAGCAGCGCCCGCTTCATCCGCTGATTACCCCAATCGTGCTCCAGCCACGGCCGGCGACCAGGCTACCATCGGCAAAGCCCTGTTCATCAAAGGTGAGATCACAGGCACGGAATCGTTGTTTATAGACGGCAAAGTCGAAGGCACCATCTCCCTTCCCGGCAATCGTGTCACAGTCGGCCGCAACGGCCAGGTGGCCTCCAACATCACCGCGCGCGAAATCGTCATCATGGGCAAGGTGCGCGGCGATGTCGCCGCCTCCGACCGGGTGGACATCCGCGCCGAGGGAGCTTTGACTGGCAACGTGACTGCGGCGCGCATCAGCATCGAAGATGGCGCATTCTTCAAAGGCGGCATCGACATCAAGAAACCCGAAGCCAAGCCGGCAGCCGAAGCCAAGCCATTTGGCGCTGCTACGGCCTCAGTCTCTCCTGATCCTTCCAAACCGGCCCAACAGTAGCTGCGTTTCAACTCCGGCTCCAACACATCGCCCCTGCAGGAGCAGGGGTGTTTGTGTCTTCATGCGGATGGCGCCAGTCCAACCCTTTCGAGCGCCAAGCGGTAGGTCATTGAAGCAAATAATCAAAAAAGAGATGGAAATGAACCGAATTATATGTTTACTAAGTAACATATAATGATATAGATAGGAAAACATGAACCGGATATGAATGGGAATCGCCCTATTCCATCCCCAGCCGCCGCATCGCCACTCTGGGCAGCGCTGATCCGGCCATTTCCAGCACCCATTTGGCAAGTGCCACCCACAGCGCCGTACCGATCAGCAGCCCCGCGAAGTCAATCCAGTAAACATGGCCCGGCATCGCCCTGAACGCCATGCCGCCCAGCCACCAGAACAAAAACCCAACCCCCGCTCCGCTCATCACGGCGGCCAGCAGGCAGCGGCCCATCTCCGTGTAATCCAGGCTGGCCAGCGAGACCATGCGCTGCCGGTGCAGCAGCACGGCCAGGACCACAGCCTGCAAGGCAATGCCAAGATCGGAGGCGACGGCCAGACCGATAGCTCCGTACCCGTGGTAAAGCGTGTAGTAGATGGGCAGAGAAATCAGCGTCACGACAGTTCCTGCGACCATGGGAAGGAAGGTGTTCCTGGCGGCATAAAAAGCCCGCGAATAAATTGCCTGCGCCGACCACAGAAATAAGCTGATGGAGAAGATCGCGAAATAGCCGGCGCACTCCCGCGCATCACTGAGAGAAAATTTTCCGCCCATATAGAGCAGTTCCACCAGCGGCGCGGCCAAGGCAATCATGGCCGAAGCCGCCAGCAGTCCCAGGGAGGTTACCCGCGAGACGGAGTCTGCAACGCCCACGGCAAATTCATAGTGGCGCTGCTTGCTCCACAGGCTGGCGAAAAAAGGCATAGAGGCCGCGCCAGCCGCCTGGGCGAGAATGGCCATGGGCGCGGAGAAGAGCTGCTTGGCGTAGGTCATCAGCGTGATGGCGCCGTTGGTCCGGGAAGCGAAGTAGGCGATGATCCAGTTATCGGCGGTCACCAGTGAAACTCCGACCATCAGCGGCAGCGAGAGCCGCACCCACTCGCGCAATCCGGGGTCGCGCCAATCGAGAATTGGCTGGTAGCGCGTGCCCGCCCGCCGGGCGAAGACCGCGTTCAACAGAAACGGCCCCAGAAACGCTCCCGCCAGCGTGCCGATAGCCAGCGAAGAAACGCCCAGTTGATGCACCAGAAACAGTCCGCCTACGATCGTGCCCAGGTTGTAGATCAACGGCGTGATGGCCTGCACGCTGAACTGCTTGCGCGCCAAGAGTACAGCGCCAAAGATTCCTCCGGCAAAGAAAAACAACTGCGCGGGCAGCACAATGCGCGTCAGCCGCACACACATCGCCACTTTTTGCGCGTCGAAGCCGGGAAACATACGGTGGACATACCATGGGGCAAAGATTTCTGCCAGCACCAAGGCGCTGCCCAGCACCAGGTACATGGTGGTTAGAATCACCGAGAGCGAGCGCTGCCCCTCCTCATCGCGCCCGGTTTCACGATAGCGCGTGAGGATGGTGACAAAGGTGATGGATGCCGCGCCGCCGACCAAAAAATACGAAATCATGTCCGGCAGCACAAACGCGGCGTTGAAGGCGTCGGCTTCCATGCCGCGGCCGAAGAGCCAAGCGATGTATTTGATCCGCACCAGGCCGATGATGCGCGACAGAAAGGTGGAGGCCATCAGCACCAGGGTTGCCGTAAAGGCCGTGTGCGCGTGCGAAGGGCGCAGCAACCCCAGGCCGCGCGTCCATTTGGACGGTGGCACAGAGGATTGGGTTGGAGGCGATTGAGCCACTGGAGTTGATTCTAACGGGGTTGCCGGCAATGATGGCAAAAGACAATGCATGGAATCCGCACAATACTCATTTTTTTCGGTATTCTGTCGGATGGAGGCATTCCATGCGGCGCATTTTTCGATATGCCCATCGAACGCGGCGGCCACTTTGCCGTTGGCGTCGAGCAGCAGAATCAGGACGACTCCGGCGAATTTATCTTACCGTGGACGGAAACGGAACATCCTGCCGTCCTCAAATAGTACAGGTTGCGGGGGTCCGGTACTCACCTGGCCTTCTCTGACGTAACCTCGCGAATATCGGTCACTCCTCCGATATGAAAAGTATTATGCATAGCGGCAGATCTGAACGAAGACAGATCCATCGTTATCAACGCGACTCAATGAGTGCGAGTCTGGCAGCCCAAGTCTGTTTGCACGGCAAGCCGATGCACATAGGGTTGATGTCTTCAGAAAGAGCCAGACCATCGCGGGAGCAATGAGGCAAGGAGTCAGGATGCCATCAGCAGAGTTGGAGATCAACACGGAGGACCAGCAACAGGAGGATGCGCGGCTAGCGGCGCTGATTTCAGTTGGGATTCTGGACACTCCCCCCGCCCGCCTATGACGCCATCACTCGCCTGGCTGCCGAGTACTTCCAGGCCGATTCGGCCGCCATCGCCTTTGTGGACGAGAGCCGCGTCTGGATGAAATCCTGCTGGCGCCATATGGTTCGCGAGCTGCCGCGCAAGAACTCCATCTTCGACATGATGCTCGCCGAAGACGGTCCGGTAATCGTCCCCGATATTTCCAGGCATCCCCAATACGAGACGCTCATGCCGCGCCTCAACCTTCTCGGGATGTCTTCTTATGCCGGCGTTCCTATCCGCTCCGGCGACGGTATGATTCTCGGCGTCCTTATCATCTTCCACCGCAAGTCGCGTCAGGAATTTTCGCCGAACGAGCTTCTCACGCTGGAGAGTCTGGCCGGCATGGTCTCGAACCAGTTAGAGCTGCGCGCGCTTCGCAAGAGCTTCAGAGAGAGCCGAAAAGGGCCGCGGCGCGCTTACCACGCTGCTGAAATCGTTAACAAAAGCTGGCCATGCGATTCCGACTTGCACCAGGCCCTGGAGAAAAAGCAGTTCGTACTCTATTACCAGCCGGAGATCGAACTCTCCACACGCAGAATTATCGGCCTGGAAGCGCTCATCCGCTGGAAACACCCCGAACGGGGAATGATCCCGCCCTCGGACTTCATTCCGCTGGCAGAAGAAAGCGGTCTGATTCTGCCCATTGGCGATTGGGTGCTTGCCGAGGCTTGCGGCCAGATTCAAAGATGGTGCATGGAGGATATCAGCTACGTCTCTCTGCGGGTCGGCATCAACCTTTCCGCCCGCCAATTTACGCGTGTGGGCTTGGCTGACCACGTTGAAGCCCTTCTGGTGCAGACCGGCATCTCCAGCCGCCAACTCGGCCTGGAGATGACCGAGTCCAGCCTGATTCCCAATAAACACAACGCCCTCGGTGTCCTCGGCAGCCTGCGCAGGCTGGGCGTCTCCCTGCTGATGGACGACTTTGGCACCGGCTATAGCTCCCTGAACAACCTGCATTCATTTCCCTTTGATGTGCTGAAGATCGACCGCTCCTTCGTCAGCCGCATGTCCGAGGGTGATCAACCGCTCCAGATCGTGCGCACCATTGTCGAATTGGCCCGCGTGCTGGGCATGACCGTAGTGGCCGAAGGGATTGAAACCGTCGAGCAATACCGTATGTTGCGCGATATGGGCTGCCGCTATGGCCAGGGATTTCTATTCGCCAAGCCCATGACTGTCGAATTAGTCACTCAACTGTTGAGGCTCCCCGGCCGCGTACTCCCCGACCCCGAGGTCATCGAGGTGG
>CAWDQS010000160.1:0-8970 GCA_963804295.1 uncultured Acidobacteriaceae bacterium
TTGGCGACAAATAGTTTGTGTCCATCGCGGCTCAACGTCAGTCCGCGAGGGTTCAGCCCAACGGGAATGCGCGTGACCACATAGTTGGAGCTGGCGGAGAGATCCAGCGCAGAGAATTCCGCATGAGTATGAATATAGTTGAGCAGCCGCGGCACATCGACAACGGTCACAATTTCCGAGCCGCCGTTCGTGATGTAGATGCGTGATTTGTCCGGAGCAATGGCCACGCCGAAAGGCAGCGAGGCGTAGCGCTCCAACTCGTCCAGTGGAATCTCAACTGGTTTACCTACATCCTCACCGAAGAGCGTAATGGTATCGACAAACGCTCCGCCATGTTCAAGATGAGCCAGCGGCACAAGATTCTTGGGGTGCAACTCGGCAACCACTCCCAGGCGTCCGTCTGCTGAAAGAGCAAGATGAAAGACACCGGCAATATCATGCAGAAGGAGATGATCGACGATTGCTGCCTGCGCCGTGTCGATCACGGTGATTGCCGATTCAGGAGCAGTCCGGTTTTCGCGTCCGGTCCTCAGCGCAGGCGGGTTTGGATACACGTGCGTGACGTATAACTTGTCTCCGTCCGGAGAGAGCGCAAGATAGCTGGCGCCACGCCCCGCGGCCAAACGCTTTTGTTCCTTGCCGGTATGAGCATTCAGCACCGCTACATCGTTACTGATTCGATTGGCCACAAACAGTCGGTTGCCCGCTCTGTCCACGGCCACGCTCGACGGTTCTTCGCCCACCGGCCAGGTTGCAATCACGGCTTGCGTGACCGTGTCGATGACCGAGAGTGTATCGTCCCAGGAGTTCGTTACATACAGCCGGTTGCCGGACGAAGAGAGAGAAAACCCGCGCGGCACACGGCCCACTGCAATCGTCTTGATGAGCGCGAAGCTCGACGCATTCAGGATGCGGACTTCATTGCTCTGCTGGCAGAGCACATAGAGGCGCGCGCCGTCCGGTGAAAGCAAAACCTCCAGCGGAGAGACATAGTGTTGAGAGACGCTCGCATTCGGCTGCACGGCGGCGTGAACACCTCGGATGGTCCACAGGGTAATGGAGAGAAACGTCAGGGCCACGCAAGCTATTCCCACGCCTGCTCGATTTTGAATGCGCCGACTCACGTAGATTCCTCCATGCCGTTGAAGCTGGTCACTGCTGATGCGCGAAAGAAAACGTAGTGTCATTGGTCATCTCCCCGCGCGTTGTCCGCGACGAAAACCGCGGAGAGATTGGTTGGGACCGTGGAGCGCAGCAGCACGGCAGGCGCGCGATTTGCGGAAGAGTGTTCCGGTCCAGTGTGGCAACCGACGCAGATGCGCTGCTCGCCGTGGCGAATCCAGAACCATCCGTGTTCCTGGCGCAGCACGCCTCCGTTATCATCGAGCAGCGCGAAATGGATGGGCTTGTCGGCCGGCACGCTCACGAAGAACGATCCATCCGTCTCGACCCGCGCCCTGCCCATCACGACCGTCTTTCCGTCAGCGTCCAACGCCTCCAATTGCACGGTTTTGGGAGTGACTGCAAGATTACTTCTGCGCGATTGCCTTGCATCCAGAGACAGCAAATTGGCATAGTTCCAATCGTGCAGCCCGGAAGGATGGCGCTTGGGCCTGGCGCGCGGGACAACCAGCGCAGGCTCCACAATGTCCGCTTTGTTATCAGCCAACAGGCTTTGCAACGCGCTCGCTCCCGGCTTCCAAGTACTGAGTTCATAGTGCGCGCCAGGCGCAGTTCGCGCGCTCAAAAGCCATGCTCCTGAAGGGGTCTCGGCAAGGTCGCCGGCATACTCAGCATTGGGAGCGGTGATCGGATCCTCGCCTGCCAGCGGCGAAGTGAATCGCGCCAGGGACGTGCCGTGCGTAAACACAACGTCGCCGGAGGCCAACTGACGTCCGCCCCAGCGTCCTCGAGGCCCGCCCGTTCCGTGATCGCAGCGGTATGACTCCACGCCTGAACCGTCGGAGTAAACCAGAAATAATTCGGGCGTTGAGCCCAAGCCTAGCGGAAAGCCTGCTTCAAATAAAATCCGCCCGTCCAATAACACATCCTCGGGGATTGCACTGGCCGGGAGATAGGATATCTGGATCACTGTCGCGCCGGCATTGGCATCAATCGGCGCCAACGCCGTCGCTGCTCCCTTGCCCGCGACTTCCAGTTGAAATCCCTGGGCTGTGCGCTGCGCATAGACGAAGCGGCCAAAGGGCAGATAGAACGGGCGGATTGCATCACTCGTGGACGCGCTCACTCTGCGCACGCTGCGATCCGCAATCTTCAATTCCCAAATCTGCCAGGGATCGCCAACGGTTTGCTTGCCTGCAAACAAAACCGTCTTCGCATCGAAGGAAACATTCGCATCCGCGGCAGCCGCAAAGCCCGTCACCAGCGGTTCGGAGTTGCCCGCATGGATGATGAGCAGTTGCGCGCCCAGGGGAAAGCGCTCTTCACCGCGCAGAGCCGCCACTGGGTCGTATACTGGCGCGGAGGTTACGATGATATCAGCGCCCGGCGTCTGCGCCGGATCGGAAGCAAATCCGCAAACCAGCAACAGCGTGGATGCGACGGCCATCACCATAACTTTGTCCAGGTTTCTCATTCCACTCTCTCCATGGGCCATGCTCGGCTCATCTCTCTAACTGAACGATTGCAAAGTGCTGTTCATGCGCTTTATCCGGGCACGGCTTACCCGATGGTGTTTCTTTTACCAACGGGTAAACCACGCCTTCGGATACACAGCATCAGATCGCTTATTGTCCTGCCTTGCCCGGCGCGGCGCTTGCGGCCGCCAGATCCTGCGGCGCCTTGTCAGCAAGCAGTTTCTCGACCGTCGATCTGAATTCCACATCCAGTTGACGATAGAATTCGCCGCTAGCAGGCGATGCGAAACCGGTATGCGTCGCCTTCACCTTTCCGTCGCGCCCGATAAAGATGATCGTCGGCCAGCTATTGAGATTGGTGAAATATGGAATCTTCTCCCACACCTGGGCGCGATCGCCGGCAATCAGGTAGGTGTACTTCACACCATAGTGCTTCACGAAAGCCTGCTCGCGCGACAAGCCCTTTTGCTGGTCCGGCTCTTCGAAGTCGAGAGCCACAATCTCAAGCCCCTTGCTGTGATACTTGGCGTACAGTTGGACCAGGTATTGCGCTTCATCGTGGCAGTTCGGGCACCAGGTTCCGGTTACCATGGCAATCACTACCTTGCCCTTGAAGCGCGGATCTTCATTCGACACCAACTTGCCGTGATCGTCCGGGAAGTTGAATTTGAAAACTTCATTCGGATCGCGAACACTGGTGTGGGTTGTATAGTCGTCCGGCTCGGGAAGCCCCTTGGCCTTCTCAACTTCAGGACGGTAGGCAATCAGCTTGTGAGAATAACGACCGCTATCCTGCACTCCGGCAACATCGCTGGAGGCAGTTTTGTCCTTCGCCGCTACATCCTTGACAACAGGCTTTCTCGCCAGACCGCCCTTTTGAGCGATTTCCAGCGAGCCATCTTCCGCCACTGTGACTTCGATGACGCCGGGCCGCCCGCCATCATAGTGGCTTAACACCCATTTCCCATCTTTGTAAGTTCCCGAGTAAGCGCCCGTATCTCCATCTACGCGAAGAATCGACGCCTCGACATAGGCGCCCTTTTGCTCGACGATAAAACGGAATGCATTCTCGCCCTTGGCCGAAGGAGAGCTGAGCGGGATGATCCATGAACCGCCGATCTGCGGAACATCCTTCTGCTCTTCCACGGCCGCATCCACATGATGCACGGCCTCAAAAGGAGAGGCCGCGAAGGAACTTCCTTCAAACTCGACCTTCGTCAACCTTGTTTCATCGGAGGCGCCCGCCTCTGCCTCTGCCGCTTTGGAAGCGGCCGCAATGGCAGCCGGGATACGCGTGGTGACGATCACGCTTCCAGTAAGTTTTCCGTCCGCAAGCGCTGCCTTGATCGTGGTCTGATATTGATCGAGATTAAGGATAAGTTCGTTATTTTGGAAAGTTGCGCTGCTTGTACCGTCGTTCGGCCTGGAACCGTCGAAGAGCGTGCCCTTCAATGTCGGCCCTGATCCAGAGATGTCAAGCCGAAATGGAATCGGCTGTCCCTGACTGGTTAGAATTGCATCCCAGCGGCCATCAACTGCCGCCGCATCGTTTGACTGCGCCACAGCGATGGACGCGCCAATAATTGCGAATGTCGCTGCGCGTCCGACCATTTTCAGAAATGTTCTCATCGTTTTGCTTCCTCTCTGGTTGGAATCGGCGAGTTGCTTGCCCCTACCGATTTGCTGTGAACATTTCCCCCGGCTGCTTCCTCATCTTTATCAGATTCGGTTTCACCGGGGGTACTGTTGTTAGTACGCGGTCAGAATGAGAGCTTGCCGCCGATTTGGATGATGCGCGAGAATCCTAGCTGCGATGTGATTGCGCCCGTTGAGGCGTTGTTCGCAGGCAGAACATACTGTATATTCGCCGAGTTGGGAGCCGTACCGGCTGGGATTTTCTGGAACGGAAGCGTGATGCCCGGCTGGCCAAACTCCGGTGTATTGAATGCGTTGAGAGCCTCCGCGCGAACTTCAAAGTTGAGTTTTCTGGGGAGCTTGAAGTTCTTGTTGATCGCGATGTCGGAGTTTTCAAATCCCGGACCATAGCAATTCAGCGTGCGCGGCGCATTGCCATAGGTGTAAGGAAGCGCGGGAGTGAATGCCGCCAGATTCAAGTAAGGAGTGCCGATACTTCCGCCAAGGCGGCTCTCCGGTTTGCCATGGAGGCACGGGCTAACTCCGGGAATAAGATTGGGGCGCTGAACTGCTCCTCCCACTCCGGTGGTTCCAAATGTGCTTGTGCTGAGGTCTGTCTGAACAATAGGCAGCGGACCGCCATTTTCCAGAATCGTTACGTCGTTGATCTTCCATCCGCCGACAACTGCATCGACGATGCGATTTGCACTTCCCAGAATCCGCTTACCCTTTCCAATTGGAATGTCGTAGGTGATCGCGGCAGTGAAGCGGTTGGGGATATCATTGGTGGCGCGCGAGTACTCCGCATTGGGGTTGGTATTATCCTGCGGGCCGGCCCCGCTGGGGTTGGGATTGAGTGTGTTCAAGCCGGATACCGGCGAACCCCACAGATTGTCCCAATTCGACGCCCAAGTGTATGCCAGCAGCGCGGTCAACCCATGGCTAAAAGTCTTCTGCAACTTCACATCGAGCGCATTGTAGAGGCTGTGGCCAACGCTCTTTGTCTCCGTGATGGAAGTGAACTGCGGAAAGGGAAGCAGCGTCTGGCCCAATGGCGCTGTCTGCTGCGCGATGATGCCGAAGGGGAGCGATGGGTATCCTCCCACCGTCGCGGCGTAGTAAGGGTTAGCCACCTTGCTCGCCAAGCTGGTTGTTCCGCCCGCATACTGGGCCAGGACGCTGTTGGGGATTTGGTTGATATTCAGGGCATCCGCCAGATTTCGCCCATGCGCTCCGACATAGCCGATTTTGAGGACAATGTTGCTGGGAAGCTGTTTTTCAATATCGGCCGAGTACTGCTCCACCAGCGGATAGCCCAAGTGGAAGGCGGGAACCGTAATGGCGCCGCCGACGCCTGTCAAATTTCCCAGTGAAGTGCCGGTAGGCGCAAGAAGGTTGGATCCGAATGGATTGGAAAGCCATGCGTTCGGTCCAGCGGTGACTGCCGACGATGCCGGACCGGGCGAATAGCTTGTCAGTTGGGAGAATCCGGTTGACGCGGTGGCCAGCGGCACGACCGCATAGAAGACTCCATATCCGCCGCGAACCACAAGCCCGGACCGCACTTGATAGCTCAAGCCGGCACGCGGAGCAAACTTTGTGTTGCTCAAGTGGCCCGAGTGCTTCGAGTATCCATTCAAACCGGCAAAGGCAATGGCGCCATTCGCGGGGACGTTGCCACTGGCTCCCGGAAACTCGTAGGAGACGTTCGGATCAAAGCCCACGTTGTAACGATTCGTGGCCTCCTCTTGTCCCGGTTCATATTCATACCGGATTCCAAAATTCACGGTCAGCTTGCTGGTCACGCGCGCATCGTCCTGAATGAACAATGCCTGGTAGTGAACAAACTGGTTCAGGTGCACGGCATTGATCTGGGCGCTGGCAGAGGACGGCAGGCCGAGAAGCAAATCCGCAATCGCCTGCGGCCCGTTGGACTCGGCCTGTCCATTCGCATCGGTGTACTGGCCATTGAACGTAAAGGAGCCATTGGCCGAAGTTTCAACCGAAGAGGCCTGGTGGAAGTCGCGGTAGGAGTAACCGATCTTCAGATTCTGCTTTCCAATCGTTTTGGTCAGCACCACGATTAAATTTTTCTGCGCTTTGATAGTCGGTCCGCTGTTGGCCGCGCCGAGAGAACCTCCGAGAGGCGCTGTAATAATATTGGTTACACCAGACAGGTTGATGGTCGGAAAGGTTTTTGATTGCAACTGATCGACATAAGCCGCTGGAAATCCATAACCGCCAAAGCCTTTTGTCTGGTCAAAGCCATTGCTGTATTGCGGCGTCGTTGAGTAGTAGCGGCTGTATCCATAACCAACCGTCAGCAGCGTGGTGTGATTGATGGTCAAAGTATTGTTTACGGCCGTTGCATCGATGTAGCGCGTCAGCACGCCATCGGAGGCGTCAATCGTGTGATACAAATCGCCGCCCGGCTCTTGCGTCGCCAGATGGACATAAGAGGCCGAGGACGACCACCAGGGCGTGAAAACATGGTCCAGCTTGCCGACATACTCATCGCCGCGCGTCTTGAAGTCGTCCGACCCATTAAAGTTTGTGGTGCTGCCGGTGTATGCCAAACCCGCGTATTGCGGCGAGGGCAGAGGAAATTGGTTAACGATGAACTGGCCGATCGGATTGATCAAGTTAGTTGGAATCACATTGGCAGTAAGTACGTTGTTCAGTAATCCGGACAAGACGGAGGTTCGAACGCCGCCCACGAATGGTTGCGTCGGATCGTAAAGCGTGATGCCATCCGCGGTGAAGTTACCCGCTCTCTCATCCGCGGTTGGAACCCAGAAGCTGGTGGTTGAACTGACCAGCGGCTGCGCCTGCCGGTAGCCGGCTTCCGTAACCCAGAAAAAAGTGTCTTTCAAATAGTGGCTCTTGTTGCTGAAAGGCAGCTTACCGCCGAAGGCCCCGGCATATTGATAGGTCGAATAGTCCGGCTTGGCAACGCCGTTGTGATCGTAAAACCAGGCGTTGGCGGCCAGCGCATTCTGCCTGGTCAGGCCGAACAATTCGCCATGATAGGTGTTCGATCCGGACTTCAGCGATGTATTGAAAATGCCTCCGCCGGTTCTGCCCAGCTCCGCGTCATAGGTGTTGGACTGCACCTTGATGTCGGAAACAGCCTCGATCGCGGGCACAAACGTCACGCCGCCGGTCGATGTGGAGATGGGAATTCCATCGACAACATAGCCGTTCACGCCGATTGGCGCGCCGGATACGGACTGCGAGTCGGTGCCGTTCTGATCCTCATAACGCACAAACCGGGGATCGCCCACCGGCGTCACGTTGTTGTCCAGCTTGTTTACTGTGAAGGGATTGCGCCCTTGATTGGGAAGCTCCTGGACCTGCTCCTCGGTGATGAGCTGTCCCTCGGAGGCGGTTGCGGTGTCGATCAAAGGCGCGGCGGCAGTTACTTCGACCGTCTCGCCTGTCGTACCCACGGCCAGCGTTTCATCCACGGTTGCCGTTTGTTCAAGATCGACGATAATTCCAGTGTGCTCGGTCTTTTTGAAATTCGCCGCCGAGATCACCACCGTATAAGTTCCCGGTTCGACTGCGGTAAAGAAGTAATCGCCTGCCTGATTGGTGTGCGTGAAGCGTGCAATCTCTGTTCCGTCGTTTGTCAGGATGACGTTGGCGTTTTGAACCACGGCGCCCGAGTCATCCGTGATGCGTCCGCGAACAGTGCCATAGTTATTCTGCGCATGAATCGAAGGCGCGATCGCCCCGACGAGTGTTAGTACAGCAGCAATTGCAAAGGTATGGATATACCGTTTCTGGGAAAGGAATTTCATGTCGTAGTCTCCGCCTTCTCCGCCGCCTTTCGATTTCATCTCGAATCGAATGGCCTCTGATGCTTCAATGGTGGTTTTCGAAGTAGGAGACGGAGTTTCCCGATGGACTGGCGACAAGTCGCATCCAATAAAAAAGGCCCGCTCCAGTTCTGCCGGTCAGCGAGCCTAATGCAAGACAAAAAAAGGCCCGCTCCAGTGGTGCTGGTTAGCGGGTCACTTACGCAAAGTTCCGGATTACGGAACCTATGACGTAATTACGTTTGCTACGCGCGTCTCCCGTTTCGCCAGCATATGCCATGCGAAGCAACAACAACCACGCGCAATTTGGAAACTCTTCGTATACATGAACGACATTGTGGCATGATTCGACGGGAATGTGCAAGTGATGGCTGTCACAATTTGCAAAAAAATCGAAAATAAATGTAGTCAGCGCAATTTGCCGAATGACTGTGGAGTACAATTCTGGTTATTCAGCTTCAAAACATCCCAAACCTATGAGGAATCTCTTCATGAAATTGTCAACCTTGTATCTGCCCGCTGCCGCGATTGCACTTTTGACAGCGACAGTCTTCACCGTCGCCACGGCTTCCCAAGCCCCGCAAGCACCGGCGACCGGGACCGCCAGCACGCCTCCCACGCAGGCGCGCCCCAATCGCGCACCCACTAACCTGCAAGTTCTGCCCAAAGACACGACTGGTCAGCAACTCCGCGAAATCATGGCGCAGTGGAATGCCGCGCTCGGAGTGCAGTGCAGCGCGTGCCACACGGAAGACGCCAAGAACCTCAATCCCAACGGCAAGCCCCGGCTCCTCTGCGCTGACGATGCTAAAGCAGAAAAAACGATCGCTCGGACAATGTTCAAGTTGACAGGCACGATCAACCAAAGTGTGAGCAAGATTGGCTCAACCGGCACTCAGGTTACCTGTGGCACCTGC
>CAWDQS010000161.1:0-15505 GCA_963804295.1 uncultured Acidobacteriaceae bacterium
GCTAAAGCTGGACCGCGCCTGCTGTGCCCCGCGAGAGTTGGTTGCTCCCCCAGGCGCTCCACGCCCGATACTTCTTGCCCCGTTGACGGTATCCTGGAACCCGAATGGCGAAATGGGAAGTTCAGGATGCGATCCTGCCCACAAAACCTCATAGTTTTTTAATCACCGAGGGGAGAAGATAGAGGCGTGGAGTAATGCCCAGCGCCTAGTCTGCCGATAAGTTCTTCATGCATTCAGCTTCAGGAGATGAATTACCTGAGGGTGCAAGTTGAGGCGGTTTGAGGCTTGAAAGGCTTGATATGCCGTTGCAAAGAACAGAGGGCGGTGCGATCGGATGAAGTGCGGAACTCAGCTTCGCAGGCAGGAGCAAGGGAAAGACTGCCCGGTCCTTTTCCGCGACACCCTCAGCGCAGTTTCGGCTGCATTACTTTCGTTTTTTTTCTCCGCATTTCTGTTTTTCGCGGGTCCTGCAATGGGCCAATCGCCCAGCGCGCCGGCGACCAAATTGCCCACACTGGTCACAGTGCATGAGGCGCACAGCCTCAACAGTAAAGAAGCTGCGCGCGGCTACCCGGTCCATCTGCGGGTGACGGTGACTTACTTTGACAGGGAACCCGGTTCCGTACGCACGACTTTATTCGTTCACGACGCAACTGGAAGCGTATATGTCAATCATCTAACATCTTTTCCCCCGGATTTCACTGTTGGATCGATCATTGATCTGGAGGGCATAACCGCCGCTGGTTCATTTGGCCCGGTTGTTGTCAAACCACAGATACGAGTGATCGGGCACGCTCCACTTCCGCAAGATGCTCTTCCCGTCAGCCACGACGTGCTGTTTACCGGCGCTGAAGACGGCCAGTGGGTAGAAGTCGAAGGGATTGTTCATAGTGTTTTTGATAGTGGCCACACCGTCACGCTGGAACTGGCAATGACGGACGGACTTCTTTCCGCCGTTATGCTGAAGGAAGGGGGGGGGGCATTCGCCAGCCTGGTCGACGCCAGGGTTCGCATCCACGGCAATGCCGCTCCCGTCTTCAATTCCAGCAACCAGATGATCGGCGCCCGCCTATTCAGCCCGGGCCTTTCCGTGGTGCGCATCGTGGAAGCCGCGCCAAGCGATCCATTTCAGTTGCCAATAGTCCCAGTTGACAACCTTTTGAAATGGGATCAGGTATCGGAGATGCGGCACCGGGTGCATATCCGCGGAATCGTAACCATGCAGTGGCCCGGCGCATCCTTGTGCCTACGGGATGCGAAGCGCGGTATCTGCGCGCACACCATTCAAGAAACACATCTCGCAATAGGAGATGTGGCGGATGTTGCAGGCTTCTCCGCGGTGGAGAATTCCACCATTGTCCTTACGGATGCGGTGTTCCGGAAGGTGGAAAGCGGCCCGCCGATAGCCGCCCTGCCGGTTACCACGGATCAAACGCTGCTTGCCAAGCAGAACTCTGAACTGATTCAGATCGAAGGCCAGCTGATAGGCCGCGACCCGGCAGCCTCCGGTACCACACTCATTCTCACCTCCGGAAAATTCATCTTCACCGCTGTTCTGCCAAATAATCTTGCCGCACCTGAGACAAGTGCATGGAAGATCGGAAGTGTGCTGCGCATTACAGGCGTCTGTTCCGTGCAGTACGATGAGCGGCAAAGCGTGCTGAACGGCGGCATGGCTGTGCCCAAGCCAACGTCCTTGCGGGTTCTGATGCGCTCGCCACAGGATGTGGTTGTGGTTCAATATGCATCCTGGTGGACGCCGGGTCATGCGCTTGTGGTGCTGATTTTTGCGCTCGCCTGCACGCTCTTTGTGCTGGGCTGGGTGGTGGTGCTCAGAAGGCAGGTGGAGAAACAGACAAATCTGCTCCGTGAAAGCGAAGGCCGATTCCGCCACATGGCCCTGCACGACGCCTTGACGGGACTGGCTGCTCGCCCGCTGCTGCAGGATCGGCTGGATGTCGGAGTGGAAGCCGCCAAACGACATAAAACAGGCCTGGCGCTGCTCATGGTGGATATCGACAGATTCAAGCATACCAACGACACGTATGGGCACCAGGCCGGCGACGAAGTCTTGCGCGTTACCGCGCAACGCCTCTTGCAGGCCGTGCGCAAGAGCGATACCGTGGCCCGTGTGGGCGGAGACGAATTTGTCGTGCTTCTTTCCGACCTGCGCATCCCTCGGATGGCTGAGGAAATTGCCGCCAACATTGTTGCTTCTCTGGCCGTGCCGGTTCAATTTGCGGACAGCATGGTGCCGGTCTCCGCCAGCGTCGGCGTCTGCAATGCATTCGCGGAGGATCTGGATGTAGATTTTCTGCTGAGGAATTCAGACGCTGCGCTCTATCAGGCCAAGGCGCGCGGCCGGAATTGCTTCCAGGTCTTTTCGCCCGACATGGCTCCTGACCAAATCAAATAACCGAATTGCCGGAGAATCCAGCCCTGGGCTATGACCGGCAGATGCGCGCTGACCGGCACAACCTTACTACGCCTGCTGAGCCCCGCAAAAGCTGATTATTTTGAAGACAATCCAGACCCGGTTCTAAATCCCCGGGCGATATCCTACAACTGCGCCGCGGCATAGCGTTATAGACTTCATCTGGAAAGGCCTGGCGAAGCGAGGGGTGAAGCAAATCTTAATCTCGCCGATATGAAGCATATGAGCCCGTCTTCTAGTAACGGCACGTCGGGAGATCTGTGGGCATTGGCTTTCGTCCGACAAAGCCGGAGTTGGCATGGAATGGCGCACTGCGCGGCCGCCAGCTTCCTTGGCATTGTTGTGTCTATCATCGCGGTCATTTGTTTGAACGGCCTTATTACCTCTCAAGCAGAAGCGCAGACCCAGATGGTAAATCCTGCGCCGGAGAAGTTGCCCACATTGACTACCGCCGCAGAGGTTCATAACCTCACGCCCGCCGAAGCCATGAAACACTATCCCGTGCATCTAAAGGCAGTTTGCACGGTCTGTTTTGTTGGCTGGCACGGCTTCTTCGTGAGTGATGGAAAGGCGGGCGTTTATGTTGAGACCAAGAATCACGTCCTGTTGACCTCCGCAATCCATCCTGGGACGTGGCTGGATATCGAGGGGGTTACCGGTCCAGGCGAGTATGCTCCTGTCGTCGACCAAAGCACTTTGCGAATCCTGGGGGATAAGCCGCTGCCGCCTGCACGCGAGGTTGACATGGATCGCATATCGACCGGCGTTGAGGACGGGCAGTGGATTGTTTTCGAGGGCACAGTGAGATCGGCCCATTTCTCTGGCTCGATGTTATTGATGGAGGTTGTTTCTGGGCGTTGGCAGCTTGAGGTCCAGACTATGACTGAGGTGAAGGATTACCGCTGGCTCATCGACGCTCGGGTGCGAATTCACGGCGCGGCGGGGCCGGTCTTCAATCAAAGGCGTCAACTCATCGGGGTTAGCGCCTACGCACCCAATTTGGACAACATTCAAATTCTCCAGCCACCGCCCTCCGATCCATTCTCCCTGCCATTGAAGAAAGTGAGAAGCGTCTTCGAATACACGCCGGGAGCTCGCCAGGATCATATGGTTCGAATTCGCGGCGTTGTTACGGCTCGTTGGGACCAGACCGTGTTTATCCACGACGGCACTCAAGGCGCGGGTGTGCTCAGCCGCGACACAAACGACCTCCAGCCGGGTGAGGAGGTGGATGCCGTGGGATACCCCGTGCTAGGCGAGACTGCGCACATCCTCTCTGCCGCGATCTATCGACGGCTGGGCACTGCGACACAGCCGGAGCCGAGAGTGGTGACGGCAAAAGAGGCGATATCCGGTGATTTCGAAGGGGACTTGGTTCGCCTGAATGGCCGCCTGATCGGCCACAAGAAGGACTGGGACCAATACACTCTGCTGGTTGAGACGGGAAACGAAGTCTTTTCCGCCATACTTCCAGCGGAGATCAAAGAGCAATCTCTGGCCGATCTGCGCGAAGGCAGTGAGATTCAGCTTACCGGTATCTGTGTGATACCGGATACCCAGGCTTCGCGCCATTACCGGCTTCCCAAGGCATTCGAAATCCTGCTCCGCTCGCCCGCGGATATTGTCGTCCTCGAGAGGCCCACATGGTGGACGCCTACTCATGCCTTTCTCGTGCTGATTTTCGCGCTGGTCGTCACGGCCATTGCGCTGGGCTGGGTGGTGGCGCTCAGAAGGCAGGTCTATCAGCAGACAATTCTGCTCCGCGAGAGCGAGAGCCGCTTCCGCCACATGGCTCTGCACGACGCCTTGACGGGACTGGCAACCCGTCTGCTGCTGCAGGATAGGTTGGATGTTGGAGTGGAAGCCGCCAAACGCCATAAAACAGGCCTGGCGCTGCTCATGGTGGATATCGACAAGTTCAAGCAGACCAACGATACGTATGGGCACCAGGCCGGCGACGAAGTCTTGCGCGTAGCCGCCCAACGACTTTTGCAAGCCGTGCGCAAGAGCGATACCGTGGCCCGGATGGGCGGCGACGAATTTGTCGTGCTTCTTTCCGATCTGAGCAACCCTCGAACAGCCGAGGAGATTGCCGCCAACATTGTTGCATCTCTGGCCGCGCCGGTTCTATTTGCAAACAGCGAGGTGCCGGTCTCCGCCAGTGTCGGCGTCTGCACTGCATTCGCGGAGGATCTGGATGTAGATTTTCTGCTGAGTAACTCGGACGCTGCGCTCTACCAGGCCAAGGCGCGCGGCAGGAATTGTTTCCAGATCTTTTCGCCCGGCATGGCTCCTGCCCAAATCAAATAGCCGAATTGTCACAGAATCCAGCGCCGGCCTCGCCTGTTTACACTAAGGTAGAAGGCTGAATCCTCATGATGCGTTTGTTGCTGCGTTGGTTAATGCGTGTGATGGTGGTGCTGGCAGTAGCGCTTGTTGCGCTGTACGCAGGCGATTGGGCTGTCTACAAATTGCGCGGATCGCCCCGGGCCACGGTCACCGTCAACCGCTATATGACCATTCCGCTCAAGGGTAATAAGCAGGAGTTCGACTACCTGGGTTCGATGGATGTGCCCTGCTCGGTCTCACTGTTTCCACAAGCTGGACAAGTTCCATGTTGGCAACTGCGCCGCAACTACAACCAGGGAATGAACTTGTAATTATTTCCTGCAATGCAATCGTTTGCATCGGTAAACAAACATGCTTCCGTGACACAGGTCACGTCAAGGAAAGAAAAGTGCGTCTAACATCATCGAATCTTTCTGCAACACACGAGGGACGATGTACAGCCGCACCCAGAACGAGAACGGAACCTACAACACTCGCTGCCTTTACTGCTTCATGACCATCGCTTCGTCTGTGGAAACGGACAAGGAGTTGGCGTGCGTGGAGGCCCGGCACATCTGTCCGGAGCGGGCGCTGGCGGCGTTGCTGGAGCAAGGAAAGGCTTGCGAATCCCAGAGCCATCCGAATTAGAACATTTTAGTTTTTACCGTATATCTCTGTGCCCCATCCATTCCACCTTTTTCTGCGGAATGGGTGGGAAACCAATAGAGCGGACTACATATTTCCCTAAAACGATCTAAAGAAACAGCCCATACCATTCAGCTTGATTGCATACGCGCCTGATCGCGCAGTTGACGTGCCGTGGCCTCCAGAAATGTCTCCACGCTGGCACCTTCAGGCGGCTCCAGTCCGGACTTTGACTGGATGGCAGCGGCGATGCGCTCGGACAGGGCTCGGCGCATGGGCAGACTCAAGTCCAGGCGGCGCGCGAAAAAGCCCTCCAGAACTTCCAGGTCGCTGGACGAGAGCCGGGCAATGCCCGTGGGCGGAAGCGAATAGGCGTTGTGTGGTTCCGGAGCAGGGGCGCCTGGGGCAAAGATTTGCGCGGTGAAGGTTCGCGCGCCCGAGTCGCCCCACAAAGGCGCCTCCTGCACCCTGTCCCGCACGACCAGAGTGCCCGCTGCCATGTCGCCCAGCCTCTGATGCTGGCGGCTGGCGAAGATTGCAATCACTCCCACGGCGTAACATAAGGGGAACTGGTCCACGTAGCGGATCAGGTTGCGGGCCATCGATTCGAAGAGGCCAATGGCGCGGCCGGTGCGCTGGATGACGCGGATCCGGGCCACGCGCTTGCCCGGTGTGCGGCCGTTACAGAAGGCTTCAAAGAGCGTGAAATAGCCCCAGTTGAGCAGGAAAATAATGAAAATAACAATGGCGACAGCCCATTGTTCAGAAATATCGGATGAGGTGGGAGTGCTTGCGGGAGAGCCTGACTGAGCGAAGATGGCGATGAGCACGACAATCACGAGAATGCCCGCGAACCAGATCAGGGAATCGACCAGCAACGCAATAAAGCGGCTGCCGATTCCGGCCAGGGGCATCTCAATATCCACCAGCTCCGGCGTATCGATGTTCAGCTCATCTGGTTTAATCTGAACTGTATTCAACTCCATGGCGCAAATACTCTCCAACCAGTGGATTCTCAAGCGCCGGCCCCACTGGGACCGGCTGGCCGCATTGCTGGCCCAATCCGACGCGAGCGGCCTCGGCCAGCTCTCCCGCGCGGAGTTGCAGGAACTGGCCCTGCTCTACAGGCAGGCAGCGGCAGACCTCTCCGTTTTGCGCCAGGACTCGACTTCGCGCACTTACTCGGAGCACGTGAATCATTTGCTAGCTCGCGCTCACCATATCATCTATTCGGGACGAAAGACCAATTTTCTCACGCTTTTCCGGTTTCTGCGCGACGAGTATCCGGTCATTCTTCAGCAGAACATCGGGTATGTGGCGGCCTCGGCGCTGTTGTTTGTTGCCTTTGGCCTGGTGGGCGCGGCGCTGACCAGCGCACGGCCGGAGTTCATGCGTCACTTTCTAGGCCCGGAAATGATCGCTACCATGGAGCGCCACACCATGTGGACCGAATCCATCGTGAGCATCGCCCCGATGGAATCCAGCCGAATCATGACCAACAATCTTTCGGTCAGCTTTGTGACCTTTGCTTCTGGGATTGTCTTTGGCCTGGGAACCTTCTGGTTCCTCTTCCAGAACGGCCTCATGCTGGGGGTGATCGGCGCGGCCTGTCACCATTACGAGATGTCGCAGGCGCTGTGGAGCTTTGTGGCCCCGCACGGGTCTCTGGAGTTGCCCGCAATTATCATCGCCGGCGGGGCCGGATTCCGCCTGGGCCACGCCATGCTCTTCCCCGGCGCTCTGCGCTGGCGAGAGTCGGTGGCTCGCGGCGGCATCGAAGCCACGCGGCTGGTCAGCGGCATCATTCCCCTGCTGGTGATCGCCGGGCTGCTGGAGGGTTTCTTTTCTCCGTCGCACGCTCTTGTGGGTTTCAAGTTCACCGTAGGCGGGCTGCTGTTTGCCATGCTCAATCTGTGGCTCTTCCGGCCTGTAAATAAAAACAGGGAATAGGGTAGGGTATAAGCAACTTCTTCCACTTCGGTTGCAGATAATTACCCTCAATTGGCGCAGGATGTTCATGAGAGGTCCAAATAACCAATGAGGTCGAACTGGGTCAGAGTGTCGGAATAGGTAGATTGGGAAGGGATGCGCCTGTCCAAAATGTAAGGCATCAGCCTGGTCCAAAATGTCAACCTATTGCCCGGTCCGTACCCCACCCCACCCCCACCCCCCATACCCCCTGGGGTATACCCCCCCAAAAAAACTTTGCAGATTATTTCTAAACCCAATGGAATCAACTCCTGTGGAAAAATTCAGCCCTAAGTATTCAACATCGTGGGATTTGACCTCTGAAAATCACCGAAAATATTCGTTTTTGCCTCAAAAACAAGCCCTTATCGCCAGGCTCGTGTCGAATAACAGGTTCAGAACAGCTCGTTTCTCCCGCTTTTCTCGCCATTCGCGTACGCAAAGGAAACCGTTTCGGCCTCCGGTTACAGCCTTCCCGCAAATGCCTTAGAATGCTCTCTAGCGCGCTGAGCGTCTTTTATTGAGGAGCAATCGATGCGTATTCCCGCACTTGTCGTTCTTGCACTTAGCCTGGCAGCCGTAGCTGCCGCGCAAGTCGTCGATCAGAATGCCGCTTCCTGGAGTTACCAAGGCAAGACCGGCCCATTGGTTTGGGGCAGGCTGGACTCGGCCTATCAGGCTTGCTCCAAAGGCCATGAGCAGTCGCCCATCGACATTCGCGGCGCTCATATGAACAAGTCACTCCAGCCCATCGAGTTCCACTATATCGCCGGCGCGGTCACGGTGGAGAACAACGGCCACACCATCGAGGTTCACGTAAAGCCCGGCAGTTACATTGTGGCTGGCGGCGTGCGCTATGAGTTGCTCCAGTTTCACTTCCACCATCCCAGCGAGGAGGCGGTGAAGGGCAAGATGAGCGACCTTTCTGTCCATCTGGTCCACAAGAGCGCCGATGGCAGTCTGGCCGTGGTCGCTGTCCGGATGCGCGAGGACGCCGGTAATCCCAACGCCGTGCTGGCCGCGCTGTGGCCGCATCTGCCCAAAACCGCCGGTGCGACCGAAAAGGTTACCGAGATGGTGAGCGCCGCCGGCTTGCTGCCCGCCGACCGCGGATACTGGACCTACATGGGCTCGCTGACCACCCCGCCCTGCACCGAGGGAGTGCGCTGGTTTGTCTTCGAGAACGAACTGAGCCTGAGCCGCGACCAGTTGCGCACCTTCACAGTTCTCTACAGGATGAACACGCGCGGGTTGCAGGAGGCGCACGGGCGTCGCATCGAGGCCAACGAGTAGGCACCTGCAGTGCGGCAGACGCTCGCTGACCTCTCGCAAAAGGTTCGTTGACAAGCTATTGGCTGGAAAACACAATAACCAGAGCGAGCGAAAGCGAACAGTTGGCCCCACCGCAGGTGGTTGGCTTTAGATACCCACCCCCGGTATACTATCCCTATGCTTTTTCACGCGGCGCCTTTCCGCTCCGGCGCGAACAGAACTCAATCCGTGCTGCGCTTTTCGCTGGTGGCAACGCTGGCCTACGTGGCTGTCACCTTCGCTACAGGGTTACGCGCGCACTCGCTGGCACTGATCTCCGAAGCTGGCCACAACCTCTCCGATTTTCTGGCACTGCTGCTCAGCTATGCCGCCGTCTACTTCCAATCCCGCCCCGCCGGACCCTCGAAGACCTTCGGCTACCAGCGAGCGGGCGTGCTGGCCGCCTTTCTCAATGCGGGTACGCTGATTGTAATTTCTATCTGGATTGGCCTGGAGGCTCTTCACCGGCTCTCGGCCCCGGTTACGGTGCAGCCCCGGCTGATGATGATCGTGGCCGCTGCCGGCGTGGTAATGAACGGCGTGATCGCAGCTTTGCTGTGGCGCGTGGCGCGCGAAGTGAACCTGCGCTCGGCCTTTCTACACATGGCCGGAGACACGCTCTCGACAGCCGCGGTGATCGCCGGAGGCGCGGGGATTCTGCTGACCGGCCGGAACTGGATCGACCCGGCTCTCTCGCTGGTGATTGCCGCGCTCATTCTCTGGACCAGCATGGGCATCGTCCGTGAGACGCTCAATATTCTGTTGGAAGGCACGCCCCGCGGCATCTCGCTCACACAGATTCGCGCCGGCATGGGAGCCGTCGAGGGAGTGGTCAATGTTCACGACCTGCACGTCTGGAGCCTGGGCTCGAACTCCAGCGCCCTGGCCTGCCACGTGACCATCGCCGACATTCCGCCGTCGGAGAGCGCCTGCATTCTGGCGCGGCTCAACCAGGTGCTCAAGGAACGCTTCCACATCCGCCACGCCACCATCCAGTTTGAGCACATGGACTGCGCGAAGCTGGAAGGCTGCGTGGTGCCGATGGAAGAGATGGCCGGCGACCAAGGCCACCACCACGGACATGCGCATTAAGTAAACTCAGTGCAAGTCATGCCGGCATAGCGAACATTCCCTCAGAGGCTAAAGCCCGCGTAGGGAGTGATGGGTCAATGTACGGGCTGATGCCCGTACCCTTCACTTATCATCGAGTTACATGGTTCATGATCCGAAATCTGTGGGGGTCTTCGCTTGATTCGTCTTCGTATCGCTCTTCTGATCCTTTTGGTTGTATCGCATCCAGTTGTGTCGGGATTTGCTCAGACGGCTCCGCAGGAAACAAAAGCGGTCCTCCCCTCCAACCATCAACTGATGGTGTTAGTTGGTGAGTACACCAATCCGGATGAGCCGGATACGCCGCTAAGCGTCTATTGGATCGAAGGCCATCTCTTCATCGAGTCCGAGCGCAAAGTTCCAGCCGGACTGACGCCTATCTCGGAGACAGAGTTCAGCCTGCGCGACACCAAGTCAACCGTACGATTCACACTCGACTTCACGCGCGATCCGGCTGGCAGCGGGGCGAGCCTGACTTTCTCCGACGATCCGCAGGCCGTCTACCATTATTCTGGCGATGCTGTTGAGCACGTATTTCACGATTACAAGCGCAGCGAGGCGATGATTCCCATGCGCGACGGGGTCAAGCTGCACACGGTGATTCTCAAGCCCGCCGACATCAAGTTGCCGCTGCCCTTCCTAATCCAGCGCACGCCCTATGGTGCGGACAGCGCCGACCGCGCCTCATTTTCCTATAGCCGCCCGGAGTTGGCTCGCGACGGCTACATCTATGTTGCCCAGGATATTCGCGGCCGCTACAAAAGCGAAGGCGAGTTCATCATGAGCCGGCCGATGGCTGACCATCGAGACACGAAAGCTACGGACGAGAGTACAGACGCGTACGACACGGTGGCATGGCTTCTGAAAAATGTGGAGAGCAACAACGGCCGCGCGGGCTTCATCGGCACCAGCTATCCGGGCTTTCTGGCCATGGCGGCCGGCATCGATCCGCACCCCGCCGTCAAGGCCATCTCCCCGCAGGCGCCCATGATCGACGCATGGATGGGTGACGATTTCTTTCATAACGGCGCCTTTCGCCAGAGTTACGGCTACGACTACGTGCTCAGAATGGAGTCCGGCAAGGAAGAGATCATCCCTAACTACGGCAAGGACAAGGACGGGAAACCGCGCGATGGATTTGATTTCTTTTTAGAGCGTGGAAACTTCGCAGAAGACGTGAAACAGTCCGGCTCCATAACACTGCCCACCTGGAAACTCTTCCTGGAACATCCTGCTTACGATTCAGTCTGGCGCTCACGCGGCGTGCAGCACTCGCTCTCGTCGGTCGCCGTTCCCACGCTGACGGTTGGTGGCTACTACGATCAGGAAGATATCTTTGGCCCGCAGATTGAGTACTCCACGCTCGAACCCCGCGACCAGAGCCGACAGAACTATCTAGTTCTCGGTCCCTGGCGTCATGGATATTGGGCCTCCTCTTCGCGCCATCTCGGCAATCTGGACTACACCGAACCGGTCGGCAAGGAGTTCCGCGCCCTCATCGAGGCAAAGTTCTTTGCTCACTATCTGAAAGATATGCCCGGCGCGAATCCCTCCGGCTTCGTTTTGGAAGACACAGCCAGCTTTCAGACCGGCTCGAACACCTGGAAGTATTACTCTCACTTTCCTCCGAAGGAATCCCAGCCTACCAGCCTGCATCTTGCAGGCGCGGGCCTGTTAAGTTGGTGCAGCTCGACTACGCAGACAATGACCAGCTATCTGAGCGACCCCGCCAACCCCGTCCCATATCGCCATCGGCCCATTCAGGAGACGTACAGCGAAGGTTCGCAGTGGGGCAATTGGCTCGTGGAAGACCAGCGCTTTGTCACTGAGCGCAAGGACGTGGCCGTGTGGAAGCTGCCCGTGCTCAAGCGGGATTTGACGCTGACCGGCGAGGTGGTTGCTGATATTTTCGCTTCAACCACAGGCACGGACAACGACCTGGTGGTCAAGCTCATCGATCAGTATCCTGAGGACGATCCCGATGCGAAGATGCGCGGCTACCAATTGATGACCAACGCGGAGATCTTCCGCGGACGGTTTTTGGACAGCTTTGAGAAATCAGCGCCACTGAAGGCTGGTTCTATCCGCGAATTCAAATTTTCGCTGCACGACGTGGACCACGTCTTCAAAACCGGGCACACGGTGATGGTGGAGATTCAGAGCACCTGGTTCCCGCTCTACGACCGCAACCCGCAGAGTTTTGTGCCCAACATCATGACCGCTAAGCCGGCAGACTACCAGCCGGCGACGATCACCATCTACTCCGGCCCAGGGCACGACTCGACGTTGCTGGCGCCGGTGGTCAGCGCGTGCGAACCGTGTGAGTGTTATTGAGTGGTATTAGGCTTACTTGACACAGGATATGTGCGCACGTATACTGTGTTCATGAACATCACTCTTTCCATTGACGAGCAAATTGCCGAGCGTGCCCGTGAGAAGCTCCGCGCCGTGGGTAAGAGCCTGAACCAGGAGATTCGCGATCACCTCCAGCATGTGGCCGGGGATGATGACGTGGAGAGCAGAATCGAAGAATTCCACAGACTTTCCGGCAAGGGCAATTCGCACGGATGGAAGTTCAACCGGGACGAACTTTATGAGCGAAAGTAAGCCGCGCGCACAAGCGAATATAGGTGCTGCAAAAACACGCTTGGCCGAGCTCTTGAAGCAGGTTAGGGCGGGCGAAGAGATCGTGATTACCAGGGCGGGCAAGCCCGTTGCGAGTTTCGAGCCGTCGAGAAAGATCCCGCGCACGTTTCTGGATACGAATGTCCTGATTTACTGCGATGACGCATCAGAGCCTGCCAAACAGCAGAAGGCTTTGGAGGTTCTCGACGAGCACACGCGTTGTCAAGGTGTCCATTGCATGACGAATGACCTTGCGAACCCCGTCCACGCCCCTATCGTTGGGATGATCGGGCTGGCCGACGAAGTGGTTGGACAGACTGATGTCCAGGTTGTAGAGGATCTCGACGGCATTACCGACATCCCGCATGATGATGGTTTTCATTGCTGGCAAACCTCCTCTTGGCTGTAGAATCCGCCTTCGGGTTTCGGCGGATTGATCAGCTTGTAAGGGTTGTCGTTAAAGAGCATGGCGAATGGGAAGAAATGGACGTTGCCGCTGGATACTTCCACGGCGGCACAAACGACCGCCGCAGTTTCACCCGTGGCAGCCATCTCGCATTCCAGCAGGGCAACGTCGCCAGCTTTGATTGCCTTGACCAGCGTGTTGAAGTCGGCCTTGTGAGCGTCTGCAAGGGCCATCGTGTTTTCCTTTCGCGTTCTACCGTACCGGGAATTAAATCTGTCGGTGGTGGGATACTTCCTGGGGCGTTATTCGTCTGCCCCTGGAAAGTCAAGCAGTCGGCGTCCTGCATTTTTCTCATTTCCTCTTCGGTCACGACCGGCCCGATATGATTGACCGCATCGGGGTTGGCGAGCGGGATGCCGTTGGCCTCGGCCGTTTTCAGCCAATCGACCAGAGAGAATTTGATCCGCCACTGATGCCCGTGGTCGTCAGTAGCCAGCACCCTTTGCTGCAGCGTATCAGTCGGTTTCAGGAAAAAAGTGCCGTCCGGCTGGGTCTTGCCACGGCGATAGGTGTGTCCGGTCGCTCGGGCAACGACGGTGACGACGGGCGAAACTTCCGAATCCCAGGAGCAGGCATTGGTATCGACGACGATCTTGCTGCCTGCCTTGATCGTCGGCTTCGTGTCCTTTTCGGCGGCCAGCCGGATGAACCGCTGCTTGTCCGAATCATCGGGGCCGACAAGGGGGAAAGTAATTCCCTTCGCCTTGCATTCGTCGGGGCTGAGGGCAACATCGGCCAGCAGCTTGAGGGTTCGCTTCGAGAAGCCAACCGACGTATGCACGACCCGGTGAACCCAATCGGTCCAACCGCCATAGCCGAAGCTACCGCCGCCGCTCACGTTGAGGACGAGCTTTTGGCCGTTGATCTTGACCGGCACGTAGCTGTATCCTCTTTCGGGGATCATTTCGATCCGGTCCTTCGGGATCACAAGGTAGAAGTTCACGCCGGGCCGGGCAGTCCAGAACTTGCTCCCGGCCTTGCGGTAGTGCTTGAATTCATGGACTTCGCACTTGCGGGCCACGATGTTCGGATGCTGGAAACTGTGCGGCGGGTTTGCCGTAGGTGGCTCCGGCCACCAGGATCAGATGATCGCCGGGGTCGATTTCGACTTTGTATCCGCCATCGTCAGTATCGACAACCCACTCGCCATTGATTTCGCTCATCAGCATGGCTTGGGTTCTTTCATTCAGGTGTCGGAGTTGCATGGCTGGCCGTCCGTGGCATGACCATCTCCGTACCGGGGATTAAACTTCGGGAAATGCCCGGCCCGATCCTTCCCGCTTCTTCAACCAGCGTGAAACCTTGGCCCTTCAGATGTCAACCAAAGCCATCCGGGCAGAAGCGTTGAAGGTCCAGCGTCCGATCTGGCTGATCAATCTCGTCCAAGTTGACATTCCTAATTGTCGTCCAATTAGCCCGGCATCCACAGCCTTGTTCGCATCATCCCGACAATCGCCGTCCCGACGGCGGACGATAGCAACCGTAAATCCGCATTAGTAGAATCTGAGGAAGCGTTTTCATGCTATCCTCCGTACCAGGAATTGAAGGCTTACTCCGGTCAAAGTGAAGCCCTCGTTTCCCAGAAAGTCCAGAACAGCCATAACTGCCATTCGTCATAGTCGATCAGTCTGACTTCACCGCTGTGTTCGCACGTGCGACATGGGCGTCGACGGAAACAGTACCGCCGCAGTCTCCAATAAGGAAATCAGATCACGTTCACGCCGTCCTTCCAATTTTGCATACGCCGAGAATCTCAAAGGTACGGCATCGTCAAGGAGTTTTTCGAATGACGACCCTTGACCATGTGGCCGCATTCGTTGGCCAGAATGATCGCTCCCTCTTCTACCGGGTCACGGTCTTCGTCCATCAGCATCGCCATTCGTCGGGAAGGTCGCTGGCGTCGTCTTCGTTCGTGTCCCAGGCGATGTCAAAGTAGCGTACCTCTTCATTGCCTATTGGCTTCCTCTTCGAAAGAACAGAACCGCCCGCCTGGAATCGAGGCCAGGAACTATCCCAGCACTTTGCGCAGTTGATGGGCGAAGGTCCTCCAGGGCCGCTTCCACGGTCACCGAAAAGAAATAGTGATTCCATTTGCCCGTATATGGATTGCACCCCGCAATTCCCGGGCCGCTTCCGGGTCTTCAAACCGGGTGAAGACCGTGCCCAGTCCGGCCACTTGTTTTCGGTGGGGTGCAGCTTCAGCAGACCGGCCTTGGTTTGGAGGGCGAAATCGTAGTCGCCCGGCGTTGCCCCCAGGTCCAGCAACAGGGCCGCAACTTTCGTGAGGAATTGCTGGCGTTGTTTCTCCGGGGCGAGTTTCGTTGGCATGGTTGTCGTTCCTTTCGCCCGTAACCGTACCGGAATTAAATCAGTCGGCACCGAAGGCCGAAATTGCCGAGATGAGACTTTCCATCGACGGCGGTTCCACTTCGCCACGCAGCAGGGCTTCGATGGAATCACACGACCAGCCCGAAAGAATTGTGACGATCTGGGTGTTGGTCAGACCCAATGCCTCTAACCTTGTGCCGTAGTCCATTGCTTTGTTCCTTCTAGGTCGTGGTGGTGTGCTTCACCCACGCCCGTACCGGGAATTGATTTCACTCCCCATCAAGTTCTTT
>CAWDQS010000162.1:0-3387 GCA_963804295.1 uncultured Acidobacteriaceae bacterium
CCGAAGTGGCCGCGCGCATCGGCATCACTGAGCTGGAAGTTCGCAACGTGGCCAGTTACTACTCCATGCTGCGCTTCAAGCCTGCGGGCAAATTCAATGTGCAGGTCTGCACGAATATCAGTTGCATGTTGCGCGGCGGCAATGAGATTTACGAACGCTTTCAGAACGAGTTGCGCATCGGGCACAAGGGCGTCACGGCTGATGGCCTCTTCTCGCTCGAAGCGGTCGAGTGCATCGGAGCCTGCTCGTGGGCGCCGGCAATTCAGGTAAATTACGACTTTCATGACAAGCTGACGCCGGAACAGGTGCCCGCGATTCTAGCCGGCTATCGTCAGGCCAATGCCAAGGCCACACTGCCTGAACTGGTCTCCCATGCCGATGAAGTCAAGATTGTCTCCAAGCGCTTTGGCAAGGGCGCAGCTAACATCGACCGCTACGTTGAACTGGGCGGCTACGAAGCCGCGAAGAAGTGCCTCAAGCAGGGACCGGATTGGATCATCGAGGAGATGAAGGCCAGTAACCTGCGCGGTCGCGGCGGCGCGGGCTTCCCTACCGGCTTGAAGTGGTCTTTCGTGCCCAAGCAATCCGATAAGCCCAAGTACGTCCTGGTCAACGGCGACGAGAGCGAGCCGGGAACCTGCAAGGATCATCTGATCTTTTTGCACGATCCGCACGCGGTCATTGAAGGCACCATCATCGCCGGGCTGGCCATTGGAGCGAAGCTGGGCTTCATTTATCTGCGCGGCGAATACCGCTATCTTCTGGAAATCATGGAAAAGGCCGTCGCCGACGCCTACGCCAAAGGATTTCTCGGCAAGTATATTTTTGGCAGCGAGACCGAATTCCAAATCATCACGCAAACCGGTGCAGGCGCGTATGAAGTAGGCGAGGAGTCGGCGCTGATGGAGTCGCTCGAAGGTAAGCGGGGAGTGCCGCGCATCAAGCCGCCCTTCCCGGCGGTCGTCGGTCTCTACGGCGGACCTACGGTCATCAACAATGCCGAAACCATCGCCACCGTTCCCCATGTGATTGCCATGGGCGGCGCAGCCTTTGCCAGCGTCGGCACGCCGCGCAACGGCGGGACAAGATTGTTTTCCATCAGCGGCCATGTGGAGCGGCCTGGCGTATACGAGCTGCCCATGGGCTACAACCTCAAAAAAATGATCTACGAGGTCGCGGGCGGCATTCGCGGCGGACGCGGGTTGAAGGCCGTCATTCCCGGCGGGTCGTCTACTCCGGTGTTGTTGCCCGATGAAATCGACATCGGCATGGACTTCGACCAGGTGGGCAAGGCCGGCTCCATGCTCGGCTCGGCGGGCGTGGTGGTCATCGACGATCAGACCTGCATCGTCGAATTCGCGCTACGCACCATCAGCTTCTATCAGCACGAGAGCTGCGGCTGGTGCATCCCCTGCCGTGAAGGAACCGATTGGCTGAAAAAATCGCTGACGCGCTTCCACGCCGGATTTGGCGAGGCCAAAGACATCGATAATATTCAGTACCTTGCGGAAAACATGCTGGGCCGGACTTTCTGCCCGCTGGGCGATGCGGCGGCCATGCCGGTGCTGGGATTCGTGAAGAAGTTTCGCAAGGAGTTTGAGGAGCATTTGAACGGCAAGCCCTGCCCGTTCGCAAAGCACGTGGATTTGGCTGTGGTGTAGGGGCGCTGGAGACGAATGGCAGACGTAACCTTCATTGTCGATGGAAAGAAGCTGACGGCTCCCGCGGGGACTCTGCTGATCGACGCTTGCCGCAAGGCGGGGATCGAGATTCCAGCCTTCTGCTATTACCCCGGCCTCAGTTTGCAAGCCGCCTGCCGCATGTGCGTGGTGCGCCAGGAGAAAGTGCCCAAGCTGCAAACAGCCTGCACGACGCAAGTCGCCGAGGGACAGGTTTTTACGACTGAGTCCGACGAAATCGCGCAGGCGCGCAAGGCGACCATCGAACTGCTGCTCGGCAACCATCCGCTCGACTGCCCGGTCTGCGACAAGGGCGGCGAGTGCGAGTTGCAGGACATGACCTTCAAGTACGGCGCGGGCGAGAGCCTCTACGAAGAGGCTAAAAATCATAGAGAAGAACAGCAGTGGTCGCCGGCTGTCTACTTCGACCGGCCGCGCTGCATTCTCTGCTACCGCTGCATCCGCGTCTGCGGCGAGGGCATGGACGTGTGGGCGCTGGGCGTGCAGAATCGCGGCGTTCATTCGGTGATCGCTCCCAACGGCGGAGATCATCTCGACTGCGAGCAGTGCGGCATGTGCATCGACATCTGCCCGGTGGGCGCGCTGACTTCGGGCAGCTATCGCTACAAGACGCGGCCATGGGAGATGAACCATGTGGCGACGGTTTGCACGCATTGCGCCGATGGCTGCAAGGTGACGCTGGGCTTGCGGCAGACGAACGACGGAACAGAGATTGTACGCGCCAGTAATCGCGACAAGAGCGGCATCAACGGCGATTTTCTATGCGCCAAGGGCCGCTTCGGATTTGATTTTGTTGAAAGCCATGACCGCTTGACCAAGCCGCTGGTGCGCAATTCCGACGGAAAGCTGGTCGAAGCCACTTGGGCAGAAGCTCTGGGCCTGGCTGCGCTCAAGCTGAAAGAGGTGCGCGACAACAAGGGCGGCGCAGCCATCGGCATCGTCGGTTCCAACCGGACGACCAACGAAGAGAATTACCTGTTGCAGAAATTTGCACGGACGGTTTTGCGCACCAACAACATTGACCACGAACGCACCGCGGATTACGCCGCCTTTGCGCGTGCCCTTGCCGGACATAAGGGCAAGGCCGCCAGCCTGCACGATACTGCCAATGCACCGGCAATCCTGCTCATTGGCGGCAATCCAACCGAAGAGCATCCGTTGCTAGCCTGGAATCTGCGCACCAATGTGCGGCTCAATCGCGCGCGGCTTTACATCGCCAATACCAAGACCATCAAGCTGGAGCACATGGCCTATGCGACGCTGCGGCTGCCCGCCGACGGCTACTCTGCCCTGGCCGCGTACATGAGCGGCAGCAATGCGATTCTCAAAGATGCAACCTTCCGCGAAGCAGTGCTGGCCGAGGATTCACTGCTGGTAGTCTTCGGCGCTGAGTACATCGGCGCGCAGGTGGCTGAGCTGGTGAACTGGGGATTGCAACTCGGGAACGTGCGCTTCGCCTACCTCGGCGGCTATGCCAACTCACGCGGCGCGGCGGATATGGGGCTGCTCCCCGACCTGCTTCCGGGCTACGTGCCGGTCACCGCGCCTGGTGCCTTTGCCGAGTATGCTGGCCTGCCCGCAACACCCGGCAAGACGCTCTCAGAAATTTTTGACGCGGCTGGCAAAGGCGAGCTGGACGCACTTCTGGTGGTCGGCGCCGATCCGGTCGCAAAGCTCAATGTAAATC
>CAWDQS010000163.1:0-43480 GCA_963804295.1 uncultured Acidobacteriaceae bacterium
CCGACTACGACGAGATTCCGCGCAAGGCGCTCGAATATGGCGCGGAAAAGGCACGCCTCATCGACTGCCGCGGACCGCTGGTGCGCGAAGGCATTGCCGCGTTGCAGGCCGGGGCCTTTCACATCACGACGGCCGGCGTGCCTTACTTCAACACCACGCCGATTGGCCGCGCCGTTACGGGCACGATGCTCGTCGCCGCGATGAAAGAGGACGAGGTCAACATCTGGGGCGACGGCTCGACCTACAAAGGCAACGACATCGAGCGCTTCTATCGCTACGGCCTGCTCGTCAATCCCAGCTTGCAGGTCTACAAGCCCTGGCTTGACGCGGCGTTCATCGACGAACTTGGCGGCCGCGCCGAGATGTCCGCGTATATGCAGCGGCATGGCTTCGGCTACAAGATGTCCGCCGAGAAGGCCTACTCCACCGACTCCAACATTCTGGGCGCGACGCACGAAGCAAAGGATCTGGAGTATCTTTCTTCGTCCGTCAAGATTGTCGTTCCGATCATGGGCACGGCATTCTGGCAAGAGGATGTCGAAATTCAGCGCGAACAGGTCGCCATTCGCTTTGCAGAGGGTTTTCCTGTCGCCCTCAACGGCAGCGAGTTCAGCGACCCCGTCGAACTTCTGCTCGAAGCCAATCGCATCGGCGGACGGCACGGGCTGGGCATGAGCGATCAGATTGAGAACAGGATCATCGAGGCCAAGAGCCGCGGCATCTATGAGGCTCCGGGCCTTGCGCTGCTTTACATCGCTTACGAGCGGCTGGTCACAGGCATCCACAACAAGGACACTATCGAGCAGTATCGCGATAATGGCCGCAAACTCGGTCGCCTGCTTTACCAGGGCCGCTGGTTCGACTCTCAGTCCATCATGCTCCGCGAATCCGCCCAGCGCTGGGTCGCCAAACCTATCACCGGCGAGGTCACCCTGGAGCTGCGCCGCGGCAACGACTACTCCATACTCAACACCGAGTCGCCCAACCTCACCTTCCATCCCGAGCGTCTCAGCATGGAGAAAACCGAATCCACCTTCTCCCCGCGCGACCGCATAGGACAACTCACCATGCGCAACCTCGACATCACCGACACTAGGGAGAAGCTTCTCACCTACGCCAAAGCCGGACTCCTCACTCTCAGCAAAGGCAGCGAAATGCCCCAGCTCAACAGCGGCCCTGAAAAGAAATAATGCAACGGATAGCATGAGGTACTCTTAAAGTAATGTCCGACGAACAACAATCCGGAAAGATGTGGTCCGGCCGTTTTCGAGAGCCGCTGGATGCGGAGTTCGAAAACTGGCAGCGGTCCATCGGTTTTGATTGGCGGCTTCTTGATGAAGAGATCGCCGCCAGCAAAGCGCACGCGTCTGCACTTATTGCCGCTAAGATTTTTACAAAGAGTGAAGGAGCGGAGCTACGCAAAGCGCTTGATGCCATTGCCGCCGAGCACGCATCGGAGGCTGGCAAAGCACTGGTGCGCGATCACGCGACGGCCGAGGACATTCATCATTTCGTTGAACTGAAGCTGGTCGAGCGGATCGGTTCGCTGGGCCTCAAGCTGCACACCGGACGCAGCCGCAACAAGCAGATCGCCGCCGACCTCCGCCTTTATGTGCGCGGGCAGATTGATCTTACTCTTGAAGCATTGATCGCATGGGTCAAGGCTCTGGTCGAGAAGGCTGAATCCGCTGACGATGCCGTGATGCCGAGCTACACGCACATGCAGCGCGCCGAGCCGGTGCTGGTGGCGCATTGGCTGCTGGCTTATGGCGAAATGATCATACGCGATGTAGATCGGCTGATGGATTGCAAGAAACGGCTCAACTACTGCCCACTGGGATCGGGCGCGGTAGCCGGCGCCACGCTGGCTCTGGACCGGACCATTGCTGCCAAAGAACTAAAGTTCATCGGGCCAACCGGCAATTCGATAGACGCAACCAGTGACCGCGATTTTATCTTGGAATATTTGCAAGCGCTCACTTTTGTCGGCCTGCATCTGAGCCGCTTCGCCGAGGAGATTACGCTATTCGCCACGGCGGAGTTCGGCTTTGTCACTCTTCCCGAGGCCTTTTCTACCGGCTCCAGCGCCATGCCGCAGAAAAAGAATCCCGACCTCACCGAGTTGATCCGCGCCAAAGTCGGCCGCATTCACGGCGCGGCCGAAGCAGTGACGCTGCAATTGAAAGGCCTTCCCCTGGCCTACAACAAAGATTTGCAGGAGACCCAGGAGCAGGTTTTTTCCGTCAGCTTTGTGCCGCGTATGCTCGCGCTCATTGCGCGTTTCACCGCCGCTCTGCAATTCAATCGCGAGCGCATGAAAGAAGCAGCGCAGTCGGGCTGCCTGAATGCCATGGCCGCTGCCACTTATCTCGTACACAAGGGAGTTCCCTTTCGTACCGCTCACGAGAAGATCGGCAACGCCGTGCGCTTCGCCATCGAGAAAGGCGTTGAACTCGAAGCCCTCACCCTCGACGAACTACGCCAGTTTGGCAATGAGTTTGAAGAAGACTTCTTCGCCGCCATCACGCTCACGGCCACGCTTGATTGCCACAACGTAACGGGAGGAACCGCGCGCGAGCGCGTGAGCGGGGCCCTGGCCGCCGCATCCGAACGCATTGCCGCGCTGGTCTCGCTCATCAAATCCAAGGAGGCCGATTATGCTGGTTCGTAAGGCCCTCCTCACGGACGCCACCAATGTTTGCGATCTCGTCAATTCGCTTTCGACAGATGGCACACTACTCAAGCGCCCTTTCGCCGAGGTCTGCGAAAACATCCGCGACTTTACTGTTGCTTTGTCCGATGGCGGCGTCTTCCTGGGCTGCGGCGCGCTGCATTTTTACGGGCCGCATCTATGCGAGGTGCGCTCCATCGTAGTCAGGCCAGCAGCCAAGAGCAAGGGCGCCGGAGGCCGCATCCTCACCGCGCTCATTGAGGAAGCTGAAGAGCACGGCATCCAATCCATCTGCCTGTTTACACGCATCCCCGATTTTTTCTTTAAGTTCGGTTTTCGCGCCGTCGAAGACAAGACCGTGCTGCCCGACAAGATCTTCAAAGACTGCCAGAGTTGCCCGCGCTTGCATCGCTGCGACGAGGTAACCATGGTGCGCGGCCGCATTCCCAGCGTATCCCTTCTGGGCCCGCGCGAAGAGGCTGAGCAGTTAGTGCGCATCTCCGGATAACTGCGGTTGTCTCAGCATTGCCGCCGCCACCGCAACCTGGCCATAACTCAGCCCGCCATCTCCAGGGCTGACTTGGGCATGCTGAAATACCTCGAAGCCCTCCTCTTCCAAACCCGACCGTAACAACCGCGCCAGACGGCGGTTATGCATGCAGCCGCCGCTCAGCGCAACCACATTGATGCTGGTCTCTATGCGCGCGTTAGCTGCCGCTGCAATGAACCCCTCAGCAATGCCCGCGTGAAACCTCGCTGAAATGCGGCTTGCCGGCACACCGCGCCACAGGTCCCCTAACACAGCTTTCCACATCTTCCCTGTTCGAATCACAGCCTCACCGGCTGAGCCTTTGTCCGCCTCATACAACTCCGGAACATAATCTCCCTGCTCAAATCTGTCGGGCTCATCCACGGCGATGCCTTCCAACTCAATCGCCGCCTGCGCTTCGTAATCCACCACGCGCCGCCCCTGCACCACAGCTCCTACTGCGTCAAACAGCCGCCCCAGGCTCGATGTCATCGGCGAATTGATCTTCCGCTCGATCATTCGTTTCAGTACGTGCGCCTCATTCCACTCTGCGCCGAGCAGCGCCAGCATCTGCTCCGACTCCACATCGTACCCCGCGGCATGAAGGGCTCCCATCGCCATGCGCCACGGCTCCTTGATTGCCGCCTCGCCGCCAGGCATGGGCACATATTCCAGATGCGCGAATCGCTCAAAATCAGCGAGGCTCGCAATCAGCACTTCCCCGCCCCAAATCTTTCCGTCGTTCCCGTAGCCTGTGCCGTCGAGCGCCAGGCCAATCACCTTGTCCGTAAGGCCATGCTCGGCCATGCAGCCGGCCACATGCGCATGATGATGCTGCACGGCGATGGCCTGCAATCCTCGCTCTTTCGCCCACTCCCGCGCCCACGTTGTAGATAGATACCCCGGATGCAGGTCATGCACCACGGTCCGCGGCTCAATCTCAAATGTCCGCATCAGATGGTCCAGCGACTCGCGGAAAAACTCCAGGCCAATCGGATTTTCCAGATCGCCCAGGTGTTGGCTCTGGTAAGCAAATCGGCCTCGCGCCAGGGCAAATACATTCTTCAGGTGCCCGCCCACGGCCAGCAGAGGCGGTGCATCGAAGGGCAGCGCCACTCCCATCGGCACAAATCCCCGCGCGCGCCTGATCAGTTGCGGCGCGCCGTCCACCACGGCGGCTACCGAGTCGTCGCAGCGTTGCAAAATCTCGCGGTCGTGCATCAGGAAGGCCTCGGCAATTCCGCCCAACCGCTTCTGCGCCTCTTCATTGTCGATTGCAATCGGCTCCTCGCTGAGGTTGGCGGAGGTCATCACCAGCGCGCGCACGCGAGAATCGGCAAAGAGCAGATGCTGCAGCGGCGCGTAAGGCAGGTAGACGCCCAGCCAGGGAATTCCCGGCGCAGCAGCGTCGGCTATCCCGCAGTCCGCGCGCCGGCGCGCCAACACAATCGGTCGCGCAGGCGTTGAGAGCAAGGCCTCTTCTTCTGCCGTAAGTGCGCACACCTGCCGCGCCGCCTCCAGGTCGCGCACCATCACCGCCAGCGGCTTCCCGTAGCGGCGCTTGCGCGCACGCAGACGCATCACCGCCGCCTGGTTGGTAGCATCCGCGCTCAGATGAAAGCCGCCGATCCCTTTGATGGCAACGATGCGGCCATCGAGCAGCAATTCAATCGTCTGCTCGATTGCGGCGAATGAGGATGAAATTGAAACAGCGTCTTCCGAAAGGTATTTCTCAGGGGCTAAAGCCCCATATTTCTCCTTTTGCAAATGCGGCACGACTGAAGTCTTGCCCTGACACAATACCGAGTCCGCCCCAACCAGCCAGACGTGAGGCCCACACTCATAGCACGCGTTGGGTTGCGCATGGAAGCGGCGATTCAGAGGATCGTCGTATTCCTGCTGGCACTCCGGGCACATAGGAAACTTGGCCATCGAGGTCTGCGGCCGGTCATAGGGAATGCGTCGCGTGATGGTGAAGCGCGGCCCGCAGTTTGTGCAATTGAGAAATGGATAGAGGAAGCGGCGGTCCTTGGGGTCAAGCAATTCGCGCAGGCAATCCGGACAAGTGGCCGCGTCCGCCGGAATTCCTGTGCTCACCCGGCCCAGAACCCCGCTGGCTGCAATCCGGAAGCCTGCCTCCCCGATCACCTTCGCCTCCAGCACCGTAACGGAATCGATGCGCGCCAGCGGGGGCGCATCGCTTTGTAGTCGAACGAGAAATGACTCTATCCGCTCCTCCGGCCCCTCAATCTCGATCGTCACTCCATCCGTATCGTTGCCGACAAACCCCGCCAGTCCCTCCTCCAAGGCCAGCCGATAGACAAACGGACGGAACCCCACCCCTTGCACCACGCCGCGTACCACGATACCCCGCCTCATCGCTTCGCGTGGTTCTCGTTTTGGTTGGGATTTGTCCGTCAAGGGAAAGCCTCGCACAGAAAACCAGCATAGCGCATTGGAGCCAATGGACTTGGAATTCAGAAGCCACGCCCCACTCTCTATCTTTTACTGCACAAGCAATGGGCAGAATTAGCTTATTCTGTGAATAGAAGAGCTGCGGAGAGTTTTCGCATGATGAATTTCAGGCAATTTGGCACGGCATTGGCGCTTGCGGCTGTTTCTTTTCCAGTTTGGCTCGGAACCGCGGCAGTTGCAGCCCAGCAGACGGACTCCGCATCCGTCATCGCGTTGGTTGATGCCGCTGTAAAAGCTAGAGTTGAACACGTGGATAGTTATTCCGTCACCGAACACTACGCCGTCTACCGGGGCAAGGAGGAGACCCATCCCGCGGCTGAAATGACCGTGCAAACCCTCTACCGCAAGGATTCCGGCAAGAGTTACACCATCCTCTCGGAATCCGGCTCCGAGTTCATCCGGAACCACGTGTTGCGAACACTGCTCGACAATGAAAAGTCCATCAATTTGCCCGGCATTCGTGAACATTCATGGTTCACATCCTCCAATTATGAGATGCAATTAATGCCCGGCGGTGTTCAACATCTAATTGGACGAGAGTGCCATGCCCTGGCTATCACTCCCCGGCGAAAAGCCACCAACATGATTGCGGGAACCCTCTGGGTGGACACCAAGGATGGTTCCATCGTTCAGATCGTGGGAACCGCAACTCAAAGTCCCTCCATCTTCACCGGCGCCGCCCAGGTGATGCGGAAATACGCCAGCGTAAACGGCTTCGCGATGGCCACCCAGGCCAGAGCTGTCTCAGATAGCCTTCTTCTTGGACGGACAACCGTGACCATCGATTATTCGGATTACCACATCCAACTGCGTCCGGCTATAACGAAACCAGAATAGCTGTACCCCGAAAGCAACGCTGCCAAGTGGCTTTTTCATCAAAAAAAAGCCACCCTGAACACATTCAGTAAGGGCACGTATAATCTGGTTTCGCTCTAAATAGCCGAATCCAGCGTATCCCCGCGCCTATCACGCGATTCGCGTATGCGCTATACTGATTTTCGTGATACCAATTTCCGGCGATTGGAAACTCGATGCCGCGCTCGGCTCCTGCCTGTTGCTGGGGCTGCGCCACGGCTTCGACTACGACCACCTGGCCGCCATCAGCGACATCACCGCCGTGCAGCGCAATTGGCGCAGCGGACTACGCCTGGGAATGACCTATGCCCTTGGCCACGCTTTCACAGTGGTCGCCCTGGGCATAGTTGTGCTGGAGATGCATCTCGGCCTACCCGATGGCCTGGACCACTGGGCGGAGCGGCTGATCGGCCTCACCCTCATCGTTCTCGGCATCGGAGTGGTGGCGGGGATTCTCCGCAAGGACGCGCATGGACACTCCCACATCCGCATCGAGAGCCGTCTGGCCATAGCCATCAACGGGATGCTATGGCTAGGCTGGCGGATACGCTGCCTTTGGAACCCCCATGCGCTTCAACCCGATCATTTTCAATGGATGTACAATGGCAAGTCTGTCTTTGTCATCGGCATCCTGCACGGCGTAGGCGCTGAAACCCCCAGTCAACTGGCTCTCTTTTTCCTCACAGCCAACCTGGGCGGAACCTCGCGCGGCATGATGGGACTGGCTGCCTTTGCCGTGGGCCTGGTGGCCATGAACGCACTGATGACCGCCACCATGGGCGGAGCCTTCAACGCCAGTGGCCGCCTCCATCCTCGCCTTTACCACGCCATCGCCTGGACCGGAGCCGCCTACAGTTTCATCATCGGCATCATCTTCCTCTTCGGAATCTCTGATCGCCTGCCTTCGCTCGGATAGCGGACGAATTTCGCCCTAATCTAAACATTTTCCAATTCTTAATGAAAGGAATCCGTTCCTACTCCACGTGACCGTTGTCACGGAGAAAAGCTGGAGTGGGTCGATATAAGAAATATAGACATGGAACTCGGCGTGGCAGCACATTCGCTGTGCGTTACCTTCCATAAACGGAGGATTCGTGCCTGCATTCACACCCCCGCCGCTGCCCAGCAGCGACAACCGTTGGAAGATTGTCAACGGTACCATGCGCAAAAATGGCTTTGCCCGTCACGCGCTCATTGAGACGCTCCATACCGTCCAGTCGGCCTTTGGCTTTCTGGACGACGATTCGATCCGCTTTGTGGCCCGTTCCCTGCGCGTTCCATTGAGCCAGGCCTACGGAGTTGTGACCTTTTACCACTACTTCAGCCTCAAGCCGCCCGGCAAGCACACGGCAACGGTTTGCGCCGGTACGGCCTGCTACATCAAGGGCTCCGACAAACTATTGGTGGCAGCCGAAAAGCGCCTGGGCATTACCCGTGGACAAACTACCAAAGATGGACAGATCAGCCTGATGACCGCACGCTGCGTGGGCGCGTGCAGCCGCGCTCCCGTTGCCTTGTGCGACGGCGAAGTAGTCGGCGAGATGACCTCTGAACAGATGCTCGAGCAACTCGAAAGGTGGGCCGTGGAATGACAATCGAAGAGCTCGAACAGATAGCCAAAAGCGTCTCCCAGGAAAACGAAAAATTCGATTTTGAAGTGAATGTCTGCATGGACCTGGCCTGTATGAGCCAGGGCGCGGACCGTTTGCGGGATGCGTTGGAGAAGGCTACCGGTACATCGGACAAGAATGTGCTGGTCCGCCGCACAGGATGCATGGGACCCTGCTCCTCCGGGCCTCTGGTTCGCGTGGACCCCGAGGATACCCTGTACCACCATGTGAACGCCAGCAACGCCGAGGCTATTATTCAAAGCCTGGGCGGAAAACCAGTGCCTGAGTTGCAGTGCGATCTGAACGAGCACTTCGACAAGCAGGTGCGCGTGGTGCTGGAGAATGCCGGCCACATCGACCCGGAAAAAATCGACGATTACATCTCCCGCGACGGTTACAAGGCGCTGCTTACCGCGCTCACCGAGATGACCCCTAACGGCGTGGTTCACCGAATCACCGAAAGCGGTCTCCGCGGCCGCGGCGGCGGCGGCTATCCCACCGGTCTGAAGTGGGGAACCGTGGCCAAGGCCGCAGGCGACGTGAAGTACGTGGTCTGCAACGGTGACGAGGGTGATCCTGGCGCCTTTATGGATCGCAGTGTGATGGAAGGCGACCCGCATCGCGTCATCGAGGGCATGGCCATCGCCGCTTACGCCGTAGGCGCAAGCAAAGGCTTCATCTATGTCCGGGCCGAGTACCCGGTGGCCGTCTCCCGTCTGACCACAGCCATCCGAGAGGCTCGCCGCCGCGGTTTGCTGGGCAACGGCATCTGCAATACTCCCTTCAACTTCGATGTTGAAATCCGTCTCGGCGCCGGCGCTTTTGTCTGCGGCGAGGAGACGGCGCTGCTGGCCTCCATCGAGGGCCGGCGCGGCGCGCCCAAACCGCGGCCTCCCTACCCGGCGGTCAGCGGCCTCTTCGGCAAACCCACGCTCATCAACAACGTCGAGTCCTTCGCCAACATCGCGCCCATCGTCCGCAACGGCGGCAAATGGTTTGCCAACATGGGCTCGGAGAGAAGCAAGGGCACCAAGGTCTTCGCCCTCACCGGCAAGATCACCCATACCGGCCTGGTGGAAGTGCCCATGGGCATCAAGCTGCGCGAGATCATCGAGGTCATCGGCGGCGGTGTGCCGGATGGACACACCTTCAAGGCGGTTCAGACCGGCGGCCCGTCCGGCGGCTGCATTCCCGCCGAGATGCTGGACCTGGGCGTCAGCTACGATGCCCTCATGGCGGTCGGCTCCATCATGGGCTCCGGCGGCATGATCGTCATGGACGATACCTCCTGCATGGTCAATGTAGCGAAGTTCTTCGTCGAGTTCTGCATGACCGAGTCCTGCGGCAAGTGTATCCCCTGCCGGGCGGGCACGGCCCAGATGCACAACCTGCTCAGCCGCATCTGCACCGGCGCGGGAACCATGGAAGACCTCAACCTGCTGGTCAGCTTGTGCGAGACCATCAAGGAAACCAGTCTTTGCGGCCTTGGAATGACGGCGCCCAATCCCGTGCTCAGCACCATCAAGTACTTCAAAAATGAGTACATCGAACACATCGTCAATAAGCGCTGTCCGGCCGGCGTCTGCAATATGGAAGCGCCCGCGCCCGTCGCGGTTCCAACGGAGGTGTTGGCATGAATGAAAGCGGGGGCGTCAAAACTCTCACCATCGACGGCCAGGAACTGAGCGCGCGCTCCGGCCAGACCATCCTGGAGGTGGCGCGGGAGAACGATATCAACATTCCCACCCTCTGCCATCTGGACGGACTGAGCGAGGTCGGCGCCTGCCGCCTGTGCCTGGTGGAGATCAAGGGCAGCAACAAGCTCTTGCCCGCCTGCGTGGCCACCGTCTTTGAAGGCATGGATGTTTCCACTGACACCGAGCGGCTCCGCAAGCATCGCCGCGTCATCCTCGAGTTGTTGTTCGCCGAGCGCAACCACATCTGTGCGGTCTGCGTATCCAACGGCCATTGCGAACTGCAGGCGCTGGCCCAGAGTCAGGGCCTGACCCATATCAACCTGCCCTATCGCAACCCCGCGCTCGCCGTGGATGCCTCGCACGAACGGTTTACCGCCGACCACAACCGCTGCATCCTGTGCACCCGGTGCGTGCGCGTATGCGCCGAGATTGAAGGCGCGCACATCTGGGATGTAATGGGCCGCGGCATCGACTCCATCGTCATCACCGACTTGCACGATAACTGGGGAGAATCCAATTGCACTCGCTGCGGCAAGTGCGTGCAGGTTTGCCCCACCGGAGCCCTCTTCGACAAGAGCAAGATCGGCTCCGATCACCCCAAGTATCCCGATTTTCTGCCTTACCTGAACCTTATGAGGGAAGCGCGATGAGCAAACTGAAAGTGGCAACTGTGTGGCTGGACGGATGTTCCGGCTGTCATATGTCCTTCCTCGACATGGACGAACGGCTCCTCGAACTGGCCAAGCTGATCGATGTGGTCTACAGTCCCATCGTGGACGCCAAGGAGTTCCCTGACATGGTGGACATCGCACTGGTCGAGGGAGCCGTGGCTTCGGTGGACGACGAAGCGAAGATTAAAAAGGTTCGCGCCCATTCCAAAATGCTGATTGCCATGGGCGACTGCGCCATCACCGGCAACGTACCCTCCATGCGCAATCCCTTCGGCCCGGATGCAATTCTGAACCGTGCATACATCGAGAACGCCAGCTTGCAGCAGCAGATTCCATGCGTCGTGGTGCCCAAGCTGCTCAAAATAGTACGGCCTATCCACGAGTTTGTGACGGTGGATGTCTTTCTGCCCGGCTGCCCGCCCTCTGCGGAGACTTTTCACGCAGCGCTGACCGCGCTGGTAACCGGTGCACCGCTGGATATTTCAGCCCTCACCCGCTTTGGAGCTTGAGTCCCCCTCACCCTTTTTGGAGCCCGATCATGAGCCAGACAATCACCATCGATCCCGTAACCCGCCTAGAAGGCCACGGCAAGATCACCATCCAACTCAACGACCAAGGCGAAGTGTCGGACGCGCACTTTCACGTCACCCAGGTGCGCGGCTTTGAGAAATTCTGTGAAGGCCGGCCGTTTTACGAGATGCCCAGCCTCACGGCGCGCATCTGCGGCATCTGCCCGGTCTCTCACCTGCTGGCCTCCGCCAAGGCCTGCGAAGCCATCATGGCGGTCCGCATTCCGCATACCGCCGCGCAGTTGCGCCGCTTGTTGAATATAGCCCAGATGGTGCAGTCGCACGCCTTGAGCTTCTTCCATCTCTCCTCGCCTGATCTGTTGTTGGGCATGGAATCCGACCCGGCAGCGCGCAACATCTTCGGCGTCGCTGCAGCTCGCCCCGACCTCGGATTGGCCGGCATCGGATTGCGCCGCTTTGGACAGCACATCATTGAGTTGCTTGGAACTAAGCGCATCCACACCGGGTGGGTGGTTCCCGGCGGAGTCACCGAACCGCTCGCCCCGGCTCATCGCGACGAGATTCTGGCCTCGATTCCTCAGGCCTACGCCGACCTCAAGCTGGCGCTGACCACCTATAAGCAAATCGCCGGCTCCTTCAAGCAGGAGATCAGTGTCTTCGCCAACTTCCCCTCAAATTACCTGGGCCTGATCAACGAAGACGAGTCCATCGAATTCACCGACGGCTCGTTGCGGCTCATCGATCACCAAGGCACTGTCATCGAGGACGGCATCTCCGCTCACCGCTTCACGGAGCAGTTCGGCGAGGCCGACGAAAACTACAGCTACACAAAATTCGTCTACTACAAGCCGCTCGGCTATCCCCAGGGCAGCTATCGCGTGGGCCCGTTGGCGCGTTTGAACGTCGTCAAGTCTATGGGCACGCCACAGGCCGACAAGGAGCTGGCCGAATTCAAGCAACTGGCCACAGGGCCTGTTGAGAGCTCCTTCTTCTATCATCATGCGCGGTTGGTCGAGGCTCTCTACGGCCTCGAGAAGATCGAACAGATTCTCGCCGATCCGCTCATCCTCGACAAGCACGTGCGCGCCACCGCCGGCGTCAATCGTCTCGATGGCGCGGGTCAGATTGAAGCCCCGCGCGGCACGCTCAATCATCACTACAAGGTGGACGAGAACGGCAAAATGACCTGGGCCAGCCTGGTCGTCGCCACCGGCCACAACAACAACGCCATGAACAAGGGTGTTCTGCAGTCTGCAAAAGCTTATGTCAAGGACGGCAAGTTCACCCCCGGCGCACTCAACCGCATCGAGGCCGTGATTCGCACCTTCGATCCCTGCCTCAGTTGCTCCACGCACGCCTTCGGCCAAATGCCCCTGGCTCTCACGCTCGTCAACGCCGACGGCGAAGTTGTAGACCAACTTGTCCGCTAAACTGAATTCATGAGTTCCACCCAAGCCCGATGCCTCATCCTCGCCTGCGGCAACACGCTGCGCGGCGATGACGGCGTCGGGCTTTGGCTTGCCGAGTGGGCCGAACAGCGCTTCTCAGATCAACCCGGCGTGCGCATCATCGCCGATCATCAATGGACTCCGGAACTGGCGGAAGATGTCGCCCGCGCCCAATCCCTCCTGTTTATCGATTGCTCGCTTGATTCCGAGCCCGGCTCGCTCCATCTGACTCCCGTCGAGCCAGTTTCCGGCAGCCCGGAACACAACACCCACCACCTGGGCGCGGCTGAACTGCTCGCCCTCGGCCGCGAGCTTTATAGTTCCCTACCACGTGAGTCGCTGCAACTGACCATAGGCGCGGGATCAGTCGAGTTCGGTGAAAAATTCAGCGACGCCGTGACCGCCGCGCTTCCCAAAGCCTGCAAGCTGATCGAAGAAACCGTCTGTCGCTTCCTCTCAGGCCAGGGATTTTCGTAATAGTCCTATTGGCAATGGCGCGAAAGCAGTCAGATTCCATACAAGTGGGAACTTATCCCTTTGCAGCCCAGCATAAATGCCACAGCTTGCGAAGGCCTCTCCAAACTAACCAGAGAAGAATTAGCGCCGCGCACAGGAGCCCGAGGAGTTGCCACTTCAACTGTTCCACAACTTTGAGCACCACTCCCAACATATCGAAATCGGTCCATTCTTCACGAAGCTTGCCATCTACGACTCGCCAAATCGTGATGCCACTCAATTCGATCTTGGCGCCTGTCGCCGGCAGCCAGCCCGATGAGACGGTGTTGGTCCCGCGAAAGATCCACCGCACGGAAACCAGATCGCCCTCGGCAACCATCGGGCCAATGGTCATTTTCACGTCAGGGCATATCTGTTTTTCCCAACGGACAGCGTCCTGGTCCTCCTGCAGACTGGCATCCCTGTGCAATCCATGATTGACGAAATCCGGAGCGTAAATCTCGTCCGCAACATGGAACTTTCCCTGATTGAATATCTCTTCAAAGACCCGTCTGGCGACGGCCTTGTTTCTTTCTAGGTTAGAGATCACGGTTGGAACAGAACGTGCCGGAGTGGGTGCGATTGCCGCCCATGCTGGCACACATGTCAGGAGCACAATTGCAAAGGTTCTATTCATGGACTTTTCCCCTGCTGGGACAAATTACGGATTCGCAAGGGGATAAGTTCCTTATAGCTCGCTATAACGCGGCAAGCTAAAATCCCAGATCCCGCTTGCGGAATCTGGGATTTTAGTTGGACAGTCTGCTATATGTACTCCATGTCCCTTGTATTGCGGGACCTGTGTAATTCGCAGGACTAGAACTCCTGCCGAACGCACAGTTCTAGAACGCCCCTGTCGTCTGCCGCAGGCTGTAAGAGCTGAGCGTCTTGATGTAGTTGCCGCGGTCAAAGGCAGAAGTGTCGGGAACTGAGCGGCGGCTTAGGCATCCGCGCGTCTCCCACAGCGAGGTATACTCGCGCTTCTCCAGCCAGTAGCGCATATCATCCAGCACTCTCTTGATGTGATCGATGCCGTAAATGTGCAAGGCAGACGCCATCTCCACCACGCCCGCCCCGGCCATGATACTCTTCAGCACGTCCTCGGCGGAGTGAACGCCGCCAGTGATGGCGATGTCCAGCTTCACTTGGCCGTAGAGAATGGCAGCACTGTGCAACCGTGGCAGCAGCTCCGAGGGCTTGGAGAAGTGCAGCGTGGGCCGTACCTCCAGTGTCTCAATGTCGAAGTCTGGCTGATAGAGACGGTTAAATATCACCACTCCATGCGCACCCGCCGTCTCCAGTTGAGCAACAAGATGCGGCAGGCTGGTGAACGACTGCGACAACTTCACCGAAACCGGCACTTTGACCGCCGCGGTAACTTCAGACACTAGTTTCAGCAATTGCCTTTCCATCTCTGCCGAGGTCTGGTTCTTGTCCGTGGCCAGCGCGTAGGTATTCAACTCAATTGCGTCGACGCCGGCCTGCTCCATATCCTTGGCAAAGTGCACCCAGCCGCCGGGGGTTGCTCCGTTAAGGCTGCCCAGAATGGGTATCTTTACCGCTTCCTTGCACTGCCGCACGTGCTCCAGGTAAACCTCCTGCGTCATGCGGTAGTCCTTCAAGTCAGGCAGGTAACCGAGCGACTCGGCAAATGACTCCGTGCCCCTCGATAAATCATCGTCCAGCGTACGCGATTCCAGAGCCAGTTGCTCCTCGAAGAGCGAGTGCAAGACGATCGCCGCGGCGCCGCAGTCTTCCATGCGGCGAACATTGTCAATCGGCTCCGAAAGCGGAGTGGAGGAGACCACAATCGGGCCGTTCAGTTTCAAACCAAGATACTTCGTTGAAAAATCGATCATTTCGCACCTCCGGCAGTCTCCGCCGCCAGCTTTTGCTCGGGCTTATCTTCAGGCTTCTCCGCGGGAGCAATGCTCGGCGTCTCCCCGCGGCCCGGCATTGCGGCCCGTGCCGAGTATACACGCCACTGGCGCTCCACATCATCCTGCGCTTCTTTGAGCAATTCGGCTGCCAGCTCCGGATTGCTGCGCGCCAGCATAGTGTAACGCGCTTCACGGTATGTATACTCCTTGAGCCGTATCGCCGGCGCTTTGGAGTCCAGCAGGAAGGGATTCTTGCCCTCATCGCGCAATGCGGGGTTGTAGCGCATCAAGGGCCAGTAACCCGATTGCACAGCGAGTTTCTGCTGCTCCAGCCCATGCACCAGATCGTAGCCGTGAGCGATGCAACTGGAGTAGGCAATGATAATCGAAGGCCCGTCATGCGCCTCGGCTTCCTGGAAGGCCTTCACCACATGGGTGTCGTTGCCGCCCAGCGACACTTGCGCCACATACACCGAGCCGTAGCTGACAGCTTCCATGGCCAGGTCTTTCCTGCTGTTCTTCTTGCCGCTGGCGGCAAATTTTGCCACCGCTCCGCGCGGCGTCGCCTTGGACATCTGCCCGCCGGTGTTCGAGTAAACCTCGGTGTCCAGTACCAACACATTCACGTTCTTGCCGGAGCCGAGCACATGGTCCAGCCCGCCGAAGCCGATGTCGAAAGCCCATCCGTCGCCGCCCAGAATCCACACGCTCTTGCGCACCAGTAAATCGGCAATAGCCAGCAGATTGACGGCGTCCGAGCTCTTGTTGCCGGCCAGCTTCTCGCGCAGAGCCTTCACCCGCTCCCGCTGCTGGTTCACCTCGGTCTCCGTATTCTGTTTAGCCTCCAGCAAACCCTTCGCCAGCTCATCTCCGATGACCCCGGCCTGCCGCGTTACCATCAACTCGGCAAACTCCTTCTGCTGGTCCAGAGCGATTCTCATGCCGAAGCCAAACTCGGCATTGTCTTCAAACAGCGAGTTGGACCAGGCCGGTCCACGTCCCTGCGCGTTCGATGCGTAAGGCGTGGTGGGCAGATTGCCGCCATAAATCGACGAGCAGCCCGTGGCGTTGGCAATATACAACCGGTCGCCGAACAACTGTGTCAGCAGCTTGATGTAGGCCGTCTCTCCGCAGCCCGCGCAGGCGCCAGAAAACTCAAACAGCGGCTGCAACAGTTGCAAATCCTTCACCTGCGAGTGCGACAACTTGGAGCGGTCTACTTCGGGAAGCCCCAGGAAGAACTCCCAGTTTGCCCGCTCGGCCTCGCGCAGCGGCTCCTGCGCCACCATGTTGATGGCCTTGTGGCTGGCGTCACTCTTGCTTTTCACCGGACAAACATCCACGCAGACCGCGCAGCCGGTGCAATCCTCCGGAGCCACTTGCAGCGTATAGCGGTCCTGCTCCATTCCCTTCCACTTCGGCTTGGCCCATTGGAAGGTTGTCGGAGACTTGTCTCCAAGCTCCGTGCTGTAAACCTTGGCGCGAATCACCGCGTGCGGGCACACCATCACGCACTTGCCGCACTGAATGCACAGATCCTTGTCCCATGCGGGAATGAACTGAGCAATATTCCGCTTCTCCCACTGCGCTGTTGCGCTGGGGAATGTGCCGCCTGCCGGAATCGCGCTCACCGGAATCTGATCGCCGTGTCCACCGGCAATCTCTCCCAGCACATCGCGCACAAACTTCGGCGCATGAGACGAGATGGAGGGAATCAGATCGAAGCTGGAGGAAACCGCCGCCGGCAACTTAACTTTTTCCAGGTGCGCCAGCGCATGATCCACAGCGGCATAGTTCTTTTGCACCACCGCATCGCCGCGCTTGCCATAGGTCTTGTAAATGGCCTTCTTGATCTGCTCGATGGCCTCATCGCGCGGCAGCACGCCGCTGATAGCAAAGAAACAGGTCTGCATGATGGTGTTGATGCGCGTGCCCATGCCCGCCTTGCGCGCTACTTCGTAGCCGTCGATCACATAAAACTCGATCTTCTTGCGTAGCATCTCTTCCTGCGTCGTCTTGGGCAGCTTGTCCCACACCTCAGCCGCGGAATACGGCGAGTTGAGCAGGAAAACCGCGCCTGGCATCGCCGCCTCCAGAACATCCATCTTCTCCAGGAAGCTGAAGTTATGGCAGGCCACAAAACTGGCTTGCGTAATCAAATAAGTGGAACGAATCGGCTTGGGACCAAACCGCAGGTGCGACGTCGTCATCGAACCCGACTTCTTCGAGTCGTACACAAAGTAGCCCTGGGCAAAATTCGGCGTTTGGTCACCGATAATCTTGATCGAGTTTTTGTTCGCGCCCACCGTGCCGTCAGAGCCCAGCCCGTAAAACAACGCCCGCACCGTCTTCGCGTCTTCTGTCGAGAAGGCCGGATCATACGTCAGGCTAGTGTGGCTCACATCGTCGTCAATGCCGATGGTGAAATGGTTCTTCGGCGCGGCCTTCAATAGCTCATCGAAGATCCCCTTGACCATCGCCGGAGTAAATTCCTTCGATGACAATCCATAGCGCCCGCCCACCACCGTGGGCATCTTGGCAAACGGCAGCTTGGCGGCATTCTCGCCCAGCACCGTCATCACGTCCATGTACAGAGGCTCGCCAGCGGAGCCCGGATCTTTGCAGCGATCCAGAACGGCAATCGATTTCACCGTCATCGGCAGCGCGGCCAAAAATGCGCTCGTGTCAAAGGGCTTGTAGAGGCGGATCTTCAGCACTCCCAGCTTCTCGCCCTTCTGCACCAGCGCGTCCACGGCCTCTTCGGCAGCCTCGGCGCCGGAGCCCATCATAATAATTACCCGCTCGGCATCCGCAGCGCCGTAATAATCGAACAAGTGATACGCGCGGCCCGTCTCTTTGGCAAAACGGTCCATCACCGACTGCACAATTCCTGGAACCGCCGCGTGGAAGGGCGAGCAGGCCTCGCGCGCCTGGAAGAATACATCCGGATTCTGCGCCGTGCCGCGAATGAACGGGCGATCCGGGCAGAGCGCGTTCTGCCGGTATTGAATAATGTACTTGTCGTCCAGCAGCGCGCGGATCGTCTCGTCGCTGATGGGATAAATTTTTCCCACCTCGTGCGAGGTGCGGAAGCCGTCGAAGAAATGCATGAAAGGAATCCGCGATTCTAGAGTGGCAATCTGCGCCACCAGCGCCATGTCAGCCACTTCTTGAACGGAATTCGAGGCCAGCATCGCCCAACCCGTCGAGCGGCAGGCCATCACATCGGAGTGGTCACCGAAGATCGACAGCGCGTGCGTGGCCAGCGTCCGGGCCGTCACGTGCATCGTCGCCGGGGTCAACTCGCCGGCAATCTTGTACATATTGGGAATCATCAGCAGCAGCCCCTGCGAGGCCGTGAAGGTAGTTCCAAAGGCCCCTGCCTGCAACGCTCCATGCAGCGCGCCCGACGCTCCGCCTTCGCTCTGCAGCTCTTCCACAATGGGCAATGCGCCCCAGATGTTTTTCTTCCCCTCAGAGCGCCACTGATCGGCCCACTCGGCCATCGGCGACGACGGCGTAATGGGGTAGATGGCGACCACTTCGGTGAGCCGATAGGCAACCGAGGCGGCGGCCTCGTTCCCATCCAGAATTACCATTTCTTTTTCACTCATTTACTTAGCCTCATAACGGGTTGGGCGTACAAAAAGCCGCTATTTCGAGTCTCTTCCATGAGGGGTCTAGTGGCTGTGATGCAAAGCACATAATGGGGGTGAAATCCCATATAGTGCGATTAAATTCTTATAATGGAGGCGTTACGCCGCTTCTTTCTGCCATCGATAATTCCGGAGGGAGCAGGGGGCTAAAGTGTCTGCGTGAGAACTCGGCGGGGCACTTGATTTTCAGGTGTGATCTGAGCGGCAACAATAGTATGTCGCGATTCAAGTCATACAGTCCAGAACCGGCGTATTTACTGCCGCCCAGCATGCGGGATGAATTGGGCGCTAACCATCTCTGCTTTTTCGTCCGCGCGTTGTTCGGAGTTCTGAAACAACAGCGTGGAATGAGACAATTTCGCACCCGCGGCTTGGAAAAAGTGAAGGGCGAATATACACTCGCAACCTTGGCTGACAACATCACCAAGCTGCGGGCGTTGATGGCCGCCTGAAGCGCTACCGAAAACAGCAAACTCGTCCCGGCACGCGGCCTCAAAAGCAACCGCTTGCCGGAAACCTTAACCAGAACATCCCGCTCAGTCGGAACTGGGGCGTTTTCACGTAGACACGTTTGCCCGTTCATTTGTCTCTTTTTCATAACATTCGTCATATACAACTGTAGTATTAAGCCAACTTGACGGCGGTAGCCTGCTGTAACGCGAGGTTTTTGGGTTCTTCCCCGCGTTTTTCCTGCACGTCGCCCAGGCACACCTGGTTTCGTCCGTTATGCTTGGCGGTATAGAGCGCGTGGTCAGCCATTGCAATCAGGTCCGGGGCGTGCATGCCGGTCTGAGGAATCAGCGTGGCGCAGCCGATGGAGATGGTGATGATTCCGAAGGGGCTGCCGGTATGCGGCAATCTGCGGCTGCGCAGCGATTCGCATATTTCGTTGGCAACCTGCTCGGCCCCCTCGCTATCCGTATTTGGGAGGACAACCACGAACTCTTCTCCGCCAAAGCGCGCCACCAGGTCTCCAGGCCGCGAGACAACATCCATGCAGGCCTCGGCAATCTGCTTTAGGCCATTGTCTCCGCGCTGGTGCCCATAGGTGTCGTTGTACATCTTGAACAGGTCCACATCGAGCATGAGCAGAGAGATCGGCTGGCGATTGCGCATGCTGCGGCGCCACTCTATGGCCAGGTACTGGTCAAAGCGCCGGCGGTTGGCCACGCCGGTCAGCCCATCCGTCAAGGCCAGCGCCTCCACGGCGCGATAGGCCTCGCGGAGTTGCTCCTCAGATCGTTTGCGTTCGCTGATGTCGCGAACGGTGTTCAGTATTCCTGAAGGCAGGCCTGTGCCTGGATCGTGGATCAGCCTCAGTGCGGCTTCCACCCAGAGATACTCTCCATCGGCCTTCCGGACGCGGTACTCAACCAGGACGTCCTCGCAACCGGAACGCATTTCGCGCATCGCTGCAATGGCTTTATTCTGGTCCTCGGGATGTACCAGTTGGAGGTCGGTGTGAGCCGCCGCTTCTTCCGGCTTCCAGCCGAACATTCCCTGTACGGCCGAGGAAACGTAGGAGCGGTTGCCGTCGAAGTCGGCGACGATGATCAAATCGCGGGAGTTTTCGGTCACCAGTCGATGCAGGGAAGCAATTTTCTGGAGCTCACGTTCGACGGACTTCTGCCGCTCCAAGGCCCCTGAGATGCTGTAGAGCATAAGCATCGCGGATGCAAGAAATATCTGCAGTTCTAAGGTTGCCCCGAGGGGGTCGAAGATATTTGACAAAGTGAATGGACCCTGGCCATGCGCGGTGAACCAGCTTCCGATCCCGGCAACGATAAGCATGGCCATGGCTGACCGCCCTAGCCCCAGGCGCAGTAGAACCAGAACCAGGAGGGGATAAAGTAGAAACGGCAGTTGCAGCCTTGCTTGAGAGAGCGCCGCAAAGCTGGCGGCCGCAATCATAATAAGGTAAATCGCAGTTGTCTTGAGACTGATGGATTTGTTAAAGCGGGCGCTCAGGATGGCGACAAAGACGGGGGTGGCGACGATGGTGCCCAAGCCGTCAGAAGATGCCCACTGCAGAAACACAGAACCCGTTGACGCATGGAGCCAGGGCGCGGCAATAAGAGCAAAGCCAGATGCGGTCGCTATCGGAGCGGCACAAACGGCAACAGCAAGGAAACGAAACAGGTAGTTGTAATCGGTAAAGCGCGGAAGCTGGGCAGTGCGGCCCCGCAGCAGCAGCGCGGCAAAAAGAACTTCGGCCAGGTCCAGCGCCGTGGCAAGCAGAGTGATCCGCCAAGGAGTATGGACGAGTGCGCTGCCAACGAGGTGCGCAACCAGAGCCGCGCTCAGATAGGCAGCCCAGCGGCGGCGCGGAGCCAGAAGGAGATAAGCCAGCAGTATGCCGTTTGTAACCCAGATCAAATTGGCCATAGCGGAGACGCCAGAGAAGGCCGTACACATAGTTACAAAGAGGAAGCATTTAACCAGCGGCGCAGCGGACCTGAATCTCCGCGGACGCGGAAATCGCAGACGGCTGCTCTCGGATGCAGACTTGCCGTGCATCGTTGTCCTCTCATCTTAGTTATCGGTGAAATTCGGCCAGGGAATAGCCGTAAGGAGCTGTTGTGTTGTTGATTCTTATAATGTTATTGATCCGGGCTGAAAGGATTGCAACCATAAAATCTGTCATCCTGAGCGGAGCGTAGCGGAGTCGAAGGACCTGCGGTTGTTTTTCGGCGGTAATATCGTAATGCAATCGTGCCGGATCAATAGAAAAGTGAGGTCCTATGGATTCAATGGCATCCCAACAGATTAGAATTATTTGATCCTGACCAAGGCATCCGTCAGGTCTGGATGAAATTCCACTTTACCTTCGGGTAGCAGTACAACCTCGATCCGGCCCTCTTGCCGTTCGGCCAGCATAGGCCCTTCCACCTGGGTCTTCCGTCCATCGCTTCCCGTGTACTGCACCTTGAGTGGCCCGCTGCCTCGTAACTGGATGCGATAGTGGTACTCCGCGCCCGCCGCCAGGCTATTGACCCCAAAGCTGGCGCTCGGATAATCGAACTCCAGCAGCCGAATCGGTCCTCCAGTGCGGTTTTCGATTATGGTTTCAATATGATACGAGTGGCAGGTCGATACAAAGAGTGCTGCAACCGTAAAAACTGCCAAAATGACGGCATGAATCTTCATTCAGAGCTCCCGTCTTTGCCTTCCCTAGACGCCTGAGCCGCCAACGCCTTTTCTACCCAGTCCAGCCGCTTCAGCAGCTCCGGTAGCCGCTGGAAGATGGTCACCGCTCGCAGCCATACGCGGTTATCAAAGCCCGGCGAGCCGGAGATGACCTTTCCCGCCGGAATATCGTGCGAGATTCCGCTCTGCGCGGTCAGAATCACCCCGTCGCCCACCGCGCAGTGGCCGGCCACGCCTGCTTGTCCGGCCAGGATGACGTTGTTGCCCACCTCCGACGAGCCGGCCAGCCCCGTCTGCGCGCACAACAGTGTGTTCTCTCCAACGCGCGAACCGTGCCCGATCTGGACCAAATTATCAACTTTTGTCCCGTCACCGATGCGCGTCTCGCCCACCGTTGCCCGGTCGATGGTGGCGTTGGCCTGCACATCCACCCGGTTGCCTAGCCGTACCGGACCAGACTGTGGAATCTTCTCCCAGTAGCCTTGATCGTTCTTGGAGAATCCGAAGCCGTCCGCGCCGATGATGACGCCATTCTCCAGCGTCACGTGGTCACCCAGAACGCAGCCTTCCCGTACAACGGCGTGCGCATGAGCAAAGAAATGGCTGCCTGTCTTGACCCCCGGATAGAGCACCACATGGGGCAGTAGAGTGGCGTGCTTGCCCAGATTCACTCGCGAGCCAATCACCACGTAAGCCCCGATGTGCGCCCCCGCGCCGATAACCGCCGTCGGGTCGATCACCGCAGTCGGATGGATGCCCGGCGAGTAAACCGGCGGTTGATAGAAGAAGCCCAGAGTCCGCGAAAAGGCGTGGTAAGGGTTCTTGATCCGCAAAGTGGCCGTTTGAATCTCCGGAAACTCCGGCTCCACCAGCACGGCGGCAGCTTTGGTGGTGCGCGCCAAGCCCCCGTATTTGGGATTGGCCACGAAGGTGATCTCCGTCGGCCCGGCCTCCTCAATCCCTTTCACGCCAGTGATTTCCAACTCCGCGTCTCCGCGCAGCTCCGCTCCCAACTTCGTTGCCAATTCGCCTAGCTTCATGGATGGAATTGTACTGGAATCACGGCGGCAACGGCTGTGCTACAACCAGGAACAGGTGAATCAGGTTCGCTTACTCCCCGCCCGGTTCTTGAGGAAACAGCTCCGGCTGCTCCGTTGCCTTGCTGGCCGCCTCAACCCGTTTGCGGTTCCCCGCGCCGATCAAACTCACCACTTCCAGAGTCTGAATCGCCTGCCGTGGCACGTAGATCCTCTGTGTGTTGGAGCGCGTGTCAGGCGGGGTGAGCAGCAGTCCGGCGCCATCAACAAATGAGCGGTCGTTGGCAGCCAGGCCCTCCAGTTCCTCGCCGTCGGTCAGCGTCATGCGCAGCCAAAGGCCCGGAGTCCTCGGCCGCATGGAGAAGCGCTTGTGCAGCAGCCGCTCCGGATTCGCCTGTTCGCCCGCCGGGAAATCCCGCACGTAGCAGACCCACTTCACCTGATTCCAGCTGATGCGCAGAACTTTTCCGCCGAGGTCCAGAATCTCCAGTTCCGCCGCCTCCTGGCCAAAGTTGACCCCCGCATAGCCGGCGCACCAGTCGCGGCTGAACTTGCGTACGATAACAGGTTTGCGTTGAGAAGCCATTGCTTTGGATTGTCGCATGGAACGGTTAGGTGCCAGGAAAGGAAATAGTCGCAAATTTGGTGCACTGGGGCATAGCAAACTGAGCCAACTTGTGTTAAGGTACGGTTTGCAACCAATGTCGCAGCTTGCTGTAAGAGCAACCGCATCAGGCACTTGGCTGTGGAAATCAGAGCGGAAGCAGGAAACGGAATGCCCGATTACATTTATCTTCTGGAAAACCGTCTCTCGGCTGACCAGCAGAGCGCCTTGCGCCATGTTCGCGAGGCAACCCGCGAAACGGATACAATTCTGTTTCTTACCGGGGATGCGGTCCGCGACCTGACCAGCGGGCACGCCGTCCGAGAACTTGAAGTAGTCGTGCATGGAAATGCGCTCAAGTTCAAGAAATCAATGATTAAACTAGGTGCAAAGGTGTGGGGCGAAGATGAAGACTCCCGCGCTCTTTACCTCTGTTTTCCCGGCACAGTTCGCCTCGATCTGGTCAGTGCGCACCGCATTGAGATTCCCAAGCCCGGCAAGATTGTCTACCACCCTGCTTCCATCCAGGAGGACCTCCGCCGCCGCGACTTTACCGTCAACGCCATGGCCATCTCTCTCAACAAGGGTTCGTTTGGGCTGCTGATGGATCCCATGAACGGCGCCGCGGACATCGAGTCCAGAACACTACGCCTGGTTTCCAACTACGGTTTCCTGGAAGAGCCTTCCCTGTTGATTCGCGCTACGCGCTATAGGACGCGTCTCGGCTGGGAGATGGACCCCAAAACCCAAACCCGATACATGAACGCCAAGGAAGAAGGCGTGATTGAGCGTCTATCCACACAGGCCCGCAAGCGGGAATTGGAGCAGATCGGCCATGAAGAAGAGGGGTTGAAGGTTTTGCAGGCGCTGGAAGCTGAGGGTTGGATGAAGGTCTTATTCCCCATCTGGACCTCCTTCAAGGCGGACGAGGCAGGACTGACAGCCCTGCACGATCTAGCCGTCGAGCTGCTCCTCCAGGGCGTTCATGCCGATATGTCGGCGGCGCAGATGCGGTTGCTGACCGCCAAGCTGTCCGGCAGGGAGCAGTCCGCTCTGAAGAAGCAGATGCTGCGTCCAGGCTTTGTCGACGAGTGGAGCGATCTGGATTCGATGGCTGCTGGATTTGCCAAAGTACTGCTCGCCAAACAGAACAACATCCCCTCTGCATGCTTCAAGCTCTTCACGAGCTATGATCCAGAAGCTGTTCTCTGGCTGGGATTTACCAGCAAAGATGTAGCCGTCAAGGAGCGCTTTAACCTTTTCCTCAAGGTATGGCCTGAAGCTCGCCAGCGCATCCCTTATGCCCTGATGCAGGAGATGCGCATCACTGCCGAGCTGCCATCCTATGGGGAGATCGTGCACTCAGTTTTCCTGCAACTGATCGACGGCAACCTCACCACTCCGGAAGAAGCTCGCGCCTTCCTTGATCCGTATTCGCCACCTGCCCCGCCACCACAGGTTGTCATCAAACGTCCACGCGTCAAGCGCGCGGATGCCAAGCTGAAAGGTGATTCTTTCGATGAGGAGGCCGAGGTCCACCTGGAAGACGACGAGGAGGATCTGGACGACATGGGCGAAGTTGAGGACGATGTCCTTGATCTGGGCATGGCGCTACCCAAAATTGATCTGGATGCCGACCTGATTGACGAATCCGACACCTCTGCCGGTGATGACGAGGATGAGCTAGGGGACGAGAAAGAGAAGCCTGCTCCCAAACTGGCTACGGCCAAGGGCGCTCTCAAGCCGGCTGCCCCGCCAAAGCACGAAAAGGCGGAAACGCATCAGCCGGTTTCCCAGCCAAAAGCACAACCAAAGCAGGAATCCAGGCCCGCACCGGCTAAGTCAGCACCTGTACAGGCCAGGAAGCCGGTACCGCAGAGCAAGCCCGCAGCCCAAAGAGACAAGGTAAAGCCGCCGGCGAAGGTTAAGGCTAAAGCAGTTGCCAAGCCCCCGGTCAAGGCTAAGGCCAAAGCTCCAAAGTCCGTGCCTGTAAAGAAGAAGCCTGCTTCCACTGCGAGTAAAAAGTCAGCCAAGAAGCGTTAAGGCGGCCACGGCGATTTCCGTTTCCGCAATCGCAACCTTGAGCCAATGCTCTTCGGCGAAAGGGGAATGTGTCTATGCAAAGAAAACCATCGCCAGATGGTTGACAGCGTAGGCAGCGATCCAGGCGAGCGTCAGCATATAGAGAAACTGGAAGGCGGGCCACTTCCAACTATTGGTCTCGCGGTGAACAACGGCGATGGTCGAAGTGCACTGCATGGCAAAGGCGAAGAAGATCATCAAGGCCAGCGCGCCGCCCAGAGTCATGTCGTGGTGCAGGGCAGTTTGCAGGCTGAGAGCGTGCGTGTCGGCCTGGGCGCCATACAACGTTCCCATTGTGCTGACCATAACTTCGCGGGCCAGCACGCTGGAGAGAAGGCCGATGCCGATCTTCCAGTTGAATCCCAGCGGCTGAATGGCCGGCTCGATGAAGTGGCCCAGGCGGCCGATGACGCTGTCGACAAGCTCGGGCGCGGAAATTTGGCCGTTCGGATCCTGAATCACCGGCAGATGAGCCAGCACCCAAAGCGCCAGCGTAACGCAGAGAATGATGGTTCCTGCCTGGCGCAGAAAGACGCGTCCGCGGTCCAATACGCGTAGGCCGAGCGAGCGCAGCGTGGGCATGCGGTACTGGGGCAGTTCGAGGATGAAGGGCGTTTCGCTGGACCGGAGGATAGAGCTTTTCAGCAGCCATGCTGTGGTCATCGCAGCCACAAAGCCGGCCAAATACAGGCCGAGCATGGTCAGTGTGCGCAGGCCGAGAAAGCCGTGCAGGTAGTTGATGTTGGGGATGAAGGCTGCGATCATGAGCATGTAGACCGGCAGGCGCGCCGAGCAGGTCATGAAGGGCGCTACCAGAATCGTCGCCATCCGGTCGCGCTTGTTCTCGATGGTGCGCGTGGCCATGATGGCAGGTACAGCGCAAGCATAGGCCGAGAGCAGAGGAATGAAGGCTTTGCCGTTCAAGCCGGTGGTGCGCATCACGCGGTCGGCGATCAGCGCAGCGCGGGAGAGATAGCCGGAGTCTTCCAAGATGCCGATGAAGAGAAAAAGCAGCAGGATTTGCGGCAGAAAGACAAGCACTGAGGAGATGCCCTTCCATGCGCCGTCAAGTATCAAAGATTGAATCCAGCCAGTGGGAAGCAGAGGGCGGATGAGGTTGCCAATGCCGGCCAGAATGGCTCCAAAATAGTCGGAGAGCGGCTGGCCGACGGAGAAGACCACCTCGAAGACGCCGACGACAACGACCAGGAAGAGCAGTGGTCCCCAGACGCGATGCAGCAGAATATTGTCAATTTTGCGCGTGCCTTCTACCGAGAGCGGGGCGCGGTAACCGGTGCGGCGGCTCACCTGTGCGGCCCAGGTGTGCGCACTGGCGGCGTTGCCCACGACGGGCAAAGTGAGCGGCTTGGCGGCGGCGCGTTCGGTTTGCTGGTTGAGAAAGAGCGGAATGGCGTCCATACCGCTTCCGTTCACGGCGCTAATCTGTGCCACTGGCGCGCCCAATTCACGGGCCAGCTCAAGGGCGTCAATATGTCCTTTACGGGCCTTCATCAAGTCGCTCATGTTGAGCAGCACCAGGGTGGGCAACCCAAGCGCCAGCACCGGCGCAGCCAGCATGAGTTGCCGGGTCAGGTGCAGGGAATCGAGGACCAAAAGCACGGCGTCCGGCTTGGGGGTGCCGACCATTTTGCCGCGCAGCACGTCGATGGAGACGCGGGCATCCTCGCTATAAGGGTCGAGGGAGTAGATGCCGGGCAGGTCGATGAGTGTCAGGTCTGGACGGCCCACCCCGGCCATCAATCCCATGCGCTGCTCGACGGTGACGCCAGGGAAGTTGGCCACCTTTTGGCGCAGGCCGGTCAACCGGTTGAAAAGAGTGGATTTGCCGGAGTTAGGCGGGCCAATCAGCACCACGGTCTGGAGCTGCCCGGCGCGTGGTTGGATTTTAGGCGGAACAAAGGCTGGAGTCTCGCAGCAGGCGCTCATTGTGCGGCCTCGATTTGCGGAACTACTGCTGTGGCGGGTCGCATACGGATGGCTGCGGCGGTCTCGCAGCGGAGGGCAATCTCCATGCCGTCCACACTGTAGACGGTAGGATCGCCAGCTGGAGCGCGCAGCAGTACCGTGACCAGCGCATCGGGGACAAAGCCCATGTGCATCAGATGGTTCTGCACGGATTCAGGCAGATCAAGGTCCACCAGAACCCCGCTCTCGCCCACATTCAACTCGCTCAGCACGCTCAACCGTCAGACTCCCATTAGAGGCGGAAATTGGAAATGCGACTAGATTTGTCGTATTTAAGTATACGACCTCCTAGCGTGCGCCGCAAACAGCGATTTGATCTTTCTCTGATACGCTTCAGAGTAAAACTTGTTTTGGGAAACAGGTGCAGCGGGGGACGAATGCAATATTGCAGTTTTGGACGGCTTCGGCAATGACGGAGGAGCGTGTCTTTCTATTTCTTTACGAACTTTCCGGGGACTGGATTAGGGTAAAACGCGCAAATTACCTGCGTATATAGATACATGAATATTGGTGAAAAGAGGGTAGAAAAAGGCGGTTTTTGAGGGGTAAATAGACGAAAAAACCTGGTCTAGACCAGGTCAAGTCTTGAGACAGGGAAGAGGGAATGGGGAACAGAGAACAGTAATAGCCCACTCAGCTGGCTGCACCTACGAGATGCGCCAGATAATCAGCTGGCGAGAGCACTATTACTTCATTTCGCACGGTCTCCGGGAAGTGCTTGAGATTTCCTGTCACGAGCCAGTCTCCCGCCGAGTGGGCAAGCGCGAGGAATGGAGCGTCGATAGGGTCCGGGCAAGTAAAGGGCCATGAATCGGGGACCGGAAGCTGCATGCTTTCATCAATCAAGTGCTCAAGCCAAAGCCTGTCAAGTCGTGCCCTGACACTTCTTGCATCTCCGAATGAATTTATCCGCAAGCTGTTCAACCAATTCACTCTGAGGGCAATCCTGGCCGAGGGCGGGAGACTCCGGTAGGAATCGCCCGCCGGCCAGTGGAATGGAGCAGACGCCGCCCAACTCAGTGCACAATGCCCTTGAAGAGCGGAGATTGCAAGAGGCTGCTGAACTCGGCATCGGAGGTGGCGAAGTGGATCGACAGACGCCCGGAGTCCGACGAGATCGACGTGGCGCTCAACGCCTGTTTCTCAGCATCCGAGCCGCTCACCTTGCGCACCATCAGCGCCGCCGACAGCAGCGAAGAAAGCGTGGCAGCGGCAAAGGAATCGCCGGTGGAGATGGTGAGGTCGAACTTGACGCCATGCTGGAAGTTCATCGAGTACCAGGAGGCCAACAGGCGTTTTTGCACGCTGTCAAAGTCGGTCAACGATCCAGCCTCGCCCAGCACCTGCTTCATCATGGTCTGCGTGCCCTTTTGGTCGAGGATGCTCCACAAAGGCTCGGAGTCCACGGCATTCATGGCATCCATCATGGATTTATTGGATAGCAGGTTGGGCGCAATGCCGTCGCGGGCGTCCAGCGCCTTGCCAACCGCATCCGCGTCGCCGAAGACCATGGTGGAGGGGTTAACGAAGCAAACCACCATGCCGGTCTTGGCCAGCGGATAGACCTTGTTGGTGCGCACCAGTTTGGCCTTCACCTGCTGCTTGCGGAAGTTGGCCAAGATATCCTGCACGGAAAACTGACCTTGGGCGATGCCGACGGTGCTCAGTTGCTCGCTATCAGTGCTGGGGCGGAAAAGGGCAAAGGCCAGTGACTCGACATCGTGGTTCTCGTTCAGGCCGGACTTTTGCAGCGCCTCCTCAAAGCGTTTCAGTTCGGGCGGCATGACGCGCGCGCGCAAATCCATGGCCGAAGAAGAGTTCTCCATGGCGTGGTAATCAATGGCCACCAACTGCTGCACATCATGCGGAATGGCGGTGCGGGCTTCAGTGGACAACTGCGCCGCATGCGCCGAGGCTGCGGCGGCAAACAAGATCGCCGGAATTGAAACTCTTAGTAATGATTTCAACAATCCATCCTCCATAGTTGCGGCAGTAGAAGAATCCATGTGCGAAAGCAGGCTCGATAACCCGCGCTTGCCCGCACTCGATGGCCAATAGTGCCGTTCCTATTCCATCTTCATTTTACGCTTTGGGCTGCGTCCGATGCGCCTTCCAGGCTGGCTTGGTCGTTCATACCACTTCCGGCCAGGCCATCGGAGCCGCAAGGCGGCGCTCCAGAATCTTGGTTGGCGGATCGAACCCAATCAATTGACGCGTCCACTCGCTATCCCGCTCATAGGCTGATTCGGGAAGCAGGCCGATCACCTCTCCCTCTGCGGGCGCGGCCTTATGGCGCAGGGCCAGAGTAGAAACAGTGCGAAAAACCTTGGAGAGCGGCGTTGCCTCCAGGTCGGTGATGTCCATGGCGAGCTGTGCGCGGCCACGGGCCAGTGCTCCTATGGCCCGGACGCCCATGAGTCCGCCGGAGGCAGCGCGAATCTCACGGGAAATGGCGCGCACCATGGCAACGTCTGCTGAATCGAAGTAAATATTGTAGGCCACCAGAAACTTTCGCGCGCCAACGGCGCAGGCGCCGGCGGTGGGATGCAAATAGGGACCGCCGATGTCGGGGCGGCGGGAGGAATCCTTGGCAACTTCCTTGAGCAATCCCTCAAACTGCCCACGCCGCACCTCTTCCAGGCTGGCGCGATCAGGGCGCGCGGCCGCTGCCCCATAAAAGTAGACCGGAAGGTTGCTGCGGCGCCAGATCTCCTGGCCTGCCTGACGAGCCAGCAGGACACATTGTTCCAATTTGATGCCGGAGATGGGCAAAAAGGGAATCACGTCTGCCGCGCCAATGCGGGGATAAACCCCCTGCTGGCGAGTCAGATCGATCAACTCGGCAGCTTTGCCGGCGCCGCGGACTGCTGACTCTACCACCGAGGCCGGATCGCCGGCAATCGTCACAATGGAGCGATTGTGAGCCGCGTCCATGGACCAGTCTAGAAGATGCACTCCCGCAACGCGCATCGCGGCTACAATGGCGCTGACCTTTCGCGCATCCGTTCCCTCGGAAAAATTGGGAACGCACTCGACAACCGGTCCGATCATGCTTCCTTCCTGACATTGCAAAGGCACGACATAAGCCGTGCCCTTGCAAGACGCTGACGAATTCAAAGCTTCACAAACTCATTTCCAGAAGGTGTAGCCCACCTGCACCTGGATGCTGGCATTGACGCCGGGATTGCGGTCGCCCAGCGAGGCTGAGGAGATATGGACGGCATTCACACCCACGTCGATGGAGCGCTTGTCGCAGGTGAAGTAGTGGATGCCCACGCCGCCCTGCGGAGCAAAGTTCCACACACTGGTCGAGCCATCCACGGTGTACCCCGGCGCACTCGAATAGCTCGGCGGAAACTGGCGGGTGGTATAGATCAGCCCGCCCGCAGCCTGGAACCAGGGCTGAATGCGCCGCGACTGGGTAAGAAAGTTCCAGCGGAAGATGACCGGGGTGAGGCTGACGCCACGATAGGCGCCTCCGCTAACGGGCAGAACGCAACTGACGGGCGCCCCGCTCACAATGCAGGTATAAGTCGCATGGCTCGGAGCGGGCGTGTAGGCCTGCCAAAGGGGCATGATGTTGCCGCCATACTCGAATTGGCCGCTGAGAATGCCGGCATGAAGGACCGGCGACAGAGGCTTGGCCAACTGGATGCCGGCGTTGAGAAATTTGTACTGCGAGCGTTGGTCACCGCCGACGCCGTTGCCATAGCTGATGAAGGGGCCGTACTCCCAGCTTCTTGCATTGCGAACCTGGGCTACTGGGTTGCCCGCTGCCGGAGCTGCGGCTACAGCGGGACCGCCCGAAGTCTGGGCGACGGCAATCATCGTTCCAGCCATCAAGACAAACACGAAAAGTCGTGCAATTCGAGTCAACGTTCTTCCCTCCCCTGAATGTGAACTACTGCATCTCCATAAAAAGGCCGCCACAACCGGGCGGCCTTGCAAATGCCTTGCGGCATCCGCTTAGCCGGCCGCGGCTTCCAGTTGATCGGCGTCCATGTCGAAGTTCGAGTAGACGTTCTGCGTATCGTCGCAGTCTTCCAGAACCTCCAGCAGACGGATCATCTGATTGGCCTCTTTGCCTTCCAGCTTGGTGTAGGTGGAGGCGACCATGGTCACCTCGCTCATCACCGTGGGAATACCGGCAGCCTTGACGGCGGCAGCGACCTTTTCCTGGTCGGCAGGTTCGGAGATGATCTCCCAGGTGTCGCCTTCGTCGTTCAGGTCTTCGCCGCCATGCTCCAGCACAATGTCCATCAACTGCTCTTCGGTGGCGGCGGACTTTTCGATGGCGATCAAGCCCTTCTTGTGGAACATGAAGCGCACCGAGCCGGATTCGCCCAGGTTGCCGCCGTTCTTGGAGAAGGCGTGGCGAATCTCGCTCACCGCGCGGTTGCGGTTATCGGTCGTCACTTCCACGATTACCGCCACGCCGCCGGGGCCATAGCCCTCGAAGGAGATCTCCTCGTAGCTGAGGCCCTCCAACTCGCCGGTGCCACGTAGGATAGCTCGTTTGATATTGTCCTGAGGCATATTCTCTGCCTTCGCCGCCAGAACAGCGGTGCGCAGCCGGGCATTGGTGTCGGGGTTGCCGCCACCCTTGGCGGCAACTGCTATTTCCTTGAGCAGGCGGGTGAATATCTTGCCGCGCTTGGCATCCAGCGCGCCCTTCTTGTGCTTAATAGTGGCCCATTTTGAGTGGCCGGACATGAGTACCTCAGAGATAGTAAGGATGGCGCACTGGCACGCGCCTGACCTTGTGAGTATACCATCGGGGCCGATGCGCGCCCTACGGCGCGCTATCGAACCATCGGCGGCAACTCGGCCTTTCGGGTGAAGATCACCATCTTTGCCGGGGTCAGTTCAACGCCATCCCAGCCTTCCTTCACCGCCTCGATGTGAATCTCACCCGGTCTCTTGGTGGACTGCACAATCAATTGCGCCAATCCGTTGAAAAGAGAGCGTTTAGGTTCCTTGTCGCTTTCCTGGCAGTTAGGATCGCCATTGCCCACGCCGATCAGCGCGCCTTCGCCGGAAACCTTGAAACCAATGAGATTCGAGGCCGTTGGAACGGGCCGGCCTTCCTTGTCCAGAGCCTCGACGGTCACCATTGCCACGTCCTGACCGTCGGCATTGATCTCCATGCGATCCGCAGTCAGCCGGATGGCCACGGTTGCCCCGGTGGTCTCGTGCTTTTCGGTTAGCACGACCTTTCCATCCTTGCTGCCCCGCGCCTCAATCACGCCCGGCTCGTAGTTGACCTTCCACTCCACGTGGCCCAGGTGGGGAACCTTCTGAGTGCCCAGGCTCTTGCCGTTCACAAGGAGTTCAACCTCGTCCAGATTCGAGTGGACCCAAACGGGGATTGTTTCGCCCTCTTTGCCCTCGAAATTCCAGTGCGGAAATAGGTGCATCACAGGATCCTTTCCCCACCAGGCCTTGTAGTAATAAAAGGTGTCCTTGGGGAATCCGCACATATCCACGATGCCGAACTGCGAACTGATGGACGGCCATCCGTAGGGCGTGGGCTCGCCGCGATAATCGAAGCCGGTCCAGGCAAAGCCGCCCGCCTCCCACTCGCGCGTTCCATAAAATTTCCACCAATCCTCGGCCGTTGCGCCCCAGCGAACCGCGCGGTCATAGGCGTTGATGGTGTTGCGCAGCGGGTCGGTGGAATAGACGCCGCGGGTGGAGATGGCGCTGGAGGTCTCAGACCCGAACAGCGGACGCGTGGGGTCCGATTTGTGATATCCGTCGGGAAGGTCCAAGGCATAGTTGAAGCCAATGATGTCGAAGGCAACTGAGATGCCTTTCTTGTTGTCTCCATTTACCGCTGCGGAGACCACGCGCGTGGGGTCGAGTTCGTGGCAGCGCCGCACCATGGTCTCGGCAATCTTTGCACCCTCTTCCGCCATGCTGCTCTGCAACTGCCCCTCCTCATTGCCGATCGACCATATAATGATGGACGGAGAGTTGCGGTAGCGCTTGATCATGGCCTCCAGTTGCGTCATGCCTTCGGGGTTGGAACTCATCTGCCGCGTCTCGCACATCATCATCATGCCCATGCGGTCGCAGGCTTCCACCCACTCCGGGGTGGGCATATTGTGCGAAGTGCGCACGGCATTACATCCCATCTCACGCAGCACTCCCAAACGGAACCACTGCAAGCGGTCGGGCAATGCCGCGCCCACGCCGGCGTGGTCCTGATGGTTACAGGTTCCTTGAATCTTAAGCGACTTACCGTTCAGGAAAAATCCCTTGTCCGCGTCGAAGACCGCGGCACGCACGCCAAAGCTTACTCGCTCGGCGTCGCGGGTCTTGTCATTTGTCTCCACGGTCACAATGGCGGAATAGAGGTTCGGCTCATCCACCGACCACAACGCCGGGCTGTCCAGCTTGGCCGTGGCAGTAAAGTTTGCCGTCCCATCCACCGGAATCGATTGCCCTGGCGCCTCTGCCGTAACCACTGTCTTGCCCGCGGCGTCGAGAATCCGCCAGGTAACTTTGGCGTTCTCCACCTGCTTGCCTTGGTTCACCACCAGAGTGCCCAGCGTCAGCGTTGCGGAGTTTCCCTTCAATTCAGTGCGCACCGTGCTCTCCCACTGGCCGAGGCGCAGCGCATCGGTCTCTGGTCAGCCACACATGGCGGTAGATGCCCGCGCCCTCGTAGAACCAGCCGTCTCCGAAGCTGGCGTCCACGCGCACCACAATATAGTTCTTCTGGCCATAGGCCAGAAAGTCCGTCAGATCGAAGCTAAAGGGCACATATCCATTGTCGTTGCGGCCAATGAAGCATCCGTTGACGAAGACCAGCACGTCACGGAAGGCGCCGTCGAAATCGACCGTGATGCGCCGGCCCGCGTCACTCGCCGGAATCTCGAACTCGCGCCGGTACCAGCCCACGCTGGTCTCCGGGTAGCGGCGGCCGAGGGGCTTGTATCCATGCGAGTTCAGCGCCTCGTCGCGTATAAAGGGCAGCTCGACCGCCCAATCGTGAGGCAGGTTCAGCGTGCGCCACTTGGAGTCGTCAAACCCGGCCTTGGCAAATTTGAAATCGCCGGTCTTGGCAAAGTCTCCCTGGCCGTAGCCAAAGCCCTGATCGCGGGCCGGGTCGGCTCCGTTGCCGAGCTGAAACTTCCAGCCAAAGTCGAAGAGCAGCCGCTCACGCGGCGCGAGGGCGGCCTGCATCTCGCCGAATGCAGTTCCGGAGGAGCCGGCTATCATTGCGGTGGTGCGTCCCCAGGCCGAGCGGGCCACAAGGGAAGAAACAGAAAGAGCAAGCCCAGATGAGAGCAGATCTCGACGAGAAATACCGGCCATGAAATACCTCTTTTCCTATGAAGTCTCACCTTAGACGACCGGAGAATGCCGGACGCCAGGCAAAGATAGATTCTAAACCCGGCGGCGCGGAATTGCAGACTGTTCTTCCCATGAACATTAAATGATGCATTACAAATTTCCAACGGCGAACCTCCGGGGCCACTTCTTGGAACATTCTCATTGCGAGTGCGTTAAGCTGTTAATCTAAGGTCGTGAAATCAGGGGCCTTGGTATTATCCGGTTCCAAAGGCAACCGACACCTCCCATGCAATTGCCAGCCCCTGCAACTTTCTCTTCCGCGACCCCGAGACTCCGAGGATTGGTCACAGTATGATTGACATTCATCATCATCTGCTCTACGGAATCGACGACGGCTCGCCTGACCTGGAGACCTCCCTGGCCATGGCGCAGGAGTCCGCAGCCAATGGCGTGACCCACATCGTTTGCACACCGCATGCGAGCGAGTACTATCCGTATCTGACCAATCTCATCGCACAGCGTTACGCGGAACTGTGCGAACTATTGAAAGGCCAGATGGGGTTGAGCCTGGCGTGCGACTTCCGCATGAACGCGGAGAATATTGCGGACGCCGCGGCCAACCCCCTGCGCTACTCCATCGACGGCAAAGGCTACCTGCTGATCGAGTTTTCCAACTCTTCGATTCCGCCGAAGATGAACGACGCCATGCACCTGTTGCAATCGACGGGCTATAAGCTGATCGTTACCCATCCGGAACGCTATCCGGCAGTGCTGGGCAGGCCGGAGATGCTGGCGGAGTGGCTGCGCATGGGTTGCATGGTCCAGGTGACCGCCGGCTCGCTGTATGGGCGCTTCGGCAAGATGGCGGAGGCCTTTTCCAACGAATTGTTACAGCGCAACTGGGTTCACTTTATTGCCAGCGACGCACACGACATGACCAGACGGCCGCCGCATCTGAAGAAAGGCTACGATTACGTGGCTAAACACGCCGGCGAGGAGACGGCGCACAGGCTGTGCGAGAGCAATCCGCGCGCTGCCGTCGAAGGAGCCCCGTGGCCGGCTCAGCCAGAGCCTGTGGGGCTTTGGAATCATGTGCCGATGAAGTTCCGCGCCAGGAAGTTTGCCGCACCACCCATTCAGAGTGAACGCGACGATCCCGCGAGCTATCTCCCCAAGGAAGGTTATCGCGGCTTTTTCAAGACCCTCTTCGGGCGATAGAGGCGCGAGTACTAGATTCAGTTGATCCTGCCGTTACAACCCCAGCCCGCCATCCACGGCCAGAACCTGGCCGGTGACAAAGTGCGGCCCTGTTGCAAAGAAGAGAACCGCTTGGGCCACGTCATCCACACTGCCGTTGCGCCGCATGGGAGTTTTGGCGGCAAAATGCGCGGCCGACTCGACTGAATTTTCGTCCAACTCGATCCATCCCGGCGCGACGCAGTTGACGCTGACCTCGGGGGCAAAGGCCTTGGCCATGGTTTGGGTGAGCATGTGCAGCGCGGCCTTGGAGGCGCAATAGTGGGCATGGCCGGCCCAGGCCTTCATCCCGCCCAGCGAGCCAATGTTCACGATCCGGCCTTCGACGGCGCGCAGTGCGGTGAGAGATTCGCGCGCTACCAGGAAGGGACCGCGGGCGTTGGTCTCGAAGACTGCATCCCACTTTTCGAGGGTGAGTGAATCGAGCGGCGCTGATTCAAAAATGGCGGCATTGTTGACGAGCAAATCAAGCCGCCCGAAGCGACCCACTGCGGCGGCTACGGCCGGGCGCACTGAAGCTTCAGAGCGCACATCGCACTCGACAGCCAGTGCGCGGCAGCCAAGGCTCTCGATTTCGCGGACGGTCTCGACTGCTTCAGCTTGGGAACTACGATAAGTAAGAACCACGTCCGCGCCGGCCCGCGCCAGGGCCAACGCAATGCCGCGGCCAACGCGACGCGCGCCGCCGGTGACCAGAGCCGATTTGCCGCCGAGGGGTTGGGTTGACATCATGGGTTCAACGAGAGCCTCCCAGTGACGCGGCTGGTTGTGATTCAAGGCTTGGCGTCCGCTGCGCTATGCGGCTGTACCGCGGGAGTGGGTGTGCGCACGGGCAGCACCTTGAAGAGTTCGCCTACAGCTACTGTTCGCTTGCCATCTCTGAAGCAGAAGATGGGTATCCCAATAAGACCAACCGGAGCTGTCCCTGCGACGGGAGTAGCGTGATAACAATCATCATCAATTTCTATCAACTCCGTCGCAATGTGAAGGGTTTTGCCCCCGCCGTTCGCCGGTAAAATTGATTTGGCAGGATCATACAACCCCAACATTTCATTCTGGGTGGGCAAACGCCAGTCCGTGTAGCCGCCGGCATGATAATTACCTACAAGCGCATTTGCGCCATGCGTGGTGAACTCCTCGCCGCTGACTTGCGCAGCCCACATCAGGTTCGTCGTCGTATCCAATACCGTTCCGTCATCATACGCAATGAAACGGCCGTCTCTGGCAGTCTCCTTTTTCTCCGGGCGGGCGCTGTAGATGGAGTACTGTTCGCCGGGGCGCTTCATGCGGATATCGACTGCAATCGGGGTTTTATCAATCTTGAAGTCCTCCCCGTAGGTCTGAAAGCCTTTGGCGATGATCTGCAGGCGCACCGTGTCGCCCATGGGCAGCACGTCGATAATGGCTTTGCCGTCCTCGTTGGTCTTCAGTTCCATATTGCCTTTGTCTCTCTCACCCTGCATGGGATGAAAGATGACCGCGGCATTTTCGATGGGCTTGCCGTTCACGTCGCGCACCACGGTGACCTCAATGCGCGCGGTGGGCGGGGGCAACTTGTACTTGCGGCCGCGATTGGAGGCGTTCTGTTGAGCGCCAGCGGTATGCAACGAAAGGACCAGGCCAAGCGAGGCCACGACGAGGAAGAGACGAAATAGAGAACTGCGCATCATAGGCATCATTGTAAATGGTAATCTCCCCTGTTATGAAGCCTTCCCTAGCGCATTGGCGAATGATAGGAAGACCAGCGCGGCGGGAGAGTAGCCTCCGGGGTCCGGTTGGGTGAACTCGCCGGTCTGCGGGTCCATTTGCTGGCGAAACTCCCCGTGCCTCATGATGGCCTCGCACCACTGCCGCATGAGCTGGTTGAGTTCGGCCCGCTTTCCATAGTGGGCCATCCAGCGTGGGGCGCGCAGGGCGGTCAGCGCCTGCGAAGCTCCGCCCCAGGAGTTGCGTGGAATGGGGCGAACAAAGGCGGGATCGTCCTGGGCAATGCTCGACAGTGGATACGGCGCCCAGAAGGCTTTGGGGTTGTGAAGCTGACGGTTCCAGACATCTTCAAAGATTGCCCGGTCACGGATATGCCCAAGATCCAAAACATGTTCGCCTAAAACCCGGCTGATCACGTCCGAGCGCACCCGGACAAAGTTGCCCTGCGCGTCCAGATCATAAAAAGCGGCGTCTTCCGGCGAGTACAGCTTGTCGATGATCAACCGCCGAATGGACTCTGCATCGCGCTTCCAGCGAGCAGCTTCAGTCTTCTTTCCCAGCGCACTGGCCATCGCGGCCAGCGCAATCCGGCCACCATAAACGGTAGCGGAAAGATCCGGGCAAAGCCGCGGCATGGAGGGCAGAGGCGGGCATTTGCGCGCATCGGCATCGGGGCAGCGATTGGGAATTCCCTTCCAGCGCGGGCTGTTGTCGTGGCCGGTATCATAGGTGCAGAAGCCCTCCACCAGACCGGTTTTACGCGTGTCGCGATATTGCCGCAGCCATGCATCCCAGCGGCTGCACGAAGCATAAGCTGCCGCCAGGAAGGCTTCATCCTTGTCGAGTTGGGCCAACTCCCAGGCCGTGGCGGCAATCGGCACCACCATCTGAATCTGGCCGTAGCCGTTCTCCGTGGTCTTCACGCTGGCGGGAAGTTGCCCGTCAGGCCGCTGCAACTCGAAGAAGGCCATGTGGTTATTGCGGGCAGCTTCTAAGGGGGTAATCTTCGCCTGGCCTGAGGGGATGTGATTGGCTAGGGTGGCGTAGACCAGCCCCTCATGCGGTCCGCACTCTTGCCAGATGCCCTGATAGGTGCTGCCCTCGAAGAGAAGCGGGAGCGGGTAGCCGGGAACGGTACGGAGATTGCCGGCCAGCACCGCCAGAGCCGCATCCCAGGTACTCTTCCAGGGGAGCTTCCGTGCCATTTCGTCCGAATCAATCCCATTCGCCGCCAGCCCTTGCGTCATGGCTTGCAGCACATGCGAAGCCAGCACCGCACCGGCTGTGCAGGCGGCATTGACCAGAAATCTTCTTCGGCTATCGGTCGAGTTCTCAGAGTGCGCCATGAATTACCTCTATCCAGCAAAGGACCCTGATGCAGGTCCCTTGCGGCCAGAGTACCAAATTGACGCCCATGTTGAACTTTCCGAGGCTGTTCAAGCCTGAGCCTTCACCGATTTTCCTGGATGAATAGGAATTTCAGCCCAATTACCAATTTGTTGGCTGTCTATCAATAGATTGGTAAATAATTATCACACTTTATGAGCGAATTACACTCATATTATTCAAAACTGCACTTGACAAATGTGTGTACCTTGATTAATGTTAGCAATTGGAAGGCGAGAGTGCTAGCACACGGCTGGCGAAACTGCTCGCCGGGTATACTGCTCCAATTTTGAGCTGCAACCTATTAATTCCACAATGTTTTTTCTAAAACCACTCAACCCCGCGGCGGGGTTCACCCCTGTCCGCGAGTGAAGGAGAAGCAAAGCAATGGCATCAACATCCGCAGCGACAACGTTCACCCCGCTTCATGATCGCATCCTCGTCCGCCGTCTGGAAGAGGGCGAAACTATCCGTGGGGGCATCATCATCCCCGACAGCGCCAAGGAAAAGCCCCAGGAAGGCGAAGTCATCGCCGTCGGCAAGGGAAAATCCAACGACGAAGGCAAGGTCTTCCCCCTGGACGTGAAGGCGGGCGACAAAATCCTCTTCGGCAAATACTCCGGCACCGAGATCAAGCTCGACGGCCAGGAGTTTCTGATCATGCGCGAGGAAGAAGTTCTGGGAATCGTCAAGAAGTAGCTTTTCAGTGGTCAGTGAACAGTGGACAGTGGTCAGCTTAGCCCATACGGCGCTCCTGGCGTTACTGAACACTGATACATGACCACAGGCAAAGACTCACTTTCAACTGAACACTGTTCACTGACCACTGTTCACTGACCACTGTTCACTGACCACTGCACTAAGGAGAGATACAGAAATGGCAAAGCAGATTTTGCACGGTGAGGAATCCCGTCAGGCGATCCTGCGCGGCGTTAACACGCTGGCGGACGCAGTGAAGGCGACGCTCGGGCCCAAGGGCCGGAACGTGGTTATCGAGAAGAAGTTCGGATCGCCGACCATCACCAAGGACGGCGTAACAGTAGCCAAAGAGATTGAGTTGAAGGATCCAGGAGAAAATGTCGGCGCCCAACTGGTGAAGGAAGTCGCATCGAAGACCAGCGACGTGGCTGGCGACGGAACTACTACTGCAACCGTATTGGCGCAGTCCATTTTCCGCGAAGGCGTGAAGACGGTTGCCGCCGGGGCGAACCCGACGGCCCTCAAGCGCGGCATCGACAAGGCTGTGGCCGCAATCATCGGCACACGCGACAAGGACGGCAAGTGGATTGAAACCGGCGCTCTGGGCAAACTTTCCAAGCCTGTCAACGAAGGTTCCGTGGCCCAGGTGGGCGCGATCTCGGCCAACGGCGACCAAGAGATTGGCGACATTATCGCCGAGGCAGTCAAGGTTGTGGGCAAGGATGGCGTCATCACCATCGAAGAGTCGAAGACGATGCACACAGGGCTGGAAACGGTCGACGGGATGCAGTTTGACCGCGGCTATCTGAGCCCTTACTTCGTCACGGATGCCGAGCGGCTGGAAGTGATTCTGGAAGATCCCTATATTCTGATCTACGAGAAGAAGATCAGCGCAATGAAGGACTTGCTTCCCCTGCTGGAGCAGGTTGCCCGCGGCGGCAAGCCGCTATTGATCATCGCCGAGGACGTTGAAGGCGAGGCTCTGGCGACACTGGTAGTGAACAAGCTGCGTGGCACGCTGAACGTGGCTGCCGTCAAGGCGCCGGGCTTTGGCGACCGCCGCAAGGCGATTCTGGGCGACATTGCCATCCTGACCGGCGGCAAAGCCATCACCGAGGATCTGGGCATCAAGCTGGAAGGCGTGAAGCTGGAGGACCTGGGCAAGGCCAAGAGGATCACCATCGACAAGGACAACACCACCATCGTGGACGGCGGCGGCAAGCCCTCTGAGATTGAGGCCCGGGTGAAGGAGATCCGCGCGCAGATCGAGAAGACCACCTCGGACTACGACAAGGAGAAGCTCCAGGAACGGCTGGCCAAGCTGGTCGGCGGCGTGGCCATCATCAAGGTGGGCGCTGCAACCGAGACCGAGTTGAAGGAGAAGAAGGCTCGCGTCGAGGATGCGCTGCACGCCACTCGCGCGGCAGTCGAGGAAGGCATAGTCCCCGGCGGCGGCGTGGCGCTGGTTCGCACCATTCCCGCTGTCGACGCCCTGCTCAAGACGCTCGATGGCGACGAGAAGATCGGCGCGCAAATTGTACGCCGCGCTCTCGAAGAGCCATTACGCCAGATCGTCGCCAATGCCGGCGAAGAGGGTGCGGTGGTGGTGGCCAAGGTGATGGAGTCCAAGGATCAGCACTACGGCTACAACGCTCTTACCAGCGTCTTCGAGGATCTGGTGAAGGCCGGCGTCATCGACCCCACGAAGGTGACGCGGACGGCGTTGCAGAATGCCGCCTCCATCGCCGGATTGCTGCTCACCACCGAAGCACTGATCGCCGAGATTCCCGAACCTAAGTCGGCTCCGGCCGGCGGCGGCCACGGCGGCGGCATGGACGGCATGTACTGACGACAGTGATTCGTGGTCAGTGGACAGTTGTCAGTAATAACCTGTCCACTGATGCTGGATTCGGCATCTCCGAGTGCGACCAAATGAACGAGAAAAAGGCCTCCAGCTTCGGCTGGGGGCCTTTTTGCAGGGCATATTTTACGCAGCAATATTATTTCAGGCAGCATCCTGCCGCCTCAGCCGTCAGTCAACGGGCTCCGCGGCAAGGCAAAACGCTGATCGTCCTGTCAGGAGGCCATTGCAGCCACATTCGTGGCGACTATGGGCACCGCAGATTGAGCCGACTGTGGCCGCATGGAACGTAACCACCCGGCGGCAAGCCAGGAACGCGGAATCGAAAACTCCGACCAGCCGCAATCAAGGCAAACCAGAACGTCAGGAGACGGAGTCATGGGAGGATGGCTCAGGGTGCGGTGACAATTCCGATAGAGACGGATTTCGGCGGGGATGACAGATACGGACGCAGACTGGCATTTCGGGCAATTCATGGGGTACCTCGAACGCAAAAGACTTCAGAAAATGCAAATTTACAACATGAGGAAAAATTAACTTTAATCTTTTATGTACAAGATATTCAACGGTTATTGTGTAAAGATGAAACGCCATAGCTAAAAATCTGCATTTTTGGATAAAATAGCTTTGACTATATCAAATATATTTTAACTGATATTTAGCGAGTTCTGTCATTCAGTTGCATGTCCGGCAGAGCGGATTCGGCTGATATTCTTCGCGCACCATAACTCTTCCGCGCGCCCGGTTCAGCACAGGAATTGCGCCTGCGAAAACAACGCGGCGGCCGAAGCCGCCGCGTTGTAGAGGACATGTTCCATTTTAGAAATTGATGCGTACTGCGAATTCAATTTCGCGCGGAGTATACAGAAAGCCCTGGCTGTTTGAACTGTTGTACGCTCCAAAACTGGAGTTATAGGTCGCGTAGTTAACTCCAGAAGTCGTCGACAGCGAATAGGCGGTGGTGTTGATGGAAGTGACGTTCTGGTGGTTGGCAAGGTTGAAGATGTTGCACATAAGTTGCAGATTGCGTCCCTTGTCGAAGGATACCTGCTTCTGAAAGCGTGCATCATCGACGATGCGCCGCGGATACATCTTGGTGTTGGGCCCGATTGAGGGAATCATGTTGGAACCGGAGGAGCCATTCCAGTAACTTCCAATTTCCGAATTTGTGTATGCGGTTCCGCTGATGCCGACGGTATAGGGCAAACCATTCTGCATCTGGAAGCTGTCGTTCATGCTCCACTCATTGGCCAGGTACTTGACCCAGTTGGTTGTCTTGAGGTTCGGGAAATTATAGAGCGCATAAGCCACGAACCTGTTGGGAACATTGTAGGAGGAGTCGCCGTAATTTTGGCGCGGATTGTTAAAGGGGTCGTACCAGTTGTTTGTCGCTCCGGTGGGATTGGCATTCTGCGCAAAATCTAGAGCATGTGACCAAGTGTAGTTGGCGTCGAACTGAATGCTCTTCAGCGAACGATTAAGAACCTCTAGCACCATGGCATTGTAGTTCGAATTGATGTTGCCTATCTCCTCGGTGATGCCCTGGAAGTTTGCTGCATTGGCGCCAAAGAGTGCCGTGTTGCCGTAAGAGGTGTAGGTTGGAATGTTTGAAACTACAGTCCCATTTGGAATGGGGCCTTTACCCGTGGAGTCGACAATTGTAATACTCTCGAGCGTGGTTGCGGGATTGAGGTTGAGGTTGAGGTAGTTGGGCAGTTCGCGTCCCAGCGCTCCCAGGTAGCTTCCCTGGATGTAGGTGCCCTTGCCGAGGCTATGCTGCACCATCAGGTCATACTCCTGCACCTGGGGATTGCGCAGATTGGGAGCCAGGAAGTAGGAGGCAGGCTTGGCTCCGGCGCCGGTAGCCGATTCGATTTGCGGGAACTGCGGGCCGA
>CAWDQS010000164.1:0-3144 GCA_963804295.1 uncultured Acidobacteriaceae bacterium
CGAGACTTTCTGCGCACTTCAGCTTTTCATCGATTCGTGGCGTTGGGATGGAGTGCCATGGTATCTGCGCTCCGGAAAATTCCTGCCGGACACCGCGACCGAGATTCTGGTTGAGCTGAAGCCGCCACCACAGAAGCTTTTCGCTGACGCAGAATCGGTGACCGGCCGGTCCAACTACTTCCGCTTCCGGCTCTCGCCCAACTCCGCCGTAGCCCTCGCGGCTCGCGTCAAACTCGCAGGAAAGGATTTCATTGGAGAACAGCGAGAGCTTTATCTCTCAGATGATAGGCCGGGTGAGGAGACTCCCTATGAGCGACTTTTGGGCGATGCCATGCGCGGCGATGGCGCACTCTTCACACGGGAAGATGCGATTGAAGCTGCCTGGGCAGTGGTTGATCCGGTCCTCAAAACCCATTATCGGGTTCGTCCTTACAATCGCGGCAGTTGGGGTCCGAAAGATGCTGACGTGATCATCGCAGCTGACGGCGGCTGGCATAACCCCAGCAGCGCCATCTGATAGGGATAACAACCCGGCACAAAGTAATTCTCGATTGACCGGTGGTGTCGCTGAGAAGCTGGTATTTTTCGGAAATTGAAACGGATAACCAATTGGAGGATCACGCATGAGTAATTCCGCAAATCGACGTATCGTTCTTGCCTCGCGGCCAATCGGGGCGCCGACACCTGATAACTTCAGAATCGAGACACAAGTTGTCCCCGTACCGGCACAAGGCCAGATGCTTCTACGGACCATCTACCTGTCACTCGACCCCTACATGCGCGGCAGAATGAGTGATGCTCCCTCGTATGCGCCACCCGTCGCAATCGGTGATGTGATGGTGGGATTTACTGTCAGCCGGGTTGAGATCTCGCACCATCCAGACTTCGCAGCCGGCAATTGGGTGCTCAGCCAGAACGGCTGGCAGGAGTATGCCATTTCCGATGGAAAAGGCATCTTCAATCTTGGTGCGCAGATGGAACATCCTTCGTATGCCCTCGGCGTACTTGGGATGCCAGGGTTCACAGCCTATATGGGCTTGCTGGAGATTGGTAAGCCTGAAGCAGGGGAAACGGTAGTCGTGGCAGCAGCCACCGGCGCGGTCGGATCCGTCGTCGGACAGATTGCAAAACTCAAAGGATGTCATGTGGTGGGCATAGCTGGAGGCGAGAATAAATGCAGATCAGCCGTTGAAGAGCTCGGCTTTGACGCCTGCGCCGACCATCGAGATCCAGAGTTGAAGCATCTGCTCGCAAAGGCCTGCCCCAACGGCATCGATGTCTATTTTGAAAACGTAGGGGGAGTAGTCTTTGAGGCTGTTCTTCCCCTGCTCAACACGCGTGCGCGTATTCCGCTCTGCGGGCTGATCGCGCATTACAACGACAGCGAATCTCCCGCGGGACGAGATCGCACCGCACAAGTGATGGGTGCCTTTCTGAAGCGACGCATTCGCGTGCAGGGGTTCATCATCTTTGACGACTACGGAACGCACTTCGGCGAATTTCAAAAGCAGATGTTGGAGTGGTTAACCGCAGGGAAGATCAAATATCGCGAGGATGTTGTGGAGGGGCTTGAACGCGCTCCCAATGCCTTCATCGGACTGCTTCAAGGAGAGAACTTCGGAAAACTGGTGGTCCAGGTTGGCGCAATAACCAAGTGAATGACATGTATTACCAGAAACATGGAGTTTCTCTATGCCCGCGTCCTTCATCACCAGGGCGTGGGTATTGGCCTTGGTGAGCGCCTGCACGCGCTTGCCGTTAGCGGCGGCCGTGGCGTAGATATGCTGACCAACTAAGTTACGTGACATTTTCTTGTTTCAATTATCGGGATCAGTGCAATCAGCAATTAGAATTTAATGAGAGGAATCTGGAAAGGAAGAGGTGTACGAGAGAATACCGTGGACTACTTCTGCGCCGCGTAACTGCCGCTGCTCGACTTGCCATCAATCTGTCTTCGGCAGTTTTACGCGCATAAGCACGGCAGGGATGAGATGAGCTGGAAGTATGCCACTGAAAAATGGAAGATGGCAGACACGACGAAGACAAAGACCCTGATAAGTTCAAAAATGTAGCTATCCGATTGCCCGGATGGCGAAATTGGCAGACGCAGCGGACTTAAAATCCGCAGACCGCAAGGTCGTGGGGGTTCAAGTCCCCCTCCGGGCACCAGTTCAATGTATTGATAATAAACAGCTTGAAGGCATTATTGGGGAGTGTGGTCTGGGGCATCGTTTCCTGGGAGATCGTCATCTGAATTGAGCCAGCCTTTCGCTAGCCCTCCAACCGTCCACCATGAATACCGCCCGGAAGCCTTTCGCAATCCGCGCGATGGTGGCGAATGTACTCCTCCGCATCAAACTTCCTGGCCGTTGAAGCTCCAGTCATCGACCGTACCAGCCCGAAGACTGGCCGGTTGAACCATGGACGGTCGTGCCGCCCTACAATGGCCCAAGCGATGCCCGCATATCCGTTGGGGTCGCGCCCATCCAGTTGGTAGCGGTCATTCAGAGATACCGACCATTCATAGGCCCTGGCTGGGTCGGGAGCCCATAACAGAATCTTTTTTGCCCAGTACATACGCATATAGTTATGCATCCAGCCGGTATTCACCATCTCGCGCTGAGCCGCATTCCATAACTCGTCTGCGGTTTCCGCGCTCTCCAGTTGATCAAGGCTGTAGCGATGTTCTCGCGTGTCGCCAGTGTGCTCAATCAGCGTTTTTCTGGCCCACGGCGCAGCGCACTCCCAATTGTCGTAGTTCGGCTCGTGGCGCACGAACAGAACCGCCAGCTCTCTCCACCCGATCAATTGATCCAGAAATTTCTCGCCCGTCTTAACCGTCGCCTTGCCCTCGGCCACAGCCTTCTTGATCGCCAGCGCAATGGTGATGGGGCCGATATTTCCAAAATGCAGATATGGTGATAGCCGGCTGGTTCCCTTCACCTCAGGGTGGTTCCGAGTGACCTCGTAATCTCTCAGTTCCAGATTCACAAACTCTCTCAGCCGCCCGAGTGCGGCGTGTGTTCCGCCGGTGAAGCTGTCCACCGGGCCAATGCCGCGGTCCAGCTTGCTGAAGCCAGCGGTAATATCTTGCTCCAACGGAAAGCTCTCCGACTTTTTCCAGGGTTCCCATGGGTGCAGTGG
>CAWDQS010000165.1:0-10440 GCA_963804295.1 uncultured Acidobacteriaceae bacterium
GCCACCAAAAGTGAATGCCGGCTAAAAACGCCATCAACATTCCGCCCACCATCACGAAATGAAAGTGGGCCACGATGAAGTAAGTCTCCGTCAGGTGAATGTCAGTTCCCGATGAGCCGAGAAAGACTCCGGTCATGCCGCCGATGGTAAACAATCCCAGAAAGCCGAAGGCGTAAATCATCGGCGTTTCAAAGGTTATGGACCCCTTATAGAGCGTGAAAGTCCAGTTGAAGATCTTGATGGCCGAGGGCACGGCGACCAGCATGGTCAGCAGCGAAAACACCAGCACAGCGTAGTTCGAGATGCCCATGATGAACATATGATGCGCCCAAACAAAGAATCCGAAGACCGCGATAGCCACCGACGAAAACGCCACCGCCGTATAGCCGAAGACGCGCTTACGGCTGAAGGTGGAGATAACTTCAGAGATAACTCCCATCCCCGGCAAAATCATGATATACACGGCGGGATGCGAGTAGAACCAGAACAAATGTTGAAACAGCAGCGGGTCTCCGCCCTTGGTCGGATCAAAGACGCCGATGCCAATCGTGCGCTCCAGTGCGATCAGCACAATCGCAATGGCCACCACCGGCGTCGCCAGAACCATCAGTATGCTGGCCGCGTAATGCGCCCATATAAACAGCGGCAGACGGAACCAGGTCATTCCCGGCGCTCTCATCTTGTGGATGGTGACAATGAAATTCAGCCCGGTAAAAATAGAACTGAAGCCGGCGATGAATGCCGCCAGGCCGGTAGTCAGCACGTTGGTGTTGACATAATGGGTTGACAGCGGCGTGGTAAAGGTCCAGCCCGTGTCCACTCCGCCAATCGCCATGGTGTAGAGTGCCAGCAACCCACCCGCCATATAGAGATACCAGCTCAGCAGGTTGATCTTGGGCAGCGCCAGGTCCTTGGCCCCAATCATCATCGGGATTAGAAAGTTTCCCAGAGTGGCAGGCACCGACGGCACCAGAAAAAAGAAGATCATGATGACGCCGTGCATGGTGAACACCTTGTTATAGGTGTCGGTAGCCATCAAATCGGTCTGCGGAGTTAGCAACTCAAGCCGGATAAGTCCCGCCAGCGCTCCTCCGATAAAAAAGAAAAAGCTCAGCGAAATCAGATAAAGAATCGCGATCCGCTTGTGATCGCCGGTGAGCAGCCAACTTAGCAAGCCGTTCTCCCGCGTAATGTAGTTATCCTTGGGAATCCTGGCCGTCGTCTGATCGGGAAGACTTACGATTGTGTCGCTCATGGCTTCACCGTTCCTTTCGTGACCGGCCCTTTGGATGCGGAAGTTGGTTTGCCTTGCGCCGCGCCTTCGCTCCCCGGCGGCATATCGGTAGTGTTCAACGTCTGCTCCACGCGATAATCGGAGTTGAGATTCTTGATGTATTCAATCAGCGCGATAACTCCCTCCTCGCTGATCTGCCCCTGATAAGTGGGCATGATAGGCGCATAACCCTGAGTTACATGCTGCGAGGGATTCAGAATCGCTTCCCTCAGGTAAGCGTCGTCGGCAATCACCGTTCCGCCGGACGCCAGCGCCAGCTTCGCTCCATACACGTTGGCCAGCGACGGTCCGCGCGCATCGGGCCGCGCATTGTGGCAGGCAGCGCAACTCAAGCTCGCAAACAATCGCTCGCCATCCTGCGCCAGCGAGGCTCCGCTGTCAGATCGGGTCAGCCACTTACGGTACTCCTCCGGCGTCATCACCACCACGTCGCCGATCATCTGCGAGTGATTAGTCCCGCAATACTGCGTGCAGAAAAGATGATAAGTCCCCGGTGTTGTGGCATCAAACCAGACCGTTGTATAGCGTCCGGGAATCGCCTCGCGCTTCACGCGAAAAGCCGGAATCGAAAAACTGTGGAAGACATCCTGCGAAATCAGCGTCAACTGCACGGCGCAGCCCGTGGGCACGTGCAGCGCGTTGATCTCATGCTGCCCGCCCGGATGCTCCACCTTCCACATCCACTGCTTGCCCACCACATAAATGTTCATGGCGTTGGCCGGCGGAGTAAAAACGCGAAAATAAATAAGCGCGCCCCACACAAACATCATCAGAAACAAACCCAGCGGAATAATGGTCCAGGTTGCTTCCAGCAGCGTCGATCCTTCTATCTGCACCGCCACCGGATGGCGCTTCTTGCTGTAGAGAATCGAGAAGCTCGTCACCAGAAGTACCACAATCGTCAGCCCAATCAAACTCACCAGCACCATGAAGAAAAGCAGCGCATCCATCTGCGGCGCAATCTTCGAAGCCTCCGGCGGAAGCAGCGCGAAGTTCGTCAACCACTTGACGAGAAACTGCCAGATTACTGGGCTGATATGGTTCATTCCGTTATTCGTCCACCTTTTTGTCTGTCCACGGCGGGTTACCTTCCCGCGCATCCCTGCGAAACATCACCAGCATGAATCCGCCCAGCAGCAGCAACGTGATAAGTCCGCCTAACTGGACAATCCTGGCCACAATCAGCGAGTGTTTGTTAGTCTGCGGATCGTAGTGATAGCAGTAAGTCAAAATGTTATCTACCGGCGAGCCAATGCGATTAGCCGAGGCCTCCACTAATCCCAGCCGTAAATCCTTGGGCGAGTACTCCACGCCCATGTAATACTGCGCCAGCTTGCCCTCGGGAGTTACTATCTGAATCGCGCTGGCGTGGGCAAACTGCGTGAGCCTTCCGTCCGGCCCCGGAATCTTCACATAGCCAAAACCCACCGCTTTGGTGATTGCGTCGATATTCACCTGTGTACCGGTCATGAAATGCCATCCCGCTGCCGTCTCAGGATGACCATAGCGTTTCAGGTAGCCGCGCTTCTTGGCCGCGGCCAGCTCCGTCGTCTCGGTGGGATCGATGCTGATTACGATCACGCTGAAGTCCTTACCGGGAACAAAGCTCACCATCTGCAAGGCGCTCGTCAGCCCGTTCAACTCCTCCGAACAAAGCATGGGGCACTGGTAATAAACCAGCGCCAGAATCGCCGGCTTCTTGCCGAAGTAACTCGCCAGTTGCACCTGCTTGCCTGTGTCGTCAGTGAAGGTGAGCGAGAGCGGCAGTTGCTCATTGAGCCGCTGCGCAATTCCCACTTTGCTCAGAATGTCCGGCGGCTTGTCGCTCACCGGCGCCATCTGCTTCTCGTCGTAGCGCGAAACCTGCGCGACGAGCGACGGCACGAAGATAGCGAAGGACAGCGCGATAATCGCCGCGTTTCGCCAGCCTCTCCAGATTTTGTCAGCGACTTGCATGATGCCTTCTTTCCAGATTATGTCTTACTAAACGGCTGTCATCCTGAGTGGCGTTTGGCGCGTTCTTTGCGCAAACGCCGTCTAAGGACCTGCGTTTGCTTCTACCCGCTTAAATCTCCGCGCCCCATCCATTTTTGCGTTCTTTGCGAAATGGATGGGAAACCATAAAATCTCATCCCCGCGCTCGTTCGGCACTATCTACTTCTGCGTCACCGTACTTCCGCCAGCCAATGCAGCTGCTTGCTCCAATTCGTAACTCGTCCGCGCAAATCCATTCGTCAGCGGCAATGCGATCACCGGCCTCTTGTCCCCGGTCATCAGCGGCGCCTGCTCCACCGCCTTCGTCACCGGCAATCCCCGCTGCGCAATCAGCTCCATGGCCCGCTCAATGGGAAGCCTCACCTTGCCTGTTGATTCATCTGCCCAACTGTAGTTCTCCAGCAGCAAATCCTCGCGCGCGTGCAGATCGGCAACGTCCTGGTTGCCGTCGTCGGTCTGCAACTTTGGCGTGGGAAAACTCTGCGTCATCTCGCTCAGCTTGCTTTGCATCTCGGGATTCGACGGCATCGTCCCCAGCGGACGCACATCCACTTGCTTCGCCCATCTGCTCGGCGGCCCGTCTTCCATATTCATGCGCGCATCGAGCATCTTGCCCACCCCGTAGGCCAGCATTCCCACCACCGTCGCAAAAATGGTGAGCGCTACCAGAAAAACCACTACGCCGGAGACGCGCACGTCGCTCGCCTCATAGCCCTTCGATCCGTCAATCTCTTCCGGCTTGTGAGGATTATGCGTGGGCATGTTCAGGCTCCAGAATTTCCTCGAATTGCGGATCGTTGGTCTGTACCAGCGGCCGCGACTTCAACTGCAAGCAAAAGTACGCCACCCAGAAGGCCGTCATCGCCGCCGGCACGGCTGCGTATTCCAGAATTCCCCAACTGAAATGCAGATTCCGCGCCTCGTCTTTGAAGTTCGGCTCAATCAGCCAGAACAAATCGAAGGCCTTGGCAAAGACCATCCACTGGCACACCATCACCAGCCTCTTCTTGTTGCGTTTTAAATCGCGCGAGAGCAGCAGCGTAAACGGAATCAGCCAGTGAAAAATTAAATCCAGCGTAATGATCACGCCCCAGCCGCCCGTCACGCGGTCCAGGTACCAGGGAATCTCTTCCGGTAAATTCCCCGACCAGATAATCAGAAACTGCGAGAAGGCAAGGTAGATGTTCAGCATCACAAAAGCAAAGGTGAAGCTTCCCAGATCATGTTGCTCCGTCTGCCGCAGAATCGTCTTGAACGGCTCGCCCTTCGACAGCGAGATCACAACAATGATCCCTAGCGCCAGCACCTGGTACGCCTGCCCAACCAGAAACAACAGCCCGTAAACCGACGAGTACCATGTGGGATCAAGCGACATGACCCAATAGATGGCGGCAACGGACATGGTAATCGCGTAAATCACAATTCCCGGACCGCTTATGTTTTCCATCCGTTTGATCCACTCTGACGTCTGCGCCAGTGTCTCCGCATCGCGCCGCAGGCCCAGCGCATTCAGCCGCCACGTATAGAAGCCCCAAATAACAAAGCACGCCAAACTGACCCAAATAAAAGATCCTGAATTCAGCATCGGCCGCTTGAATTCGATTGCGTGCGCCTGAACCTCGTTGATCCATCCAGATTTCAGCGCCGCGCTTACATCGGTCACCGCAGCCCACGGATATAGTTTCTTAAGCGAGAACGCGATCACCAACCAATAGATGAAGACCAGCGGCAGCGTGCGGCTCATCGCCTCCAAGGGCCGGCGCAACAGCAAGCCCCACTTGCCGCCCGTCACGTACTGCACCATCAGCAGCGCAAGACCCCCAACCGCAAAACCAAAGGTGAGCATCAGCCCCAGCAGCCACGTTCGCAGCACATGGTCCACATCGAATCCGCGTCCGTCCGCAAAGCCCAACCCAACGGCAATCGCCGCACAAGCCAACCCGGCAATCAGCGCGCGCCTCTGCCAGCCGTTGACAAACTCCGGCGCGCCCATCTCTCTAGGCAGTTGCTTGGCATGCGTATTGGCGTCGTGCGTCTCGTGTGCCATTTTCTGCGTCCTTCGTCCCTAGTCCCTAGTGTGCCGCCGGCTTGCTGAGCGGAATCGTAATCTTCGTGTCGGCAGGACCAGTCGGAGCCAGCGCCGGGTTGCCCTGTTTCAAATCATTCGAAAGCGCCTGCACAGCCGTCGCGGGCAGCGTCCACGGCTCGGCAAAACCCTCCGGCAAATGCTTCTCCTGCGCAATCTCCTTCAGGCTTTTCACCTGCACGCCAGCTGGAACATCACTCGTCTTCGCCGCCTGGCTCAACTGCAAGGCGCGGATGTAAGCCGCCACCGCCCAGCGATCCTCCGGAGTTAGTTGCGCGGAGTAGTCCGGCATCGCGCCATAGCCATTTGTCATCACGTAATAGTAGTGCGAGATTGGCTGCGACAGCCGCACCTGGTCGTGATAATTGGCCGCCGGCTTGTAACCCCGCTGCACAATCTCGCCCAGCCCGTTCCCAACGCGCGAGTGGCACGGCGCGCAATAAATGTTGAATCGCTCCTGTCCGCGCTTCAGCACCTCCATCGTCACCGGAAATGGCATCTCGTCCTTCTCTTCACGGTATCCGTTCGCGCCCTGGACCACGCCGGTATAAAAGAAGCTGTCCGCGTGCAACTGCCCCCGCGCCACGGTATTTGCCACTTGCGGTCGCGCGCCGCGCTGATCGGCAAACATCTCCGAGCCGCGCTGCGAGCGAATCTTCGGCTGGTCCTGCATATCCTGCCGGCAGCCTGTAACAAACATCATCGCTATCAGACCGGCAACCGCGGCGATGCAACGCACACGATGCCTTGAGGCGGCTTCCTGATCTCTGATCTCTGATCTATGATCTCTGATCATCAGTACTCCACCTCCACCACCGAAACCGGCTCAAAGCTCTCCAGGTACTTCTTCGCTTCCGCTAATTCAAACTTCGGGTCCAGCGCCTCCAAACACAAAAAGAACTTGTCCGTCGTCGCACCATCTCGGAAATTAGGCGCATTGAACAATGGATGATAGAGATCCGGCAATCCATTCAGCGCCAGCATCCCAAAGGCCGCCGACAAGCCCGCAAACAAAATCGTCCATTCATACGCGGGCACAATAAACGCCGGCCAAGAATACAACGGCCGCCCGCCGATATTCAACGGATATGCCCAAACTGAAACCCACACCTGAAATAAAAACATGGCAGCCAAGCCCATCAACCCGCCGATCAACGTAATCAACGGCACCTTGTTGCGATGAAAGCCGATAGCCTCGGCAGCCTCTTCCACCGGGTAAGGCGTGTAGCAATCCATGCGCCGCCAGCCGTCTTTGCGCGCTTGTTGCGCCGCGCGGATCAGATCGCCTGGAGTATCGAATTCGGCCAGCAGGCCGTAGATTCCTTCGCGCGCGGCCATCAGTCACCAGCCTCCGCCGCCTTCTTGCGAGTTATCTTTGCCCCCGGCAGCATCATGCGAATTTCACTCATGGGAATCATGGGCAGGAAGCGCACAAAGAGCAGGAACAGCGCCGTAAATAATCCCAGCGTGCCCACATAAGTCATGTAGTCCCACTTAGTCGCGCGATAAGTTCCCCACGACGAGGGAAGATAGTCGCGATAGAGGCTGGTCACCACAATCACGAAGCGCTCAAACCACATTCCCGTGTTCACCACAATCGAAATAAAAAACATAAAAGGTATCGAGGTGCGCAGCCGTCGCGACCACAGCGTTGTCAGCGGAATCGCCAGGTTGCATGTCACCAGAACCCAGTAGGCCCAGCCCATCGGACCGAACATCCTATTCCACATCATGAAGGCTTCCCAGTGCGAGCCCGAGTACCACGCCATGAAAACTTCCATAGCGTAGCCGTAGGCCACAATAAAGCCCGTCGCAAGCATCACTTTGCCCATGTTATCGATGTGCCGCTCGGTCACCAGCCCTTCCAGGTGATAGAACTTGCGCAGCGGAATGGCCAGCGTCAACACCATGGCAAAGCCGGAATAAATCGCGCCAGCCACAAAGTACGGCGGGAATATCGTCGTGTGCCAGCCCGGCAGCACGGCCACGGCAAAATCAAAGCTGATTACCGTATGCACCGAGAGCACCAGCGGCGTGGCCAGCCCGGCCAGCAACAGCGAGGCCGTCTCGTAACGCGCCCAGTGGCGCACCGAGCCACGCCAGCCCAGCGAGCACAGGCCATAGGCATATTTCGCAAACTTCGATTCCGCGCGGTCTCTCATGGTGCCAAAGTCGGGAACCATGCCGATGTACCAGAAGACCACCGAAATCGTCGCGTACGTCGAAACCGCAAAAACGTCCCACATCAGAGGCGAGCGGAACTGCGGCCATACGTTCATCGTCAGCGGAACCGGCAGCATCCAGTAAGCCAGCCACGGGCGCCCCACGTGAATCAGCGGAAACATTCCCGCGCAGACCACGGCGAAGATAGTCATGGCCTCCGCAAATCTGTTAATCGAGTTGCGCCAGCTCTGCTTGAAGAGCAGCAGAATCGCCGAGATCAGCGTGCCCGCGTGGCCAATGCCGATCCACCACACAAAATTGATAATCGCAAAGCCCCAGGCTACCGGCTGCGTGATGCCCCAGATGCCCACGCCAACAAGAAACAGCCAGGTCAGCGCCACCATCAGCATCGTGGCCAGCGCGCCGCCCACTCCGAAAATGGCAAACCAGCCCAGCGGCGTCGTCGGCGTCAGCACAATGCGCGTGATCTTCTCCGTAACAGACAAGAACGTCTGCCCCGGCGCAATCACGCGGTATTCGCCCGTCGCCGGATCGATTTGCTTATCGAGTTGAGGATCGTGCTTCACTTCTCTGCTTGCCCTCGTGCTCAGCTAACTTACTAACTCCGCTGTATTCCCTCACCCCTTCACCGGCAAATGCTCCACCGGCTCCTCTTCCAATTCCGGATTCGGATTCATCACCGCAGCCACATACTTCGTCCGCGGGCGCGTATTCAAATCGGCCAGCACCTGGTAACTGCGTTCATCGCCTTGTAGCTTCGCCACCTTGCTCTGCTTATCGTTGATGTTGCCAAAGCTGATCGCCTGTGCCGGGCAGGCCTGCTGACAGGCGGTTACAATTTCGCCATCGTGAATCGGACGGTTCTCCTTGTCAGCTTCGATCTTCGCCGCCGAGATGCGTTGCACACAGTAACTGCACTTCTCCATCACGCCGCGCGAGCGCACCGTCACATCCGGATTGCGCATGAGTTTGAGGCTCTCCGTATCAAAGTCGGAGTAGAGCAGGAAGTTGAAGCGCCGCACCTTATACGGGCAGTTATTCGAGCAATAGCGCGTACCCACGCAGCGGTTGTAGACCATCGCGTTCAAGCCTTCCGGCGTGTGCACCGTCGCTCCCACCGGGCAAACCTGCTCGCAGGGCGCGTTCTCGCAGTGCTGGCAGGCCATTGGTTGGAAGTGGGCCCGTGGGGCCGCTAAATCTCCTTCAAAGTAGGTATCAATGCGCAGCCACTGCATATTGCGCCCGATCCTCACCTGCTGCTTGCCCACCACGGGAATATTGTTCTCCGCATAACAGCCCACGATGCACGCATTGCACCCCGTGCAACTGTTCATGTCGATCGACATGCCCCAGGCGTTGTCCTTGTACTCCCAGTTGGGGAAGAGCGTGTTGCTCTTGTCGGTCGTTGTGTGCGTCTCGCCCTCGTTGGCAAAGCCCGGATTAGCCTTGTACTCCTCCAGTGTCGCGTAGCGAATAATTCCGCGCTCGCCCAGAGCCTCATCTGCCTCCAGCGAGTTATTGCCGTTCCCTTGCCCGCCGAATAACTTAGGCCGGTGATCCTGGAAGTGGCTCTTGGTAACTGCCACACCCCACTTACCCTCGACCTTCTTCATCGTGCCTGTGACGTAGAACGGCGCATCCGATGTGCGAATCAGATAAGCGTTGAATCCCGCGCCGCCTGCGACGCGCCCTGTCTGCCGCCCAAAACCCAGATGTACCGTGACCGAGTTATCCGGATGCCCCGGCGCAACAATCACCGGCGCATTCACCTTGCGCCCATTCACGGATAACTCAACAATGTCGTCCTCTTCCAACCCATACTTAGTCAGCGTCGCGCCAGATACAATCGCCGCATTGTCCCAGCTCAGATTCGTCACCGGCTTAGGCAGCTCCTGCAGCCAGCCCACATTCGCCCACCGCCCGTCATACACATTCGGGTCCGGCCGGAAGATAATCTCCAGCGCGTCCTTCGGCGATGGCGCGGGGATCTTGAACTGCGGCAGTTTCATTTTGTTTGTACCGCCAAGCGATTCAAAGGCCGTATAGTCAATCCATCCCTGATGTAGCGTCTCACGCCATCCCTTTTCGAATTCGCCCCTAATTACAGGTCGCCACGTTTCGCGTACCGCTTCATAGGGACTCAATCCCGGCTCATCCAACAATGCCTGAAGAATGTGATGCACGGATTTTCCGCCATACAGCGGATCAATTAGCGGTTGAATAACAGAAACCGTCTGGTCATAAGCACGTGTATCCGACCAAGACTCAAGAAAATGCGCTGCCGGGATATGCCACTGTGCATTCTTTCCAGTCTCGTCCTCGTGCGAACCGAGATGCACCGTCATTTTTGCTTTGTCAAAGGCTGAAGCAAACTCCAGATCAGCTGGCGCGTTGTAAATCGGATTGGTGTTTAAAACTATCAGCCAATCAACTTTACCGGCATTCAAATCGGCAATAAGCGATCTTATATCTGCTATTTGATCTGTTGGCAATGGAATTGCCGGAGTAAGCGATAGAAATGCGGTTCTATCGTAATTCCCTAACGCAATATTAATAGCTGAGGCAAGTATAGCCACATACGGATCATTGAGCCCCGGAATCACTACACTCTTATTCGGTGAGCCCTGAATTCTTTGACCACTACTGCCAGAAACTTCTTTTGATCATCAGTCCACGTATAACTCGGAACTTCAATTCCAATAACGCCAACAGCATTTGCCAACTCCGCCGCAAATGCCGGAATCTCGCTGGCTCGCAATCCCAGCCGATGCTCGGCCTTTAACCCCGTTGTCGTCGGCGACGACTCAATCGCATACAGTCTGTTCAGCTTTTCTGGATTCTTGCGCCGTTCCGCATATTGGCGAACTAATTTATGGAATCC
>CAWDQS010000166.1:0-4333 GCA_963804295.1 uncultured Acidobacteriaceae bacterium
GGCGTTCGCATCTCCGGCAGCCTCGGGAAAATCCGCCGGATAGCTGAGGCCGGTAAATGTCAGCGGCGCGTTGCCAACGTTCTGCACCTGCACCGTGCGCGGACTATCGCTGCTTGTTGAATTTACCGCGACAGCGGAGAAGCTGACGGTGGGTCCGTCGATCTGGTCCTGCTTCAGAATCCGGTTGTTCGCGGTGTCCGCAATGTACAGGTTGCCGTTGTAACTAGCCTGCGTATTCGAGGGAGCCACGGTGCCCGAGGCAAGCGTGTTGACCGTGGTGTAGCCGCCCACTTCCAGAATCTCTTTCACAACGCCGTTGCCGGTATCGGCAACATAGACGTTTCCGCTGCCGTCCAGCGATACGTCCGTGGGCCCGTTGAATCCGCTGCCGATGGTGTTGGCAATGGAGTAACCGTACTCGGCGGGCAATTCTTTGACTGCGTTGTTGCCGGTGTCGGCGACGAAGACATTTCCCGCGCCATCGACGGCGATGCCCTGCGGCGCGTTGAATCCGCTGCCCAGTGCGCGCACCGTGGTGTATCCGCCTGCCGCGAAAATCTCTTTTATGGCGCTGCTGCCGGTATCAGCAACAAAGATGTTGCCAGCGCCGTCTACTGCGACGCCTTTTGGCGCATTGAATCCGCTGCCCAGGATGCTCTGCGTACCAGGGGTAAATTGAATCTGGGGACCCGATCCGGTGCCGGAGAGATAGACGGTTGCGATCACCTGGCCGGTGCTGCCGAGCAACTCGACCGCGCCGGTGCGAGCGCCGGAAAACTTCGGCGTAAAGCTCACCACAACCGTGCAGCTTTGATCGACGGCATAGTTGCCGGCAACGCAACTGCCTCCGGCGCGGGTGAAGTCCTGCCCGGTCGCGCCTTGTGTCAAAACAACCGGTGCTTGAATTGCTCCCGCAGTGTCAAAAGTGAAGGTCAGCGTAGCGGTTTGCGGCGTGCTTGCGGCGATAGCAACCGATCCAAAGCCCACTGCCGGAGAGCCTGCCGGAACCTCATCCACCGCGCCATTCCCACTATTGGGGGCCGCAACAAATACGTTGCCGCTGTTATCAACAGTAATTCCTTCGGGTTCGGCGAAATTCTGCGCAACCTGAACAACATTTTGATAACCGCTTGCCAAGGGGATCTCAAAGGCCGCGCCAAGGGCAAGATCGGTGTAGTAGAGATTGCCGTCAATATCCAAGCCAATGCCATAAGTCTCAACAATATATTGACTTCCCGAGGCAAGGTTGATCTGTGTGGTGTAACCGCTCGACGCGGTGGACTCTTGAATGCCATTGTTTTCGTCCGCAGTGAAGAGATTCCCGTTGCCATCCACGGCGACGCCGGTCAGCTCACTAAAGCCGAGACTCAGCGGGGTCTTGGAGGCGTAATTCGAGGCGGCTGTTACTTCAACGAGTTGATTCCGGCCCAAATCAGCGACGAAAAGATTGCCTAACTTGTCAACGGCCAGGGCCGTTGGAAAACTGAAGCCAGTGGTGAGTGTCATCACCGTGATGTATCCACTCTCCGCGGTAATTTCCTTGACCGCGCCGGTATTTTCATCGGCGACAAAGAGGTTTCCGCCGCGGTCGATTGCAATTGCGTTCGGCTGGTCGAAGTTGCCCTCTGCCACGGCAATCTGAACGGTGGTCGTGTAGGCGGGCGCCAGAATTTCCTTGACCGCGCCATTGCCGGTGTCAGCGACAAAAATGTTGCCGCTGCTATCGACCGCTACGCCATTCGGAGCGTTGAAGCCGCTTCCGATTGAGATCAGCGCCCCACGCGAACTGCCGCTCAGGTGCGCGCTCTGCGCGGCGAGCGGCATTGCCGCGAGGAATGTCAACACCGAGAGAAAAGCAATGGCAGGCGCATTGCGGCGCGCGCGGCGCGGCAGGAATCCTGGTGAAAAGGCGGGGACGCAACGGGCAACAGCAAAGGGCAACAAGCAATTCATCGAAAATGTCCTTTAATGGCGGAATTCGATCCGGCTCGATTCTGCCTGTGGATTCGGTCTTGGTGATGCTTCAGCGCGCTACGCGCAGTCAGTGTTGAGAGACGTACAGAGTTGAATGGATGCGGGGCGCGCGGCAAATCCGAACAATGACGCCAGATAAGGGAAGAACTCAACCGTACAAATGGAGGCTATTGGATGGAGGGATGCGTGTCAAGAATAAACAGGCGGAATTAGAATCGGTCGCGAAGCGGCCCGCTCGCGATTTATGCCTGCAAGACCCGCCGCCGCGCTCTGGTTGAAGCGCGGCGGCGGGGCTTACAGGGGTGAAGAGAGACTGACCGATGAAGGTCTATTGGTGAACCAGCACCTGCAACGGAGCATTGTCAGAGCCGCTGATGTCAATCAGGTAGGCCTTGCTGTTTGAGACCAGATAGACGGCCATCTGTGCCGCGTTGCTGCCGGTTGGGGTCAGCAGGAAGCGTCCGCCATCGGTTCCTGAAACCGTTGCCACTGCGCTACGCCAGTCACGATATTCCCGCTCTGGTCGGAATCAAACGTGCCGCTTACCGCGCCCGATTGATTCACCGTCACAGAGCCGGTCTGCGTCTTGGCATTTGGACCCTGCCAGATGTCGCCCAGGCCATAATTGCCCGCGAAACCAGAGACGCTGAAGCTGTTGGCAGGCACAACTTGCGCATCCAGTTCCACAAATCCGATGCTTGGGTCATCGACAACGCCAAAGCCCTGGTTTGCTCCGATCAGGTACAGTGTCGGCGCGCCGCTGCTGTTGGGTGTAGTGACGGTAACGCGGCCCTGCGCATCCACCGAATACGTCGCGGTGATCTGGTTACTTGATACCTTGCCCGCCGAGTTCTCGTCGCTGACGCCGCTGATGTTGCCGTTGCCGTCGAACTTCAGAATGCCCGCTTCGATATCGCGTCCCGGATTGAGCGCTCCGGTGCTGACGATTGCGTTTTTGATGAAGACGCTGGAACCGCTCAGGGTTGCGTTGCTGAAGCTCGTTCCGGTTTGCAGAAACGCCCGTCCCGCCATCACCGAATTGCAGCAATTACTGGTTGTATCCGCGTCGTCGTCCTGCATCAGCCGCAGTTCGCTGGCCGAGACGACTTGGAAGACAAAGTGAACCGGCGAGCCGCCGCCCGTATTCAGAACCAGCGTGCCGCGGCCGCTTGCGGCAACGGTGTAGCTGCCAGTAAGCGCAACCTGCGAGGAATACTGATTTTCGAGCTGGTTGTTAGAGTCATGCTTTTGCTGGCTCATGTCGGCCTCGCCTGCGCTTATATTGCCCGCGCCGTCAAAGCTCAGCAACCGGCCACCACCATTCGCTGGATGCGCCTGCCTGACTGATCGAGCTGCCCTGCAATCCAAAAACATAATTGCCCTTGAGCGATGCCACTGTGAAGGCTGCGGGATTTTGCAACTGGAAGGTTCCCGCCGCATTCTGGCCGCTCGCATCGGCGCGCAGAATATCGCCGCCGGTTGCAACGCCGCTGGAATTGGCCTGATCAGCGACAAAGCAAAAAGTATTGCTCACGCCGCCGGCAGTGAGCGTCATCATGCCGCGATTGTCGCCGCCAATGGAGTACGTCCCGGAGAAAGTGCTGGTGGTGGGCGCGGTCCATGTAGGCGCATTCAGGTCGTCGATGCCGGAGCTGATATTGCCCTTGCCGTCGGCGGTCCAGTTGCCAACGAGATTGAAGCGGCTCTCGCTCACTGAGTCATAGCCGTAGATCGCCATGGCGTACTGCCCGTTGAGCATCGCGTTGCCGCTGCCGTTGTTCGTACATTCGGCAACCGCCGCGTAGATGTTGAGCAATACATTTGTGTCAGTCCCATTCGCGGGAGAGCTGGAATCGAGAGCGATTATGCCTAACGCAACAGGCGAAGAAGCTGGAGCCGCAGTCGGCGTGCCGCTGAGAACGCCGGTTGCCGAGAGAGATAATCCGGCTGGCAGCGTAACTCCCTTGGCCGGCTTCCAACTGTATGGGGCTTTGCCGCCGGTTCCTGCTGCCACGCGACTTTCGCAAGATGTCGGCTTGGGAACTCGTTGATCTCGCGGTAGCTGAGGTCATTGTCGCTCCTTCTGTCTGGAGCGTATTCCGGACTGCCAACCGATCACACTCGAAGACGAAGACCAACCCCGCGTCGCCATGGCCAACCGAGAAGGCCGCTATAGCTTTATCTACATTAAGACCCGAGCATCACACAGGTTCTCGCCAGTGACAGGGAAAACTGTGCGTCAGCCCTGGCCGCGCGGGCTTCCCGAATGGCTATCGTCGACGGCTCGATATACGCAGATCGAGCCGCCTGTGTTCAGGATCAACTTAGGGGGCGCCGGCGGAGAATTCGACGCGGCGAC
>CAWDQS010000167.1:0-25348 GCA_963804295.1 uncultured Acidobacteriaceae bacterium
ATCGAGAGATTGGCCACGCCCGAACAGAACCGGCTAGAGAATGCCTCGATGCAGCTCCAGCGATCGATGTAGATCCACAGCGTCGCCGAAATGGCCACGAAAGACGCGATGCCCAGGATCGTGTAGCTCAACGCATCGGCGTGAAAAACCTCCGCAAGCACCAACGCGGCCAAGGATGTGAGCAAGGCCGTCTGCGCGAAAAATGCAATATGAATATGAATCCACGCACTGTATTTGCCGCGCTTCATCCGGAGGTGTTCATTTCCGAGATCGCCGACACCAGCCTGAGCAGCCTGCAAAGCTGATCCTGTCGCCAAGCGGTTTCTCCTCGGAAGCATCCCATATGCAATCAGGGCAATCAAAAATGCAATCCCCGCGGAGGCAAGATTGAATTTCTTGATGCGGCCTTGACTCAAAGCGTTCTCTTGCGGATCGTTCGCCATGTAGTATACCGTGACCTCGGGAACAGTCGGTTCTGTACTGACGGTATCCTTCCCGGCGTATTGCTTGCCATTTACTTCGAACGTATAGGTAACGGCGTACTTGACGCTCTCCACGGTCCCGTTGCGCGTCTCGGTTTCGATGGTGTAATTGGTGTCGAGCGTGCCCGGTCCGGAGGAATCATGCTTGTCGAACGCACTTTTGCCCAGCAGCACCCCGGCAACCAGTGTGATAACCAGCAAGGCCGCTAACAGAAAGAAATTCCTCCGGCGCCACTCGGAGAATTTTGACGCTGGGGCGCTCGTTGTTAGTGGCGGCGTTGGGCTTGCAGCCGCAGCCGGCACGGCCACCGCTGCCGGCACCGCCGCTGTTAGCGCGGCCCCGCACTTATCGCAGCTTTTTGCCGCATCCTGGTTCCATGTACCGCACTTCGCGCAAGTAGGCATGACCTTCCTCCCAAGCTAGCTGGAATTCAGGAATTCTATCGCAGAGCGATGAACTTGGGGAAGAGATTTCTCCAAGTGCTGGGATGTTTTGAGCCAATCAACGCACCTGGGGCGCTCAGCGGCTTCGGTGTGATCGGAAATCGCCGGGTTACAGGTGATTAGCTACAGTTCCATAGACTGGCTCTGAACCAATACCTTGCACTTGGCGATAAGCTCCGCCAGCGGCATGGAGCCCTGGTCGCCTTTGCCGCGGGTGCGGACGCTGACCGCGTTGGCTTCCTGTTCCTTGTCGCCGAAGACGAGAATGTAAGGCGTCTTCTGGTTGGCGAAGTCGCGAATCTTGCCGTTCATCTTCTCGTTGCGGATGTCGGTCTCAACGCGCATGCCCGCGGCCTTCAACTCGGCCTCGACTTTCTTCGCATATTCGTGGTGCCGCTCGCTGATGGGGACAAGGCCAATTTGCACCGGAGCGAGCCAAAGCGGGAAAGCTCCGGCGTAGTGCTCGATGAGCACGCCGAAGAAGCGCTCGACCGATCCGAACAAGGCGCGGTGGACCATGACCGGCTGATGGCGCTCGCCGTCCTCGCCCACATACTCCAACTCGAAACGCGCGGGCAGGTTGAAGTCGAATTGCACAGTAGAGAGCTGCCACAAGCGGCCCAGCACATCCACGAGCTTGATGTCGATCTTGGGGCCGTAGAAGGCGGCTTCGCCGGGGATGGTCTTGTAGGCGATTCCCTTGCGCTCCAGCGCGCTCTTGAGTCCGTTGACCGCCAGGTTCCAGTTTTCGTCGGAGCCGGCGTAGTGGGCGCGGTCGTTTGGATCCCATGTAGACAGCTCGACCTGAAACTCGTGGAAGCCGAAGGTCTTCAGCACCGCCTCCGCAAAGTCGACGCACGCGACTACTTCATCCACGATCTGGCCGGGGGTGCAGAAGATGTGCGCGTCGTCTTGCGTAAAGCCGCGCACGCGCAGCAGGCCGTGCATGGTGCCCGAGCGCTCATAGCGGTAGACATTGCCCAGCTCGGCCAGCCGCACGGGCAGGTCGCGGTAACTGCGCGGCGAGTTTTTGTAGATAAGGATGTGGCCGGGGCAGTTCATCGGTTTGAGGCGATACTCGGCATCATCCAGTTCCATGGGCGTGTACATATTGCCGGAGTAAAAGCCCTCATGACCGCTGATCTTCCACAGCTCGCGGCGCATGACGTGGGGCGTGAAGACTAGCGAGTAGCCGCGCCGCAGGCATTCCTCTCGCATCCAGTCTTCCATGATCTTGCGAATAATGCCGCCCTTGGGATGCCAGAAGATGAGTCCCGCGCCGGCCAGCTCCTGAATGCTGAACAGGTCCAGTTGCTTGCCCAGCAGGCGATGGTCGCGCTTGGCGGCTTCTTCCAGGCGGACAAAGTGGGCGTCCAATTCTTTCTGCGAGAAAAATGCGGTGCCGTAGATGCGTTGCAACTGCGGATTTTTCTCGTCGCCCAGCCAGTAAGCTCCGGCCAGGCTGGTCACTTTGACGGCCTTGACGCGGCCCGTCGAGGGCACGTGCGGACCGCGGCAAAAGTCCACGAAGTTGCCGTTGCGATAAAAGCTGACCTGGTCGCCGGGCACGGTGAATTTGGTCACGAAGTGGGCCTTCATGAAGTCGCCGTCGCGCGCAAAGTCTTCCAGAGCTTTCTCTCTCGGAGCGGATTCGCGTTTGAACGGTTCGTCGCGCGCAATCACCTCGGCCATCTTGGCTTCAATCAGCGCCAGCTCCTCGGGGACGAAGGGCTTTTCGCGATGAAAATCGTAGAAAAATCCGGAGTCAGTGGCCGGACCGTGGCCCAGCTTGGTGTCGGGAAACAGTTCCAGAACCGCCGTGGCCAGCACGTGCGCGGCGGAGTGGCGCAGCACTTTGAGCGCGTCCGGGTCATTCTCCTTGACCAGTTCCAGGCGCGTATCGGCGGTCAATGGCGTGGTCAGGTCCACAAGGCGCGGACCGGCCGCATCCTCGGCGGTATACATGGCAGCTTCAGAGGCGTGCTCGTCAGAGGCGGAACTCTGCTTCACGGCTGCGCCGGCCGGGGTCAGGCGCGCCGCCACGACGACTGCTGCCAGCCGCGGCGAAATCGAGTTGGCAATCTCCAGAGGCGTTGTCCCGGCGGGCACTTCACGAATGGCTCCGTCGGGCAGGTGTACGGCGATGGTCTTTGTGCTCATGGGCATAGGGATCCTAGATTTTCCAGCCACGGAATGGCTGCGCTATGTATCAACACTTTAGGATATACCGAAGAGGACCGGAACAATCCTCAACCGATGCGCGTAACTGCTATTCATGGCTTATCTTGGATGAAGTAGTCCTTGTACGTCCCCGTTTGGGCAAAAACATCTATCAGAGAGAGGTTTCCCTATGGTCTGGCGTTTACGGAGCCTTGTGCTCCTCGTCTTGTTTGCGGCCTTCGGTCTTGGCTACGCCCACGCCCAACCCGCCATTCAACCCAACGTGGACATCACCAAGGTTCCTGTTGCGGCCCAGCCTTCGGCACACTTCAACGCCGATGCCGCCACGGAAGCGTACATGGCGATGATTCCGCCAGAAGCCACGGCCCGTTCCAATGCATATTTTGAAGGCGGTTATTGGCTGATTCTCTGGGATTTTTTATATGGCTCGGTCGTTGCATTGCTGCTGTTGAACCTGCGCTGGTCAGCCAAGATGCGTGACCTGGCCGAGCGCATCACACGATTCAGATGGCTGCAAGACGCACTCTACTGGGTGCAATATCTCGTGTTGACCTCGGTGCTTGGCTTTCCGCTCGAGTTCTATGAGAACTACGTGCGCGAGCACAAGTACGGCCTGGCCACGCAAAGTTTTTGGCCCTGGATGGGCGATGAGGGCAAGAATCTGCTGCTCGGCCTGGTCTTTGGCGCCTTAGCGGTCATGCTATTGTTCGCCATCGTGCGCCGGCTGCCACGCAGCTGGTGGATATGGGGAGCGGTGGCAATGACTGGCCTTTTGACTGTGGCTGTTGCGATCGGCCCAGTCTTTATTCAGCCGATCTTTAACAAGGTTACCCGGTTGAACGATTCCAAGATTACAGTCCCGATTTTGCGCATGGCGCATGCCAACGGGATCCCCACCAACGATGTTTACCAGATCGACGCCAGTAAGCAGACTACACGCATGAGCGCCAATGTGAGCGGCTTTGCCAACACCATGCGCATCACGCTCAACGACAACCTGCTGCATCGCGGTTCGCCCGAGGAGATTCAGGCGGTGATGGGCCACGAGATGGGCCACTACGTGTTGAACCACATTCCCAAGAGCATTTTCTTCCAAGCGGTCGTAAATTTGCTTTACTTCGCTGGCCTCTTCTGGGGGTTGCAATGGTCGCTGAAGCGCTGGGGTGATCGCTGGCAGATTCGCGGCGTTGGCGACCCGGCCATACTCCCACTGGTCATTTTGCTGGCCGGCATCTTCTTTTTTGTGCTCACGCCGGTGTCGAATACCGAGACCCGGATGCATGAGAAAGAAGCTGACATGTTCGGCCTGAATGCCGCACGCCAGCCGGATGGCTTTGCCCAAGCCGCGATCCATCTAAGCGAATACCGCAAAATGCGGCCCGACAAATGGGAGGAGAGGATTTTCTTCGACCACCCCAGCGGCTATGACCGCATACACTCCGCGATGGTGTGGAAAGGCGAAAACCTGGAACTGTTTGAGAAGACGTCCGAGCAACCGGCCGCGCAACCGCTCACAGCGCATTGAACACGAACTCGCCCCCTCCTTCCGTCAAAATCAGAGGAAGTGAGGGGGCGAGTTTTTTCTGGGACGGTTATTTCTCCGCCTTCTCCTCGTGATACTCCGTCTCGGTGTTGATGGCCCAGATGTTGTCCTTTGTCTTGACGCCGTTGACGATGTTATCCACGGCGGTCATGGCGGTCAGCATGGAGTGGTCCTGGTTGTTGTATTTGTGCATGCCGTTGCGGCCCACCAGGAAGAGATTCTCAAAGCCGTCCAGATAGTTGCGAATGACATCAAAGCGGTTATAGCTGCCAAAGTAGGCGGGATAAGTCTTGGGAGCGCGGACAACGTGGGAATCTTCGACATCTTCAGCCTTCAGAATCCCGATTCTGGCTATCTCCGCAATGGCGAAATTGGCCATCTCCTCATCCGATAGCTTCCACAGCGGGTCGGTTTCATTACAGAAGTATTCCAGGCCAATCCAAACCTTGCCGGGAGTACCGACCAGCCATGAGCTCCAGTTATTGAAGATCTGCAAGCGTCCGACCACCACGTCCGGCTCCTGAATGTAAATCCAGTGATCCTTGAGCAGAGAGCCGTCCGTCTCCGTGACGGCGAGCTTGCTGGCCAGCAGCCCGACGGTGATAAAGTCGCGATACATGAGGCCTTCGGCGACCTTGCTCACTTCAGCGGGAACGGGCGCGGATAGGCCGCGCACCAGATCGCGGATGGGCATGGTGGAGAAAAAATAATCTCCTGCATAAGTGACCCGCTCTCCCGCCTCGTTGCGACCTTCAACCGAAACCACCATGTTCCCCTTTACGCGGATGCGGTCAATCTGAATCCCGAAGTGTATCTCACCGCCGCCCTGGCGAACTAAGTCCGCCGCATGTTCCCAAAGCTGGCCGGGGCCTAGTTTGGGATAGAGAAACTTTTCTATTAATGATGTTTCTATCTTCTTTTGCGCAATGTCGCCGCAGCGCCATCGGACAAGAGTCTTCTTGAAAAAGTGAATTACAACCCCTTTGAGAGATAGTCCCTTGATGCGCTGCGCGCCCCACTCGGCGCTGATCTCATGGCATGGCACCCCCCACACCTTCTCGGTATACGTCTTGAAAAACGTCTGGTAAAGCTGCTTGCCAAACCTGTTGATGATGAAATCCTCAAGCGAGCGCTCCTGGCGCTGAGGAAGCAGCGCCGAGCGCAGATAACTGACGCCGCAACGAAAGGTGCGAACCATGCCCAGATTTCTGAAAGTAGCCGCGGTCAGGCTGACGGGATAGTCGAAGAAGCGGCGCAGGAAATAGATGCGGCTCTTACGCTGACGGACCAGCATGACCAGATCTTCCGTTTGCGGATCATGCACATCATTTGCCGCGGGAAGATCGCGTTGTTGCCCTTGATAGCGCAACTCGCCAGTCGCGCCTGTACCGGCCTCCACCGGCATCAGTTCCAGCCACCACCGCATCACCCGGTCCGACTTGGAGAAGAAGCGATGGCCGCCGATGTCCATGCGGTTGCCTTTGTAGCGAATGGTGCGCGAGATGCCGCCAATCTCCTGGCTGGCCTCGATCAGGATGGGCTTGATTGCCGAATTGCGCTGCAACTCGATGGCCGCCGTTAGTCCGGCTGGGCCTGCTCCGATGATGATCGCCTTCTTGCCGCTCACAAATTCAGCCTTTCGAGAAAACCTGCTCTCGTAGATAGCCTGCGATCTCTCGCATGAGAGTCAACAGCCTCCAGGAATCTCCCCGCGCACAGACAAAATCAATTGCGCTTTATCCCGCCAATGTCTTTCTGCTCCGCAAGCCCGCTGAGGCAAGTATGCAGGCAAATGGCATCACCGGATGCCGGTAACGCGCGCCTCCTGAAAGCCCTCCCATCGCGGCGGTAACAGCAAGGAAGTAAAGCGACGTGCCCAGCGGCAAACCCAGGCAGGCGCCGTGCAATCTGACGTGAAAAACTCCCTTCGACGCAACAAATACTCCCCGTGCCGCAAAGAAATAGAGCCCCAGTAAAAACAACTCAAAACCATATTCTCGGCCGTCATCCAGGGATATGTCTTGGTTAGGAGGAGCGCGATCTGCCATCATGCCGAACCATCTTCCACAAAGCCGGCGGTATGATCCAGGCCTGTCGAACCCGGCATCGGTCTGAAATCATAGACCTGCGGCGAAAAGATCGGATATATCAACTCGTCACACAGACGCGCAGATAAATCCAGGGATGCGCTCGAAGGATGCTCACGGCCGCCGAGTGCATATGGACGATGCGCTCTTCCTGGCTCCAGCCGGCCTGCTCAGGATGCAGCGCAAGATAAGCAGGGAAGAGATAGAGTTGCCCGCTGTTACCGGTAAAGTTGCCATAGCCGAACTCGCTGCGCACATCCATGGGAGGCCGTTTCTCCAGATGTGCGGATACATTGGCGGCGGCCAGCGGGTAGAGGTTCGTCTCCCCGGCGCAGGAGAAGCCGTTATAGCCGGTCTCAACCCGTTTGCGCATCTGCCACGCGGCCAGCCAGGGCAGCACGCTGAGCAGCATCACGGCGTGCGCCTTCCAGCGCAAACCCGGCACGCGCGCCAATACTGCAATCAATCCTAAAGTCAGCGCAAACGGCAGGTAATAGGTGGCCGGACGTACAAAGGTTGCCGCGGCAAGCCACAGTCCAGCCGCCGCAAGCACTCGCAAATGATGCACGCGCAAGAATGAGGCCAGCAGTTCTATACTCAACAGAAGAAGCGCGAGTAACAGAGTGTCCGAGAGCAGTGCGTAGGAAAAGGAGACGATCCCCGGTTCAATCGCCGCCAGCCACGCCGTGCCCAGCGCAATACGGTTATCCTTGAAGACCGTCCATCCCAGCCTCCATACGAGAACAATCGTGAAGACCGAAATCATCACATTGATCACTGCTGCCACGGGCAAACCGGCAAGGCTGGTTATGGCAAGAAAGAACGGATAACCCGGCGTACGTAACAGGTCCGGCACGCCGTCTGCAAAAAACCGTCCCTGCAGCAGCAGGTTGCGTCCAGGTATGAGATAGCTGCTGGTGTCGGCATGGAAGAGTGCGCTGGTTCCACTTCGGGCAAGTGTGACAGCCAGCAGCGTCAGGCGGACTCCGGCGGCTGCAATGACCGGCCACGCTAGCCGCGGCGTCCACCACTCAGTCTGAAAGACCGGATTTGCGTTCAAGCCGCTCGATTCCCATCTCATGATGGACATAATACAATACAATACAAAATTCCCTGCAAAATTGAATCGCTCGCGCGCTCTAATTTGCGAGACACTGCAACTGTGCATTGCCTCAGGCCAATCTTCAACCGCCCCGTGAGTCGTACAAGATGCCAGAGACGCCCCCGCATACAATTCACTGATGCCAAAGAAAGCGTGGCAGAAGCCATGCGCCTGGAGCGAAACCAGAGTGAACATATCCTAATTGGGGGTGTTCATGGTGTCTTTTACTTCCACCCCGCGGATGAAGACCTGTCCGCGGGAACCCCGGTGAGGAAAGAGCCACTTGGCGATGTTGGCTATGGATAAAGTTACTCCGGTTTCGCTATAGCGGTTGGATCGGCGTGGCCGTTACAGAAAATGCCGGGAGCGCGCTCTGTTATGGACGCAATAAGGGGCTCGGGGTAGGGGTGAACGGCGAATAGGAGATGTTGACTGGTCAATACTGTACACTCCGTAGTAACGCTGTAGGCTTATTATTCGCACCTGCCTTCATGCTGCCTTGCGCTTTCCTTATTTGGCCAGCCTATTCATCAAGTGCAAAATGCTGACCATCTGGAGCGAGTTGATTTATCAGTGAACGATGTCGGGACAGGGTGGAACTGGATGCAGATTCTTAGCAGTATCGCACGTAAGTTAAAGAAGACGTATTTCCTTGATGCGGTCTCAAAGGATGATATGGTGCTTGAGGTCGGCTGTGGCGACGGCTGGGTCGGTAAATATCTGAGAGAACGCGGTGTGCGCCAAATCATTTCTATCGACATAAACCCTCCAGCCAATATCGTTGGCGATATTCGCGAGTGGAGGAGTCTAGGCCTCGTCACCCAGTCCTTCGATGTGATTGTCGCCTTTGAATTGCTGGAGCATGTCGATTGTATGGAAGATTGCTTCGCGCTTCTGAAGCCCGGGGGGCGGCTTATGGTTACTACCCCCTACCCGCCTGCGGATTGGATACTGGAGAAACTAGAAAAGTTCAAGCTGAACCAGCCTCGAACCAGTCCACACGACCACCTGATGTATTTAAAGGAAGACGCGCAATTTCAGGTCTTGCGGAGGTGGCGCCCAATTTACATGTCACAGTGGTGCATCTTCCGGCGCAAGTCCATCCGAATATAAAAGCAAACGAGGGATGGGATTGCTCCCAACCCTCGCTTGTGTTTGCTAGATTCTGCCGGAATCAGGCCGGTGGGTTCAGAGCGGCTGGACGTCGGCAGCCTGCCACCCCTTGGGCCCCTTCACTACGTTGAACTGCACGGCTTGGCCTTCCTGCAGGCTCTTGAAACCACTGGAGGTGATTGCAGAGTAATGCACGAATACGTCTTCGCCGTTCTGACGCGAGATGAAGCCGAAGCCCTTCGCGTCGTTGAACCACTTCACGGTGCCTTGTTCCATTTGTTCGTATTTCCTGAATTGAATTGCGCTGGATGAATCGGAGCGACCACTGGCAGAATCTTGCTGGTAGGGCGAGTGCTGCTCACGCCCGCTTCGGTCTAACGCTGAAAGCAGTGTAGCATCCCTATTTATAAAGAAGTGCTAAAAATGTATCCTCCGGCTACATTTTTCCTGTTATATAATTTGGAACTTGTTGAAATAGATAGCCTTAACGTCGTAATCTTGTTGTGTTACCGCGAAAGGTTACCATGCCCCAGGACCCCGTTCCCAGCTTTTTGTCCCGCGCCACAGAGTTGCTGGAAAAGCAATTCGCGTCATTGCCCGCCTTCGAGTCCACGTTAGACCCGGTGGCAATGGAACGAGTTCTGGAGGATGTGGCGCGCCGCATGGGTGATAACTTTCCCTTCTTTCATCCGCTCTATGCCGGGCAGATGCTCAAGCCGCCGCACCCTGTGGCGAGGGCCGCCTATGCTCTGGCCATGACGATCAATCCCAACAACCACGCGCGCGACGGGGGCTGGGCCAGTTCGGAGTTAGAGATTGAGGCCGTCCAGGGAATTGCCGGAATCTTCGGCTGGACGGAATTTCTGGGCCATTTGACCTCCAGCGGCACGATGGCCAACCTGGAGGCGTTGTGGGTGGCCGGACAATTGGCGCTGGGCAAACGGATTGTCGGCTCCGATCAAGCGCACTATACACACCAGCGCATCTCCGCCGTGCTGAAGCTGGAGTATGCGCCGATTGCCGCCGACCGCCGCGGACGCATGAGCCTGGAGGCGCTGGAGACAGAAGTGCGCAAAGGCGATGTGGGCACGGTCGTCGCTACGCTGGGCACCACGGCACTGGGCGCGGTGGACCCGCTGGATGGAATTCTCGCACTAAGCAAGCAATATGGTTTTCGCGTTCATGTGGACGCAGCCTACGGCGGCTACTTCCGTCTGATTCCCGATGCCTTGGACGAACCGGCGCGGCGGGCCTTTGAGGCCATCAGCCAGGCCGATTCCATCGTGATCGACCCGCACAAGCACGGACTTCAGCCCTACGGATGCGGTTGCGTGCTCTTCCGCGACCCATCGGTGGGTCGTTTCTACAAGCACGATTCTCCCTACACCTACTTCACCTCGAAACAATTGCACCTGGGCGAGATCAGCCTGGAGTGTTCGCGGGCCGGAGCCTCGGCGGTCGCTTTGTGGGCCACGCAGCGGCTTTTGCCGCTTGTGCCGGGATGCGAGTTTGCCCGCGGGCTGGCCAGCAGCAGGGCGGCGGCCCTCGAATTAGACCGGAGGCTGCGTCAGGACAAGGACAGACGCTTTCAGCCGCTGGCAGCCGGAGCACCGGAGCTCGACATTGTGGTGTGGAAGGTGAACGCCGAATCGTTGGAGCATTCTTCCGCGCTGGCGCAACAGATTTTCTCCGCCTGCGCTGCGCGGGATTTGCATCTGGCGCTGGTGCAGTTGCCGTCGGCATGGTTTGAGCCTGCGACTGAGCTGGAACCGCATAGCAGCGCGTCAAACGGCGCTGGGCTGGTCACTTGCCTGCGCTCGGTATTGATGAAGCCCGAGCACGAGGTGTGGCTGGATCGCATCTGGGAGATATTGGCTGACAGCTGCGCGGAGGTGATGGGAGATTATCGCAGTTGACTGACGATCGCCTTGAACCGCCGGAAGTATCAGGGACCAACTTGAGTTCTGCCTGAATGCGGAAAATATGCTTGGCTTAATCCCCAGATGGTCAACTCATTCAACAGGACACTGCCGAATTCCCCAATTCGGCGATTCATACAAGCCTTCCTTGTTAGAATCAATAGGAGTTTGCCTCTATAACGGCCGGGGAATATTGCTTACGCCCGTCCGGCAGCACTGTTCAATTTCATCCCCGTGCGTCGCTTCTCTGTTTTGGAGCGCCGTGGAGACAAGAAAGCCATGCATCCGACATCATCCGAGCCGTTTTCTTACGAACCAGTTCCCAGCTCCGGCCTGGTAGCGTACTTCTCGATGGAGATCGCAATCAACCCCGACATGCCCACCTACGCCGGCGGTCTGGGCGTTCTTGCCGGAGATACGCTGCGCTCCGCGGCCGACCTGGGCGTTCCGCTGGCGGCCTTCTCGCTGGTGCATCGCAAGGGATACTTCAAGCAGCTCCTGGACAAAAACGGCAAGCAGAACGAGGACGTTCAACTGTGGAATCCCTCGGATTTCTGCACCGAGGAGAAGGCGCGGGTTACAGTTTCCATCGAAGGCCGCATTGTGACCATGCGCTGTTGGCGCTATGACATGACAGGCCGCTCTGGGCATGTGGTGCCCATCTATCTGCTGGATACGGACCTGGACGAAAACTCGGGCTGGGATCGCGGCCTCACCGATCATCTTTATGGGGGAGACACGAACTACCGATTGCAGCAGGAGATTGTGCTGGGCATGGGCGGAGTACGCATGGCGCACGCGCTGGGCTATCAGGTAAACGTCTTCCACATGAACGAGGGCCACGCGGCGCTGCTGACGCTGGCGCTGCTGGAGCGCCAGTTGGGCGGAGGACCGCTGGGCGCGGCCACGGAAGCCGATATCGAGCAGGTGCGGAAGAGGTGCGTCTTCACCACGCACACCCCGGTTCCGGCAGGGCACGACCGCTTCAGCGCCGAGCAGTCTATTCGCATTTTGGGGGCCGACCGCTCGGCGCGCCTGGAAATGATGGGCTGCTTTCGCGACGAAATGTTGAATATGACGCTGCTGGCGTTGCGCTTCTCGCGCTATGCCAACGGTGTGGCCATGCAGCACGCAAGGGTCTCCCGCGCGATGTTCCCGGAGTTTGCGCTCAACTCGATCACCAACGGCGTTCACGCGCCCACCTGGGTCTCCGAGTCCTTCCAGAATCTGATGGATGCGCACTTCTCCTCGTGGCGGCGCGACAACCTTTATATGCGCAATGCCATCGACCTGCCCGAGCAGGAGATTGTCTCGGCACATGCCAGCAACAAGAAAGCGCTACTGGCCGAGGTGGCCAAGCGAACCACTCTGGTATTCAATCCCAAGGTGCTCACTCTCGGCTTTGCCCGGCGCGCCGCCACCTACAAGCGGGCTACTCTGTTGTTTACCGATCCCGAACGCCTGCTGGAGATTGCCGCCAGGGCAGGAGGCTTGCAGATTATCTTCGCCGGCAAGGCGCATCCCCAGGATGATCCCGGCAAGGCTCTGATTCAGCAGGTCGTCGCGGACGCTACCCGACTCTCCAACGACGCTTTGCGCATTGTTTACCTCGATAATTACGACTGGAATCTGGGAGCATTGCTCACGGCGGGCGTGGATGTGTGGGTGAATACGCCGCGCCGGCCCTATGAGGCATCGGGCACCAGCGGCATGAAGGCCGCGTTGAACGGCGTACCCAGCCTGTCTGTTTTAGATGGCTGGTGGATCGAGGGCTGCATCGAGGGATTCACCGGTTGGGCCATCGAAGACGGCACCGATGACGCTGCCGAGGCCGATTCGCTCTACCATAAACTTGAAACGGCGATTGTGCCTCTCTACCTGGAAGCGCCGGAAAAGTGGGCACAGCTGATGCGCAACACACTGGCCTTCAACGGCTCCTACTTCAACACAAACCGCATGGTGAAGCAGTACATCCGCAACGCATACTACCCCGTGAAGCTGATCGAGCGGACTAAGGTGCAGGAAAATACATTTTCAGACTGAAGAACTAGCAGCTATCAGCTTCTAGCTGCTAGCTCCCTGCCCGGCTCTCGCCGTATTATCCTGATCCTCGCGATTCGGCAACAAGACGCGCTCAATCCAAGGCCCGCAGTTCCAGAAGAGGAACGCAAAAAGCAACAGAATCGCTATCCGCGCAAAGTTGAATGCAATACCTATCTGGTCATAGCTCTTAAAGTAATAGTCCGAAGGTAGAGCCATTGATGCATTGATTCGGCTCGTATAGTGATGCAAAGATAGGAACCAGGTTGCCAGGGTAGTGACCTCGACGAGCGCGTAACTCCATTGAATCACCGCTATAGCGCGGCTGACCAGCAGTATGGCCTCTTTTCTTGTCATGGGCTTGCCTTTCTTCTCCACATTCAATGGCGCGATGTTACCGCTTATGCACAAAAGCTAGAAAACTACAGACTAGGGACTAGAAGCACGTTCTCAGTCCGCAGCCGCGCCTTCCAGTTCCTCGCCGATCCTGCGCAGTTTCATCACGCGCCATTGCAGGCGGTCGAAGAAGAGATAAACAACTGGGGTCGTGAAGAGAGTGAGCATCTGCGAGACGATGAGGCCGCCGACGATGGTGATGCCCAGCGGCTTGCGCAACTCTGAGCCGACGCCCATGCCGATGGCCAGCGGCAACCCGCCGAAGAGCGCGGCCATTGTCGTCATCATAATCGGGCGGAAGCGCAGCAAACAGGCCTGATAAATGGCCTCGACCGGCGGCAAACCCTGGTCGCGCTCGGCTTGCAGGGCAAAGTCGATCATCATGATGGCGTTTTTCTTGACAATGCCGATGAGCAGGATGACGCCGATGAGGGCGATGATGCTCAAGTCGATATTGAAGAGCCTCAAAGCCAGGAGGGCGCCTACGCCGGCCGGGGGGATGGTGGAGAGAATGGTGAACGGGTGAATCAGGCTCTCATAGAGAATGCCGAGTACGATGTAGACAGCTAACACCGCGGCGGCAATCAGCCACGGTATGTTCTTTTTCGCAGTTTGAAAATCCTGCGCGGTTCCCTGAAAGGTGGCGTGGATGGATGTGGGCATATTCATCTCGCGCTGGAGCTTTTCCAGACTGGCAACGGCATCGCCCAGGGCTACGTTGGGCGCCAGGTTAAAGCTAAGCGTAACGGCCGGGTACTGGCCCTGATGGTTGACCTGCAGCGCGGTCCGCTGCTGCTCAAAGTGAGCGATGGCGGAGAGCGGAACCATCGACCCGGTGGAGGACTTGATGAAGATGCCATTGAGCGCGTCAGGGCTGCGCTGGAATTTGGGATCGACCTCCATGACAACAAAGTACTGATTGAGCGCGGTGTACATGGTGGAGACTTCACGCTGGCCGAAGGCGTCGTAGAGCACCTGGTCGATGGCACTGGCGGTGATGCCGAGGCGTGATGCAGCGTCGCGGTCGATGAGCAGATTGGCGGCCAAGCCTTGATTCTGCTGGTCGCTGTTCACGTCGCGCAATTCGGGCATCACACTCTGGTCCCTCATGCGAGCCAGCAGTAGCGGCGCCCAGTTGTTCAGTTCGTCCAGGTTCTCGTCGGAGAGCGTGTACTGGTATTGTGCGGCGCTGCCGCGCCCTCCGCTCTGCAACTCCTGCTGAACCTGGAGGTAAAGAATGGCTCCGGGGACGCTGTTGAGCTTGCCGCGCAGTCGATTCACGACCTGGTCCGCGGAGACGCGCCCGGGGCGCTGACTAAGCGGCTTGAGCGCAATAAACATTCCTCCCACATTCGTGCTTCCCCCGCCGGGTCCGCCGCCGCCGACAAAGGCGGTGACCGAGAGAACTGCCGGATCGTCAAGGACCATTTGCGCAAGCTGCTGCTGCTTGACTTTCATGGCGTCAAAGCTGATGTCCTGCACGGCGCGGGTCTGCCCGCCCATGCGGCCTGTATCCTGCTGCGGGAAGAAGCCGAAGGGCGCGATGCTATAGAGGTAGACGTTGAGGGCCACCGTGCCGATAACCACGCCCAGTATCAGCCACTGATGGCGTAAAACCCAGCGCAGGCCGGCGGCGTATTCGTTGTGCAGCCATTGGAAGCCGCGCTCGCTCAAGCGATAGATGGAACCGTGGCGACTCTCGTCGCGCGACTTGAGAAATTTGGCGCAGAGCATGGGGGTGGTGGTCAGCGAGACCAGCATGGAGACGGCGACAGCCACCGAAAGCGTGACGGCGAATTCGCGGAAGAGCTTGCCAACGATGCCGCCCATCAGCAGAATGGGAATGAATACGGCGATCAAAGACGTGCTCATCGAGAGAACGGTGAAGCCGATCTCGCGCGAGCCTTTCATCGCAGCCTCGAAGGGAGTGTCCCCCATTTCGAGATAGCGGGTGATGTTCTCGATCACCACGATGGCATCATCCACTACGAAGCCCGTAGCGATGGTGAGCGCCATCAGCGAGAGGTTGTCGATGGTGTAGCCGAGCAGCCACATTACGCCGAAGGTGCCCATCAGCGAGAGCGGCACAGCAATCGACGGAATGATCGTGGCCCAGATCTCGCGCAGGAAAAGAAAGACCACCAGCACTACCAACAGCACGCTGATGCACAGCGAAAGCTCCACGTCACGCACGCTGGAGCGGATGGTGGTGGTTCGATCCACGGCTACGTTGATCTGGATGGTAGGCGGAATGGCGGCCTGCAAGCGCGGCATCTCGGCCATCACACTATCCACGGTGGAGATGACGTTGGCGCCGGGAATCTTGAAGATGATAATCAGCACCGCATCCTTGAGCTGACCGGGGGCACGGGAAGTATTGATGCCGCTGACGCCGGCGTTACGGATGTCGGAGACACTGTCGGTAACCGTGCCCAGGTCGGCTACGCGCACCGCTGCGCCGGTCTGCTTGTTATAGCCGGCGATGATGGGCGCGTAGTCGCTGGCATGGAAGATCTGATCGTTGTCGCTGATCTGCCAGCGCTGATCCGCGCTTTGGAATGCGCCTTTAGGCCGGTTGGCGTTAGCTCCGGCGAGCGCGGTGCGCACCGCCTCCAGTCCGATGCCGTTTGCTCCCAAAAGCATGGGGTTCAACTCGACGCGGACCGCCGGGCTGGAGCCGCCCATAACGAAGCACTGGCCCACGCCGTTGATCTGCGAAATTTTCTGCGCCAGAATCGAGTTGGCCAGATCGTAGATCTGCGGCTTGCGCAGTACGTCGGAGGTGAGCGAGAGAATCAGGATCGGGGCTTCGGCGGGATTGGCCTTGCGATAGCTGGGATTTTGAGGCAGGTACGAGGGCAACTGGCTGCGCGCGGCGTTGATGGAAGCCTGCACGTCGCGGGCGGCGGCATCGATGTTCTTGCTCAGGTCGAATTGCAGAGCGACTGAGGCCGAGCCCAGCGAACTGGACGAGGTCATCTGATTGACGCCGGCGATGCGCCCGAACTGGCGCTCCAGCGGAGTGGCGACCGAAGAAGCCATGGTCTCCGGGCTGGCTCCGGGCATACCCGCCCCGACGCCGATCACCGGCATGTCGACGTTGGGCAGCGAAGCCACAGGCAGCAGCGAGTAGGCCACCGAGCCGGCCAATAATAGAGCCAAGCTAAGCAGCGAGGTGGCTACCGGGCGCTGAATGAAGGGTGCGGAAAGATGCATTGGTCCTTCTCCTCAGTCGGCGCTGGCCGGTTGCTGCTCGTGGAGTTGAAGATCGCGCGGCTTCATGCGCTGCGCCAGCTTGTCGAAGTAAAGATAGATGACCGGCACGGTGTAGAGAGTGAGCATCTGGGAGAAGATCAGCCCGCCGACGATGGTGATGCCCAGCGGCCGGCGCAACTCGGCGCCCACGCCGCCGCCCAGCCACAGCGGCAATCCTCCCAGCATGGCGGCCATTGTGGTCATGATGATGGGCCTGAAGCGCAACTGGCAGGCCTGGAAGATGGCGGCTTCGGCTGTTTTGCCCTCCAGGCGCTCGGCCTGCAAGGCAAAGTCGATCATCATGATGGCATTCTTCTGCACAATGCCGATCAGCAGAATAATGCCGATCAACGCAATCACGCTGAACTCGGTGCGCGTAATCAGCAGGGCCAGAAGAGCGCCCACGCCCGCCGAGGGCAGCGAGGAGATGATGGTGATGGGGTGGATGTAGCTCTCGTAGAGCACGCCCAGCACAATGTAGACGGTAATCAGCGCGGCCAGAATCAGCAGCGGCTCGTTGGCCAGCGAGGTTTGAAAGGCTGCGGCAGTGCCCTGGAAGCTGGCGTTGATGGCGACCGGCATCTGGATACGCTTTTCGATGGCGTTGACGGCTTTGACGGCGTCGCCCAGCGCCTTGCCCGGCGCCAGGTTGAAGCTGACCACGGTGGAGGGGAATTGCCCCTGGTGGCCGATGGACAGTTGCGCGTTCGTCGTCTGCTCCCAATGGGCCACCATGCCCAGCGGGACTTGAGATCCGTTGCCCGACTTGACGTAGAGACTGTTGAGAACCGTGGGGTCGGTCTGGAAGTTCTGCCCCACCTCCATCACTACGTGATACTGGTTGAGCTGGGTGAAGATGGTGGAGACCTGGCGCTGGCCGAAGGCGTCGTAGAGGGTGTTGTCCACGTCGGCCATGGCGATGCCCAGCCGGGCAGCGGTGTCGCGGTCGATCACCAGCTTGGCGCCCAGGCCCTGATCTTGCAGGTCGCTGGCCACGTCGGTGACCACCGGCTCCTTGCCCAGTTCGCTGACCATCAGCCGCGTGTATTTGGCCAGTTCAACCGGATTGGGGTCTTCCAGCGAGTATTGGAACTCTGTCCGGCTGACGCGGTCTTCGACGGTGAGGTCCTGAAGCGGCTGCAGGAAGAGCTGAATGCCTTCAACGCCTGCGAGCTTTGGCTGCAAGCGGCGAATCACCTCGGTGGCGGAGATCTTGCGCTCATCGAGCGGCTTCAGATTAATCTGGATGCGCCCCGAATTCAGCGTGGTGTTGGTTCCATCCACGCCGATAAACGAAGAGATGTTATCCACGGCGGGGTCTTGCAAGAGCAACTCCACGAGCCTTTGCTGGCGCTCGGCCATGGATGTGAAGCTGACCGTCTGCGGAGCCTCGCTGATGCCCAGAATCACGCCCGTATCCTGCACCGGGAAGAAGCCCTTGGGAACCACCACGTAGAGCAAGAGTGTGGCCACCAGCGTGCCGATGGTGACCAGCAGTGTAGTGAAGCGGTGGCGCAGAACCACCTTCAGAGTGCGGCCATACGCGGCGATGACGGCGTCGAAGACCTTCTCCGACCAATAGTAGAAACGCGTCTGTTTGGCGACCGACTTGTCTTGGAGAATGCGCGAGCACATCATGGGCGTCAGCGTCAGCGAGACCACGGCGGAGACCAGGATGGTGACCGCCAGGGTGATGGCGAACTCGCGGAAGAGCCTGCCCACCACATCGCTCATGAAGAGCAGTGGAATCAGCACAGCGATCAGCGAGACCGTCAGCGACATGATGGTAAAGCCGATCTGCTCGCTGCCCTTGAGCGCTGCCTTCATCGGGCTTAGGCCCTCTTCGATGAAGCGCGATATGTTCTCGATCATGACAATGGCGTCGTCCACCACGAAGCCGGTGGAGATGGTAAGCGCCATCAATGTAAGGTTGTTCAGCGAATAGCCCAGCAGGTACATCACGCCGAAGGTGCCGACGATGGACAGAGGCACGGCGACCGAGGGAATGATGGTAGCCGCCAGATTACGCAGAAAAAGGAAGATGACCATCACCACCAATGCGATGGTCAGCATCAACTCGTATTCCACGTCCCTGACGCTGGCGCGGATGGTGGTGGTGCGGTCGGTGAGTACCCTCACCTGTACGCTGGCCGGCAGACTGGACTGCAACTGGGGCAGCAGCAGCTTGATGCGGTCCACCACGGCGATGATGTTGGCGCCCGGCTGGCGCTGGATGTTGACGATGACCGCGGGCTGGCGATCCATCCAGGCGGCCTGCTGGGAGTTTTCGGCGGCATCGACGATCATCGCCACGTCGGAAGCGCGCACCGCGGCTCCGTTGCGATAAGCCACGATCACAGGCTTGTAGTCGCCGCTGGATAATAATTGGTCGTTGGCGCCGATGGTGTAAGACTGACGCGAGCCGTTCAGCGTACCCTTGGCCTGATCCACGTTGGCCGCTGCCAAGGTGGTACGCAGGTCTTCCAGGCTCAGGTTGTACGCGGCCAGTTGGGCCGGGTTGGCTTGTATGCGCACCGAGGGCTTTTGCCCGCCGGCGATGGAAACCAGCCCTACGCCGGTGACCTGGGAAATCTTCTGGGCAAGATTGGTGTCGGCCGCGTCTTCGATCTTGTCCAAAGGCAGCGAGTCGGAGGTCAGCGCCAGCGTCATGATGGGCGCATCGGCGGGATTGACCTTGCTATAGATGGGCGGGTTGGGCAGATCGGCGGGCAAAAAGCTGTTGGCCGCGTTGATGGCCGCTTGCACCTCCTGCTCCGCTACATCGATGTTCTCGTCCAGATTAAATTCAAGAGTGATGACCGAACCGCCGCCGGAGCTGACCGAAGTCATCTGCTTCAGTCCCGGCATCTGGCCGAACTGCCGCTCTAGGGGCGCGGTCACCGACGAGGCCATCACCTCCGGCCCGCCGCCGGGGTAGAAGGTGAGCACCTGAATGATGGGGTAGTCCACCTCGGGCAGGGCGGAGACCGGCAACTGCTGGTAGCCCACAAAGCCCGCCAGCAGAATGGCCGCCATCAGCAGCGAGGTCGCCACCGGGCGCAGAATGAATGGCCGGGAAGGACTCAGGCTCACTGCTTGTTCCTCTTATCTTGTTTGCCGTCGCCAGTTGGCGCACCGGGGTTGGAAGCCGCGGTGGGAGCCGTGAACGGGCTTCCGCCACTCTGACCTGCGCCTTGCGCCTTGGCGCCCTGTCCGCCGCGTTGATGAGCCATGCCGGCGGTTACGCTCTGCCCGGGCTTCAGCCGGTCTGCGCCGTCCACCACTACGTTCTGGCCCGGTTGCAGGCCGCCGTCCAGAATGGTCACCTGACCCTCGGCTAAAGCTACCTTCACAAGCTGGATTCTGGCGCTTCCGCTTCCCTGTGCGTCGGCATTATCGACCACCCACACATACGAACCCTGGTTGCCGGTCTGGATAGCAGCCGAGGGCACCACCAGTGCGTTGGGCCGCTCCTCCATCACCAAATGAATATTGACGAACTGATTAGGGAAGAGCGCCGCGTCCCGGTTGTCGAAGACGGCCTTCAGCTTGCCGGTTCCGGTAGTGGTGTCTATCTGGTTGTCGGCGGTAAGCAAATAGCCTGTGGCCAGCTTCTGGATGTTGTCCTGGTCGTAGGCATCCACGGCCAAGCGCTTTTCTGCCGCCAGCTTGCGCAGCACTTGGGGAAGCTCGTCCTCGGGCAGGGTAAAGTAAACCGCAATTGGCTGGAACTGATTGATAATGACTAGGTTAGTAGTGTTGGCTGTAATAATGTTGCCAGGATCTACCAGCCGCAGGCCGATTTTACCGTTGATGGGTGACTGGATGGTGCACCAATTGAGTTGCAACTGTGCGGTCTCGACAGCGGCCTTATCGGCCTCGATGGCGCCCAAGTATTGGCCTTGTGCAGCCTCATCGGTTTGCAAGGTCTCTTTGGAAGTCACGCCGGCGTCATAGAGAGCCTTGTAGCGCGCAAACTCCGCCTGGGCATTCTTCAAAAGCGCCTCATCGTGCGCCAGAGTGCCCTTGGCCTGGTCCAATGCGGCCTGGTAGGGCCGGGGGTCGATCACCATAATGGTCTGGCCCTGCTTTACCTGCTGGCCTTCAGTGAACCGGACCGGTTCGAGTTCGCCGCTGACTCTAGCCTTGACGGTAACGCTCATGTATGGCGTCACCGTGCCCAGTGCGGTCAGAAAGATCGGCATCGGCTTCTGCTCGGCAGCTGCCACCTGCACCGGGACCGGCCTGCTCTGCAATGCCGCCGCCTGACTGGCGCTATTTGCCGCGTTCTGCTTCTGGCTCTGATAGATTCGCCAGACAACCAGAATCACGAGACCGAGCAGCACCAGATAAATCACAATGCGCACCCAGGAACTCCTGTGTGTGGAAGGTTGTTGCTCGATCCCAGATGAGGCCTGATGGGACTCCGAAGCGTTTTCAATGGACATGATGTCGATTCCCGCCGTTCTCTTGAGTGAATGCCCGCAATTTGTTCGGCTTACAGCTTGCAGCCGACAGCTTTCAGTTCACATGCATACGGACAATTTTCTGCTGTAAGCTGTTCGCTGTTGGCTGGTGGTGTGACCACTCCGGGCGGAAGACCCTCTGCCCGTATTCGTTTCTACGGACGCTTGAGATTCCTGAAAGGTTTCGACCGCCCAGGCGCATCCATTGCGGGAGCCAGGGATCTCCCCAAATGAGATACGCGTCCCCGTGAATGCAAGACGATACTATTTTAAGCGAATCGAGCGCTTCCAGGGTGAATGCGCCTTTTTCGTGTGCACATCCGTCAATAAAGCCAGTACGCGGAACCTCATTTATCATGCGCACCCCATTTCGCCGGTTTGTTCATCTACGATGATAGTTTGAGTATGTTGTTGGAACGGAGCGGGCTGTGAGCGCCGTCCGGTCCCGGAACCCGAAGCGAGTACCTGCCCTATGTGGATTGTCCGGCTTGCGCTGCGGCGGCCTTATACCTTCGTCGTATTTGCGCTTTTAATCCTGATTTTCGGCGTCTTCAGCATCGAGACGATGCCTACGGACATCTTTCCCAACATCGACATCCCGGTGGTCACGGTGGTGTGGAACTTCACCGGCCTCTCGGCGGAGGAGATAGCCAACCGCATCGTGACGAACAGCGAGCGGGGCATGACCACCACGGTCAACGACATCGAACACATCGAGTCGCAATCGCTCAATGGCGTTGGGCTTATCAAGGTGTTCTTTCAGCCGCATGTCAACATCGGCGAGGCCGTGGCCGAGGTTACCGCCATCAGCCAGGTGCAGTTGCGCAGTTTGCCGCCCGGCACCACGCCGCCCTTTATCATCCAGTACAACGCCTCCAGCGTGCCCATCCTGATGCTGGGCGTTTCCGGGCAGGGGCTCAACGAGCAGCAGTTGAACGATCTGGCCACCAACAACGTGCGCACCCAGTTGGCCACCATCGAGGGACAGCAGACTCCCTTTCCCTACGGCGGCAAGCTGCGCCAGATCCAGGTGGACCTGGACCTGCACGCCTTGCAGGCCAAGGGGCTCTCGCCGGTCGATGTGGTCAACGCCGTCTCCGCGCAGAATCTGATCGCGCCCTCCGGGACGATGAAGATCGACCGCTTCGAGTACGCCGTCGAAACCAACTCCGCCCCGCCGATCGTCGATGAGCTGAACAACCTGCCCATCAAGGCGGTGAATGGCGCGGTCATCTACATCCGTGACGTGGCCCATGTGCGCGACGGCTACCCGCCGCAGACTAACATCGTGCATGTAAACGGCAAGCGCGCCATCCTGATGGCCGTCATGAAGACCGGATCGGCCTCCACGCTGGATATCATCCGCAGTGTGCGCCAAAAGCTGGAGAGCCGGGAACTGAAGGGAAGCATCCCGCCGCAGACGCATATCGATGCTCTCTCCGACCAGTCCATCTTCGTTCGCGGCGCCATAGACGGCGTAGTTCGCGAATCCATCATCGCCGCCTGCCTCACCGCCATCATGATCCTGGTCTTCCTAGGGAGTTTCCGCTCCACGGTCATCATTGCGGTCTCCATTCCGCTCTCCATCCTCTGTTCGCTCAGCGTGCTCTCCATGTTGCACGAGACCATCAACATCATGACCCTTGGAGGGTTTGCGCTGGCCGTCGGCATTCTGGTGGATGATGCCACGGTGGCCATCGAAAATATCAATCGCTATCTCGAATCCGGCAAGGAACTGGAGCAATCCATCCTCGACGGCTCGGCGCAGATTGCCGTCCCCGCGCTGGTCTCCACCCTGGCCATCTGCATCGTCTTTGTGCCCATGTTCTTCCTGAGCGGCGTAGCTAAGTACCTCTTCGTCCCCATGGCCGAGGCGGTGGTCTTTGCCATGTTGGCCAGCTACTTCCTCTCCCGCACTCTTGTCCCCACCATGGCCAAGTACCTGCTCAAAGAGCATGACGACGCTGAGACACAACGCAAGCGATCCAGCCGCAACTTCATCATTCGCTTCCAGCAGGGCTTCGAGTCCGGCTTTGAGCGCTTTCGCCACGCCTATCTGAGCCTGCTGACCTTATGTGTGGATCATGCCGTGGTCTTTCTCGTCCTCTTCCTCTTGTTTGCCGTTGGCTCAGTGGCGCTACTCGCGCCATTTTTAGGCCAGGACTTTTTTCCCTCGGTAGACTCTGGCCAGTTCAAGATTCACGTGCGCGCCCGCACAGGCACGCGCATCGAGGAGACAGCACTGCTCTGTGATCACATCGACGCAACCATCCGCGAGCATATTCCAGCCGACGAGGTCGTTTCCATTGTCGATAACATTGGCCTGCCTAACTCCAGACTGAATCTCTCCTATTCGACCTCGGCGCCTGTCGGCACTGCCGATGCCGACATCCAGGTCCAGTTGACCAAGGATCACCATCCGACAGCAGCGTATGTGGAGCAGTTGCGAGCCGTGCTGGCCCGCCAGTATCCCGGTGTCACCTTCTATGTGCTGCCCGTGGACATCGTCACCCAGATTCTCAACTTCGGCCTTTCGTCGCCCATCGACATTCAGATCGTTGGTCCCGACCTCTATGGAAATCGCGCCCTCGCCGAACGTATGTTGAATGAGGTTCGCTATGTCCCCGGCGCCGCCGACGCGCGCATTCAGCAGCCCTTCGATGAACCGAATATGACGGTGGATGTGGACCGCACCCGCGCCCAGAGCATCGGCCTCACCCAGAAAGACGTGGCCACCAGCCTGCTGGTAGCTCTCAGCGGCAGCTTCCAGACCACCCCCAGCTTTTACATGGACCCAAAAAACGGCGTTACCTATAACGTCGCTATTCAGGCTCCGGAGTATCGAACCAACTCGCTCGCCCAGTTGAATAGCCTCCCCATCACCGGATCTATTCCGGTTCAGAAGCCCGATGGCGCGGCTTCCACTGCCGCTCCTGGCGCTTCGCTTCCAACCCAGGTTCTGGGCAACCTCGCCACCGTCACCCCCGGCGCCGAACTGGGCACGATAAGCCACTACAACGTACAGCCGGTCATCGATATCTATGCCAACGTGGATGGAACCGACCTGGGCTCAGTAACGCGCAAGATAGAAAAGATCATCGCCGCACACCAGGCGGAACTGCCGCGCGGCTCGCACTTCACCCTGCGTGGCCAGAGCGAAACCATGAAATCCTCCTACATCGGCCTGCTGGGCGGGCTGGCGTTTTCCATCCTTCTCGTCTATCTGCTCATCGTCGTCAACTTCCAATCCTGGCTCGATCCCTTCATCATCATCGCGGCGCTGCCCGCGGCTCTGGCCGGCATTGTCTGGTTTCTCTTCCTCACCAACACCCGGCTCAGCGTACCGGCTCTCACCGGCGCCATCATGTGCATGGGCGTGGCCACGGCCAACTCGATTCTTGTAGTCAGCTTTGCCCGTGAGCAACTCGAGATTCTGGTGGGCGACGCGCGCACGGCGGCGCTCAATGCCGGCTTTGTCCGCCTGCGTCCGGTGCTGATGACCGCCCTGGCCATGATCATCGGCATGGTTCCCATGGCCCTGGGTCTGGGCGATGGCGGCGAGCAGAATGCTCCGCTGGGCCGCGCCGTCATCGGCGGACTGCTGCTGGCCACTGTGGCCACGCTGTTTTTTGTTCCCGCATTTTTCTCCATCGTTCACGGCTGGCTGGAAGGCCGCCGCCAGACGGCTCGCGGCGCGGCAATGGCCGGAACCATCGACGAGTTTGACGAGATACCGGAGTAGATTTTATGAGCAACGTATCCAATCCAAACCAGCAACCGGATCACCAACACGAGTCCGCGCCCGAACAGGCAGCTTTTTCGTCACGCAAAGCTCTTGCGGGCATGGCTATCATTGTCATCGTCACAGTTGTTCTGGCCGGCCTCGGCATTATGCGCCGCATTCATGCCTCTACCGCGCTCGCCGAGCGCACCACGGAGTTGGCCGCTCCCACAGTGATCGTCGCCGCCCCACGTGCGGGCGCGTCCGTGGACAGCTTCGTGCTACCCGGCAACGTAACCTCTTATACGGATTCGCCCATCTACGCGCGGACCTCCGGCTATTTAACAAAATGGTTTTTCGATATCGGCGCCAAAGTGAAGAAGGGCGCTCTGCTGGCCGTGATTGCCACCCCCGAGCTGGACCAGCAACTGGCCCAGGCCGAGGCCGACCTGAACACCGCACAGGCCAACGCCAACAACGCTCGCATCCAGGCCGAGCGCTACACAGGTCTTGTCCAATCCGACGCCGTCTCCCGCCAGGACACCGACACCTTCGTCAACCAGGCCACATCCACCGCGGCGCAGGTCCGCTCCGCCCAA
>CAWDQS010000168.1:0-10200 GCA_963804295.1 uncultured Acidobacteriaceae bacterium
GTTTCTCCTGTTCGCCGGTCAATCCGGCAAGTTGAATTTGGGTCCAGCCGCGGCGTTTGTTCGAGTGCTTCAGTGCATGTATCAGCCCGCCGGGCGGCAGGAACTGCGATCATGTATATGGTAGCAGGGACGCGCAAGAGAGAAGTGTGCCTGAGAACACAGGCGGTTTGCGGCGTAGCGGCGGCCCAATTCAGGAGGGCGCGTTCCAATGTGGGTGCATGATGGTTTTCTCCTCTGGCGCACTCCGATGTGGAATAATCTGCCCGTGCCCCTTGCCGCTGCTACTACCCACGACTATTACCTTGCAGCCTGTGCCGCCGCAACCGTGCTGCTGCTGCTTTTGCTGATCGCAAAACTCCGGCTGCATCCGGCGCTGGCACTGTGCATCGCGGCTCTGACGCTGGGCGCGGCCTCGGGGATGCCGCTCGTCCAGGTGCCGCTTTCATTTGCAACAGGTGTGGGCAACCTGATGGGCCACATCGCCATCGTGCTCGCTCTGGGCGCGGTGCTGGGGCGCCTGGTAGCCTCCAGCGGCGGTGCAACTGCGTTAGGCAAAGTTTTGGTTGAAAACTGTGGAATCAAGGGCCTGCCCTGGGCGATGCTAGGGCTGGGCATACTGGTGGGGATGCCGGTCTTCTTCGAGGTGGGCCTGGTGCTGCTGTTGCCGATTGTGGCTGAGACGGCGCGGCGCAGCGGAAAGCCTCCCATTCTCGTCGCCCTGCCGATGCTGGCCGGGCTCTCCATCGTTCATGCCGTGCTGCCGCCGCATCCGGCGGCGATGCTGGCAACCACCGAGTTCCACGCCGACCTGGGCCGGACAATGCTATGGGGTTTGGCTGTGGGTTTGCCCGCCGCCGCGCTGGCCGGGCCGGGGCTGGCATGGTTGTTGGGCCGATTCTGGGCGGGGAGCTTTCGCGCCCAGAGTATGGAGTTCGGCTCGGCAGTCGTTGACCATGCGCCGGTATCGTATGGGGAGACGCGGGTGCCCCAGCTCCGGGATCCCCACAGACAGGTCTTCGTCTGTGGGGTGCAGCTCCCTCGCATTTGGGGACCTGGGTATTCGGCTGGTCCCATCCGCGCCGCCGCGGCTATTCTGCTGCCGGTGGCGCTCATCTGCCTGGGCAGTTGGGCAGATGCGCTCACTGCGCACGAGAGCATCATTAACCAGATTCTCCACTTCATCGGCAACGCGGATGTTGCCCTGCTGATCGCCGTGCTGGCCGCGCTGGTGACTCTCGGCCCCCACATCCAAATCAAGGGCCCGGAGGGCCTGCGCAGATTGACCGGCGAATCCTTTGAACCCATCGCCAATGTGCTGGTGATTCTTGCCGCGGCGGGCGGTCTGAGCGGTATTTTGCGCGACTCCGGCGCGGCCCAGGCGACGGTCGCCCTGGCTCTGTGCGCGCGCATGCCGCCGCTGCTGCTGGCCTGGCTGCTGGCCGCCGTGGTGCGCGTCTCCACAGGCTCGGCAACGGTGGCCATGGCCGTGGCCGCGGGAATTCTGGCGCCCATGGCGGGCCATCTCGGCGTGCGCCCCGAACTGCTGGTGCTGGCCACCGGGACCGGCTCCATCGTCCTCTCCCACGTCAACGACCCCGGCTTCTGGATGATCCAGTCCTTCTTCAAGCTGGAGCTGAAGGAGACGCTGGCGACCTGGTCGTTGCTGGAGACGATTTTGTCCCTTGCCGGGTTGGGAATGACGCTCTTGCTGTCAGCGGTGCTGCGGTAAGGGCAAACAACGATTGAAATAACGATCAGACTTACTTCTTAACCTCTTTACGCGGCGCGGATGCATGGAAGAGATTTCGACATGCTTTGGTAGTTTGACCGATACTCGGCTGAATCAAGATATTTGACTGAGTACAAATCTTACGTTCCCAATTCAGAGCGGCTGGCCCGTCCAACTTTTCTACACGATCTTCCTCAGTTGTGGCATCAATGAAATAGCGCTCGACATCATCCTTGATCTTCCCGGTTTCGGTAGAGCGATAGTGTGTCCAGCGTCCAGCGGAAAATCGGTCGTTCGGCTGCGAAATCACCGCGAAGACCTGATCCACATCGTTGTCATCATAAGAATCTCCGACGTCATTCATTAACACAACTGCGCCCGGTTGTGGGTAGGCTCCGTCCTGCGTTTTGTTGGACCACCGCGCCCTCCACCCGATTCCACTTTTAAAACGGAGTGTTGTAAAAAGCGTCGCAGCCTCACATTCCCAGCAATCATAGTAAGTAATCGCTAGCTCGGATTTGCTTGATCCGATCCAATCCAATAGTTTCACGCCATAGCCGCTGACCAAAATACGACTTTTCCCTGTTGCAAGCGAAATGTTGTAGATAGACCAACGATCATAGTCTGGGGTCGGCGCATCAGCTTCTCTTGACGCGGTCATAACAAGCGCAAAGCCATCCTTCAATCCAACTTCTCGAATAGAGGAAATTGAAGTGTCGTGCAACGCATGTCGAACTGTCGCCATGGTTGTCTTATCTAACTCAATGTTTACCCAGGAAAACCCCGTTGGCATTTGAGCCCGATTGATCTGTGCGAAAAACAGGAGTGTTGCTAAAACAAAGAGAGACAATATTCTCATCGGCGTCTCCATACATTTCAAATTTTTGACAGACCATTATCACATTAGTAATGATCTGTATATTTCATAGTTGAAGGCCCTTACACCCCCAGCACCGCCCGCTGCGCCGCAAAAATCTCCTTCAATCCCACCTCGGCCAGATCGACAAGCGCATTCAGTTGCGCGCGGGAAAATGAACCCTTCTCCGCCGTCGCCTGCGTCTCAATCAGCCCGCCGTCTTCGGTCATCACCACATTCATGTCCACCTCGGCCTGCGAGTCCTCTTCATAGCAAAGGTCAAGCAGCGCCGCACCATTGACCAGGCCCACCGAGGTGGCGGCAACCAACTGCTTCATGGGCGATTGCTTCAGCGTCCCCGCCTTGACCAGCGCCTTCAGGGCAATCCCCAGCGCCACCGCCGCTCCGGTGATCGCCGCCGTCCGCGTCCCTCCATCGGCCTGAATCACGTCGCAATCCAGAATCACCGTCCGCTCGCCCAGCGCTTTCATGTCCACCACAGACCGCAGGCTCCTGCCGATCAGCCGCTGAATCTCATGCGTCCGCCCGCCGATCTTGCCCCGCTCGCTCTCTCGCGGCGTCCGGGTCACCGTCGAGCGCGGCAGCATGGAGTACTCCGCCGTCACCCAGCCACGTCCTGAATTGCGCAGCCAGCCGGGGACGCCTTGTTCTATAGTGGCATTGGTCAGCACCCGCGTGTTGCCCAGCGAGACCAGAACGGAACCCTCGGCGGTCTGCACAAAGCCCGGCGTGAGGGTGAGGGGACGAAGCTGGAGCGGAGTTCTGCCGCCAGGACGAAAGCAAGTGGATGAGCTGGACATGGAGAGATTGTACGGGAAACGGCCTGCGGTCGCGGACGAAAGCCGATCTGGAACGCGCCGTCCCAGGTTGGGAAACAGCTAATTTTCCGGTCCGGAACAGGAATCTCTTCGTAACATATTGAATTAATGCTATTTACCCCAATTGCGCCGCCTCCTCTTGTCCCATTTTGGGAGCTGGAGCCTTGCAGGGTTCCATCCTACCTTACGGGAATTTGAGGCTAGACCCTTCCTTTATCAGGAACTTAATAAAAGTGTCCTAGTTTGGCACGCTACGTGTATTAGAACAGGACAGTTCCTCATCCTGGAAAGCAGGAATGGGAAGAACGAGGACGAGGGACGAGGGACTAGGGACTAGGAAACTGCCCCCTGATCTCTGACCCCTGAAGAGAAGGAGCAATTTATGCAGCAGACAAGACTGGCAGCGAAATTCAAAAAAAGTGTGATGGCGGAAACCGGTTTGGCTGGAACTGGGCTGGCGGTAGCGGGACTGGCCGGAGTCTCCGTGAATGAGCGCAAGCGTGTGGTGGCGGTGGTTGAGACTCTGGCCAATATGCGCGGTGAGGGCGAGAGCCTGGCCGAGGTCGCCCACGACGCCCGCAATATGGTCACGGCGCTGGGGATCTACTGCGACCTTTTGGAGGAGCCGGGGGTGCTCAACTCTTCGTTTCAGCACTACGCCGGCGAACTGAGGCTGGTGGCCACGGCCAGCCGCCGCCTGGTGGAGAAGCTGCTGACGCTCGATGCCCGAATTGCCCCAGATGTGTCCGGCACAGGCGCCGGCCTCTCCAGCAACTACGACGCGGCACGAGCGGAGGCCAATATTCATGGCGCGGAACGGCTGGAGCTGGCGCGCCGCTGGGATCTGCTGCCCCCCGAGCCGATCCACAATATGGCCGCGGAGCTGCTGGCCAACCGCAATCTGCTCGCCGCCCTGGCCGGGCCCTCCATCGCCCTCACCGTGGATGTCGAGGGTGGCGCGCTGCCGGTGCGTCTGACCGGCGAAGACCTGACCCGAATTCTGGTCAATCTGGTCAAAAACGCCGCCGAAGCCATGCCCGCCGCGGGACGCATCGCAATCAGCCTGCATGAGTTTCATGCCAAAGCGCACCTCACTCCCCGGCTGGTGCTGACCATTGAAGACAACGGGCCGGGCATCCCCGCCGAGGCGCTGGGCAGGATCTTCGACTCCGGTTACAGCACCCGCTTCAGCGGCGCCTACGGGCCCGGCGCATCTGCTATGGGCGGCCCCGGCAATTGGCCGGCCTCCCATCGCGGGCTGGGGCTGTCCATCACCCGCTCCATCGTCGAGTCCTCCGGCGGCAGCATTCACGCCGTCAACCGCACCCCGTCCGGAGCCTGCTTCAAGATTGAGCTGCCCACCCGCTCCCTCTGAGTTTCTGACCAGGGCGGAAGGCAACGGCGTAAGGACGAAAATCAACGATGCATGGAGCTGAAAAGACTCCCGGCACCTCGGCCACAAAAAAACCTGTTAACCATTTGCGCGTGAGGCGAACACAATGCTCGAAACAGTTGTAACATCAAGAACCATGGAGTTTATCCCCCAACTCACGGAACCGCAGGTGCGTTTGCACCTGTTGGTAGTCGATGCCGACGCCGCCATGCGCTCGGCCTGCACCGAAATCGCCAGCAGCCTGGGCTACGCGGTGGAGAGTACCGGCGACATGACGCAAGCCCGCAGTATGCTGCGCGGCAGCGCCGCCGACATCCTGCTGGTCAATCTGCCGGCGGGCTCGAATCTGGGCCTGGAACTGGTCAGCGAGGTCAAGCTGCTCTACCCCCAGACGGCGGTCATCGCCATGACCGCTTCCGGGTCAGTCAACGCCGCCGTCGAGGCCATGCGTTGCGGAGCCTCGGACTACCTGGCCAAGCCCTTCGCCATGGACGAATTGTCCACGGTGCTGGACCGCGCCTCGGCCTCGCTGGTCACCGACACCGCCACCCGCCAACTGCGCGAGCGGCTCAGGCTCTCGCAGGGACTGGGCGCCATGATCGGCCGCTCCGGAGAGATGGAAAAGCTCTATCGCATCCTCTCCAAGGTCGCCCAGACCACCCACCCCGTTCTGATCCTGGGCGAAAGCGGCACCGGTAAGGAGCTGGTGGCCCGCACCATCCACGCCTACGGACCCAATTCGCAAAAGCCGTTTTTGCCGGTCGATTGCGGCTCGCTGGTCCCCACTCTGATTGAGAGCGAGCTCTTCGGCTACGTCAAGGGAGCCTTCACAGGGGCCAACCACAGCAAGGACGGGTTGCTGGTTTCGGCCGAGGGGGGCACGGTTTTTCTGGACGAAATCGGCGAGCTCTCGCTGGATTTGCAGGCCAAGCTGCTGCGCGCTTTGCAAGAGAAGGAGGTTCGCCCGGTCGGCGCCACCCACCGCGTGCCCATCAAGGCGCGCATCGTGGCCGCCACCAACCGGGATCTGGCGGTGATGGTGGAAAAAGGCGCCTTCCGCAAGGACCTCTTCTACCGGCTCAACGTGGTTAACCTGCGCCTGCCCCCGCTGCGCGATCGCCGCGAGGATATTCCGCTCTTGGCGGCGCATTTTCTGGACCACATCAGCCGCGAGCACGGCACCAAATTCACCTTGAGCGACGAGGCCCTGCGCACCATGATGCGCCACGACTGGCCGGGCAATGTGCGGGAGCTCGAAAACTCCATCGAGCGGGCCTGCGCGCTCTCTTCCGGTCCGATCCTGCACCTGGGCGACCTGCCCACGCAGCTTCAGCAACAAGGCCTGGAGGCGCGGCGCTCGGCCGTCCTGGCCGGCGAGCCGGAGGCCGAGGGGGGCCAGCTGCAGTTGACCACCCTGGCCGACATGGAACGCCAGGCCATTCTGAGCGCTATTCGCGCCCTCAACGGCGACAAACTCCAAGCCGCCAAGCTGCTGGGCATCGGCAAGACAACCCTGTATCGCAAGCTGAAGGAGTACGGCATCGCCGACCCGCTTCGGGAAGAATGACCTATCTGGACTAAAGCCGGAACCATGTGCGCCGATAGGACAGTTACGGTACTTCATCGGTCCCAGGCGGGAAACTTCACAGGTCCTAAGTAAGAAACTTCACAGACTCCAGAGCGGAAATTTCACTTGTCAGCAATCAGAGATTGCCCCGCGCGGAGAGCGCAAGACAACGGCCACAGGCTGGCCGGGTTAGCCCACAGAATTGAAGAGGAGTTGGATATGAGCATTCTAATCGTGACTGGAATTGAAGGCGCCCGCAATTGCGCCGCCGTGGTGGCCGCGCAATTGGGCATGGAAGTGGAAGTAGCCGACGGACGCAAGGCCGCATTGGCCGCGCTGCGCCGCCACGAGTTTGCCGCCGTGGCGGTGGACGAGACCATGGCGGAGTGCGATCCGGCCTCGGCCGAAGCCGTCTGGGAGCACTCCGGGCTGGCCATCCCCCTGCAAATCAACTTCGCCCTCTCCGGAACCGCGCGGCTGATTCGCGAGATTCGCTCCGCCCTGCATCGCCGCGAGCGCGAACAAACCCTGGCCCGCCGCGCCGCCACCGCGGCCATCGAATCTGAACTCAAATCCACCGTCGCCGGACTCTTGCTCCACTCCCAGTTGGCTCTGACCGGCAGCGATATTTCCGCGCCCGCCGCCGAAAAGATGCGCGTGGTGGCCGATCTGGCCAGCAACCTCCGCCAGCAACTAAACGCGCCGCAGCAGGTTCGCGTCGACACCGCCGCCTGAACACCTGCGGTGGGGCCAGCGGCCTTCGGCTGTTTCAAGGCAGGCCTGTGGCGCATTCCGCGCCACAGGGTTTGGATCGTATGTGCTAGGAGTGGGTTCCTGGCTCCGGATTGTTGCAGTCGGGAATCCACGAACCTCAACCACAGAACTGACCACTGTCCCCTGGGTATGCGTTGCACGCGCGTGCAACGGGGCGGCCATTCCTTAGTGCACCCTGCTCTCCGCAGCTACGTCACACCTAATCCCTTATCCAATTTCCCTATACTCTAATCCCTACTTCTTCGTCTTTCCCGCCCCGCGCCCGCCCAGCAGCCCTTCCAACTCTTCCTTGAACTCGCTCACGTCCTTGAAGTCGCGGTAGACCGAGGCGAAGCGAATGTAGGCCACGGTGTCGATCCCTTTCAGGCGCTCCATAATCAACTCGCCGATCTCCGCCGTGGTGCGCTCGCGCTCCGGAGCTTCGGCCAAAAAGCTTTCGGCGGCGTTCACGATTGATTCCAGGCTGCTGGCCGCCACGGGCCGCTTCTCGCAGGCGCGCAACAGGCCGCTCAAAATCTTCTGCCGGTCGAAGCGCTCGCGCCTGCCGTCCTTCTTGACCATCATGTAGGGAATTTCGTCAATTCGCTCATAAGTGGTGAAGCGGCGATTGCACCGTTCGCACTCCCGCCGCCGACGGATGGAGTCGGCCTCTTTGCTCTCCCGCGAGTCCACCACCCGATCCTGCCCGAAGCCGCAATATGGACACTTCATACATGCCGATTCTAAATCAGGGGTTAGGGGTCAGAGATCAGGGAACAGGGAACAGGGAACAGGGAACAGATTTCCTGTTCCCTATTCCCTGCCTTTAATCAAACACCACCGTCTTGTTGCCGTAACACAAAATCCTCCGGTCCAGATGCCAGCGGACGGCGCGCGACAGCACCATGCGCTCCAGATCGCGGCCCCGCGCCACCAGGTCTTCCACCTGGTCGCGGTGCGAGACGCGGGCCACATCCTGCTCGATGATGGGCCCGTCGTCCAGCACCTCGGTGACATAGTGGCTGGTGGCCCCGATCAGCTTGACGCCGCGCTGGTGGGCGGCGTGATAGGGCTTGGCTCCGGTGAAGGCGGGCAGAAATGAGTGGTGCACGTTGATGATCGCGGAGGGGTAGAGGGCGATGAAGCCGGGCGAGAGAATCTGCATATAGCGCGCCAGCACGACCAATTCGATCTCGTGCCGTGCAAGCAGTTCGAGCTGACGCCGTTCGGCCTCGTCGCGCGTGGCCGCGGTCACCGGAATGTGCTCAAAGGGAATGCCGTAAAAGGCCGCCAGCTCCGCGACCTCGCGATGGTTAGAGACGATTAGCGGAATCTCGCACTCCAGTTCTCCCGCCCGCCAGCGGTAGAGCAGGTCGGCCATGCAGTGCAGGTACTGCGAACAGAACAGGGCCACGCGCGGCAGACGGGCGCTCGAGGTCAACTGCCACCTCATGCCCAGTTCGCTGGCCAGAAGGGCGAACTCCGCCTCGAAAGTCTTCAAATCAAAGGGCTTTGAACCAGTTGATGGCGCAGTGGAAGGGCTGCTGTCTGCAAGACCCCATTCGACGCGCATGAAGAAGAGGCCCAGCTCGTGGTCCCGATGCTGGTCGGCGTGCAGGATGTTGGCCCCATGGTGGTAGAGCTGCGTGGAGACGCGGGATACCAATCCTCGACGGTCCGGGCAGTCGATCAGCAGTACGGCGGAGTCTTTCATGCTGCCTTCAGTTTAATTCAGGACTTGCCCCCTGCGACTTCCCACTGTAGCCCTGGTTTATGATTTCGGCTTTCCGCAAGGGTTGAAACCCCGCCTCCTCCGAATCGGCTTTTCATCCTCTATATGCATATTCCATCCCGGAAATGATGGCTGCGGCGGCTCTTCATAAAAATCAAGAAAAAATGATATGGATTCAAGACATCCGCGATTTTTGTGCGATAGCCTTACCTCCAGCACGAACAGAATTGGGTGCGTGCAATTTCAAATCGAGGTATCATCCATGACAAAGCACATCTCAGTTCTCACGCGGTGCAGCGCGCTCGCGCTGTTCGCAATCCTGGCCTTCGCCGTTTCTTCGGCAATGGCCCGGACTTCGCCCGCCGAAGCCAGCCCGGCGCTGGTTGCGCCCGCCTCGACCGGACCAATCTCCTACAACATCAAGTTGAATAAAATCGACGGCAACATCAACATCCTGGTCAATCCGGATGGAAGATGGCTCTTCTCCGGCACAGCAAAGGCCTGGAAAGACAAGGACTACGATGTATCGCTGGCCATTCGCGCCAAGACCGGCGCCATTTATGTATTCCACTTTGTGGGCGACGCCGCGCAACCGATTGAATTCAGCAAATCAGGCGAGAGCGGCCTTCTCAAGGACGACTTCTCCGACTTCCAGAAGGGCCACCATTATGCCTGGACCTACCGCTATCATGAGAGCTCCGCCGGCAAGAGGGCGGAATATGAAGAGCGGCAGAGGAAGCGGGAAGAACTTGCAAGGGAAGAGAAAGAAGCCAGGGAGAGGCACGACGCCAAGCTGGAGGCCGAAAAGAAGGCCGAGCAAAAGCGGTTGGCGCAACAGGAACTCGCCGAGGAACGGGCGGCGGAACAGCGGGATCGGCAGGGGCAAAGGAGCGGCGGCAACGGCGGCGGCCTGATCGGCGGCATTGTCAATAATGTTGGATCGACTGTGAACAGCGTCGTCAATACAGTCGGCAACATTACTTCAAACGCTGTTTCAAGCGCTGTTTCAACTGTCTCCAGCGCTGTCTCCGACGTAGGCAGCTTCCTGGGATCTATCTTCTGATTGAAACCGAGCCAGTGCGCCGTTCAGAAAACGAGACGGCCGCTAAATTCTGAAACCACGCAACACAAATGGCTGGGCATCTTGCCCAGCCATCTGTGCCGCAGCAATCCCGCGTGCCCGGCTGTCTTAACCCGCCTCTTCCACCCGGCGCAGCACGCTGGTTACGCCTATCGTAAAGCTGCGTTCCTTATCCACAATGGGCGAGGTGCTGATCTCCACGCGCAGTTCATGGCGCGCGCGGTCCAGCACCGTCGCGATTCAGCGATAC
>CAWDQS010000169.1:0-20456 GCA_963804295.1 uncultured Acidobacteriaceae bacterium
TGACTACGGCCACAATATTCCGCTGCTGGTGGAGACCTTCAAGTTTCTCAAGACGCAAAACCGTCCCGTGCTGCTGCACGTGCTGACGCAAAAGGGGCGCGGCTACCAGCCGGCGCTGGACAGGCAAAAGAAATTTCACGGCCTTGGCCCCTACGACCCGGATACAGGCGAGACCAAGCCCGCCGGCCAGCAGAGCTACGCCGAGGTCTTTGCGACGACTCTGACGCAACTGGCGGACAAGGACGAGCGTATCGTGGCCATCACGGCGGCGATGCCCAGCGGCACGGGATTGGATTTATTCCGACCGCATCATCCGAAACGGTATTTTGACGTGGGCATCGCCGAGGAGCATGCGGTAATCTTCGCCGCCGGCATGGCCGCGCGCGGCTACCGGCCCGTGGTCGCCATCTACTCCACTTTTTTACAGCGCGCTTTCGACTGCATAGTGCACGACGTGGCCCTGCAAAAGCTGCCTGTGCTGTTCTGCATGGATCGCGGCGGGCTCTCCGGCGACGACGGACCGACACATCACGGGCTCTTCGACATCGCCTATCTGAGGGGCATTCCGGGAATTGTTTTGATGGCGCCCAAGGATGAGGACGAGCTGGCCGATATGATGAAGACCGCGCTCGAACTACCGGGGCCGAGCGCGATCCGCTATCCGCGCGGCGTGGGCCCGGACGCGGCACGCAAGTCCGAACCGCAGGCGATTCCCGTCGGCAAGGCGGAGGTGCTCAAGGACGGCTTTGACGTGGCGATTCTCGGCCTGGGTCCGATGATTACGCTGGCGCAGGAGTTGGCTGCGCGGCTGGAGTGCGCCGGATACTCCGCCGCGGTCATCAATCCGCGCTTTGTTAAACCGATTGACCGCGAGATGCTGGCCAGTTATGCCGGACGCGTGGCGGCATTTGTGACCTTTGAGGACCATGTGAAGATGGGCGGCTTTGGCTCGGCGGTGATTGAAGCGCTTGCCGAGTTGGGCGGCGCGGTTCCCGTGGTGCGCATCGGCTGGCCGGACCAGTTCATCGAGCACGGCAAGGTGGAGGAGTTGCGCACGAGGCACGGGCTTACTGTGGACGCGGCGCAGGCACAGGTGTTGCCGGTGCTGACGCGCTGCAAGCGGGCAGTGCTGGCGGCTGTCTAGGATCCGCGGTGATCTCGGAACTCGTCCAACATAGCGCAAAGAAAGGTATAACGATGAGAACGATTAAGGCTCTTCTTCTGCTTGCCCTACTGCTGACAGCCACCGGCTGCGAACGGATTGCAGCGATCTTCAATGGAAGCAGAGCCGGCTCGGAAAAACTGATTTGTCACATTGATTCCGAGACCATCATCGGACAGCCTGTCTCCAGTCCGGATAGCCGGCGGGTTGCCTATGTGGCGAAGGATGGCACGAAACGGCATATGGTTGTGGACGGCAAAGAAGAGAAGGCTTATGACTTTATTGATGTGTCGAGCCTCGCATTCAGTCCGGACAGCCATCGAGTGGCGTATGTGGCGAGTGCGGGCGGGAAGCAGGTTGTGGTGGTGGACGGCAAAGAGGGGAAACCGTACGATGACGCGCAAGCTCTCCTCTTCAGCCCCGACAGCAGACGGGTGGCGTATGCGGCCAAGGTTGGTGAGAAGTGGCTTGTGGTGGTGGATGGCAAAGAGGAGAAGACTTACGACATCATAGCCGAGCCGAGCATGACGTTCAGTCCGAACAGCAGCCGCTTGGCTTATTTGGCCAGAGGCGGCGATCAGTGGGTTGCCGTGGTGGATGGCGTTGCAGGGAAAACATACGACGACGCGCAAGGGCTCATCTTCAGCCCGGACAACAAGCACGTAGCCTATGTAGTCAATATCGAGGGGAAAGAAGTTCTGCTGATCGATGGCAAGAAGCTAGCGTCCTACGACTACATCGGCAGTCATACGACGGGTGACATGAATGTTCTCTATAGCCCGGATGGCAAGAGCATGGCCTATGGAGCGCAAATCAAAGATATGTGGACCGTGGTAGTTAACGGCAAGCAGGGGAAATCCTACGATGCCATTGGCGGACTCATCTTCAGCCCGGACAGCCAGCAAGTAGCCTATGCCGCCAAGACTGATGACAAGTGGGCGGCGGTAATGAATGACAAAGAAGGCAAAGCCTACGATGGAATCAACTGGCTTCTCATCAGCCCGGATGGACGGCGGCTGGCATATTCGGCGGATGCAAGCGAGAAAAAGATTCTTGTGGTGGACGGGATAGAGGGGAAACCTTATTCTGCCATCGTTGAAACGAGTTCAATGGAGCAGGCGCACAGTTGTAAAGATGACGTTTGCTGGGATGCATTTTACGCAGCTAAACCTTTCCTGTTCAGCCCGGACAGCAAGCGCGCGGCTTATGTGGCCAAGGTTGGCGAAAAAAGATTCAATGTGAGCGAGAAATGGTCTGCCGTGGTGGACGGCAAAGAGGAACAGGCTTACGACGGTATCGGCGGACTCATCTTCAGTCCGGACAGCCGGCACGTGGCCTATGTGGCCGGAGCAGCGGCCAAGCAGTTTGTAGTGGTGGACGGCAAAGAAGGCAAGCTATACGAAGGCCTGGTGAAAGGTACTACATGCACGTTCGATTCTTCCGGCAAACTGCATTATCTGGCCAAGAAGAATACATCCAGCGACGGCAAGAGTTATGACATTGATTTCGTCGAGGAGACGATTCAATGATTCCGCGCGGCTGATAAATTCTCGTACTTAGAAATGTTACATTGGAGTTTTACATCTTATGTTTGCAACCTCGCAACACGCGCACTTTATCGGCATCGGCGGCATCGGCATGAGCGGCATTGCCGAGATTCTGCTCAACCTCAACATGAAGGTTTCGGGCTCTGATCTGCGCCGCTCCGCGGTGACGGACCGGCTGGCCCGCATGGGCGCAACCATCTTCGAGGGGCATGATGCCGCGAACGTGGCCGGAGCTACAGTGGTAGTCACCAGCTCCGCTGTTCATGCGGATAATCCCGAGGTGCTGGAAGCGCGGGCGCACAAGATTCCAGTGATTCAGCGTGCAGAGATGCTGGCCGAGCTGATGCGGCTGAAGTACGGCATCGCAATCGCAGGCATGCACGGCAAGACGACGACTACTACGATGGTGGCCGCGGTGCTGGCAGCGGGCGGGCTGGACCCGACGATTGTGGTCGGCGGACGGGTGGATGCGCTGGGCTCCAACGCCAAGCTGGGAAAGTCGCAGTATATGGTGGTGGAGGCAGACGAAAGCGACCGCTCGTTTCTGAAGCTGTCGCCGATTCTGGCCGTGGTGACGAATCTCGACCGCGAGCACATGGACTGCTACCGCGATATGGCCGACGTGGAGCATGCTTTTCTCACATTTATTGACAAGCTGCCGTTTTACGGCGCGGTGACGGCTTGCGTGGACAATCCGCTGCTGGCTGCGATCTTGCCTCGCGCACAGAGGCGTGTGTTTACTTACGGAGTCGCGGCCGAGTCAGACTACCGGCTGGAATTTCTTGATGCAGTTGTGGGAACCTTTGCGCGCTTCCGGGTGATAACCGCGCTGGGGCCGCTGGGGCCGTTTGAATTGCACGTGCCGGGACGGCACAATGTGCTGAACGCTACGGCCGCAGTGGCCATTGCGCACCAGTTGGGGATTGATGCGACGCAGATTGCCGAGGGGCTGAGCCACTTTCGCGGCGTGGACCGGCGGTTTCAGCTGCGCGGCGCGGCTCGCGGCGTGACAGTGGTGGACGACTACGGGCATCACCCTACGGAGATTCGCGCCACGCTGGCCGCGGCGCGGGAGTGCGGCTACCAGATGATTCACGTCGTCTTCCAGCCGCATCGGTACTCCCGTACTCTTGATCTTTTGGACAAGTTCGGTGATGCATTTACAGATGCGGACACTGTAATTGTGCTTCCCATCTACGCCGCCAGCGAGGAGCCGATTCCTGGCGTGACGGCGCAGCGGCTGGCCGAGCGCATTGAGGGGCCACAAGTGCAATATGCGGCGGATTTTGCAACCGCTGTTGAGGCCGTTGCCGCTCAGGCACAGAAGGGCGATCTGATTCTGACCTTGGGCGCGGGCAGCGTGAGCCAATTGGGGCCGTTGATTTTGGCGGCGCTGGAAGAGGTTTGATGCTGAATTCATCAATGAACAGGTAGAGATTATTTGTTGCAGGAGGGTTGGAACGTGGCTGGAAGGTGGAGAGTTTTTCTTTGTGCTTTGGTGTTGGCGGGGTTGGGTTTGCAGGGAGCCTGGGCGCAGTTGACGTTTCCGGATGCGACGGCGCAGAGTGCGCCCAATCCGTTGACCGACTCGACGATGAACCCCGGTAAGATACTTCTCTACGACTTGGAAGCGCGCTTTGCCAAGGACGTGCTGGCGCGTGGCGGGGCGGGCTTTGCAGCATGGTTTGCCGAGGACGGCGTGGCGCTGGGCAACGCTGCGATGCCGCTGATTGGCAAGGTGGCGATTCAAAAATCCGCCAACTGGGATCCCAAGGTATATCAACTTACGTGGACGCCAACCGACGCGATGATGGGGCCGTCGGGCGATATGGGCTACACCTGGGGCCACTTCGAGGGCCACAGCAAAGACCAGAACGGCTATCCCGTGACTGTGAAGGGGCGATACATTACCGTTTGGAAGAAGCAGGCGGACGGGCAGTGGAAGGTGGCGCTGGACGCAGGAGCCAATGAGCCGCCCGAGGCCGGAGATTGCTGCAAGCTGCCTCCGGGGGAGCATTGAGGGACTAGGGACTAAGGGACTAGGGACTAGCCGGTTGAGGTTCGTGGTATTCCACCCTTTTCGCAAAGAGCACAAATAGGTTGGGGCATCCGGCGGTGGGGCCAACTGCTCGCTATACATTCGCTTAAGTTTCGTGGTATACCCCCACCCGTATTTTGGACGCAAAATCCTTGTTTTCTTGAGGTTACAGGCAGGGTTGCGCTGTAAGATATAGAAAACAAAGAAGTTCTCTGCAAAATATTACTAGCAAAGGAGTTACGGGCCGTTTTGGCCTCTTCCGGCTGAATGGCGGCGCGAAGAGGGCGTTCCGGGACGCTGTTTGAAGGAAGACTTCTGAGGATGATTATGCACGAAGTGGGGAAATAATCTGCACCACCTGCGGTGGGGCCAATCGCTCGCTATTCGCTCGCATGGAGTTGTGATTTCCAGGGTCCCGGCGCGATCTCCAGGCGGGCCGTTCAACAACCCCGGTCCCCAAAAGCTAGGGACCGGGGGCACCCTCAACTTGATAGAATCCCTTTTGAGACCGGGGCCACCCGCCGGAAGTGTAAAGGATCTCCAGAGACAATGTGTAAAGGATGTCATGGAACTGAACATGCGAGGGACCCGGGGCACCCGGCTTTTTGAGGAGAGTATCCTAGTCATAGTCTGGTGTATTATTCTCCGGCGCAGATATGCACATTGATTGGCGTTTCGTTCTGAACCTCATAGGTATCTCGTCCCTCGTGGCGTCCCTCGTGACCGCCTTTTTGACTTGGTGGCTTACATCCCTCCGTGAACATCGCCGCTGGGTTCTGGACGACAAGAAGCTGGAATGGCGCGAGTTAATCGACAAGCTCCACGCCTGCATGTGCAACATGGCCTATGCCTTTCATCAAGAGACACGTACGTTTGAACATGGCGGAGAAGGGGACGTAGATTTTGCCATTCAAAGTGGTTTTCGCATGATCCACGACCGCATCTTTATTGCGGATGCTATCCAACAACATCTAGTTCTAAAACAGTGGAAGGAACTTACTGCGTACGTCACCGCCGCCGGGTGCCCACGCGAACCGGGACAACACGGCGCACCTACTACCACGGGGTTCGAGGCGCTCGGCGCTGCGTTTGAAGACAAACTGCTGGCGACAGCCCGAGAGGATTTGAGGCTAGGGAAGGCGCTCCGTATGAACATTCGACAAGGTATGTTTCGGCTGTGGATCGTCTCCAGCGTGTTATTCGTGATTGGTATCGGCGCGATTTCCTATAACAGCATCAGTGAAGAATTCAGGGTCGCCAACACCGATTGGGACGCGGAGGCTGCAAAATATGGCGGCTGGTCGCTACTGCCCGCCGACTGCACTAAAGCACGCGGCACGACTGGCATTGACTACGACGCCTCACAAAAGGATGGCCTTTGCTGGTACAAGACAGAAGATTTTCGACGGCTCTACCCAGAATATAAAGACGTAAGCAACGGTGACTTGTCCGAAAAACTTTACGCCAAAGCAGGGAGGCCACTCGAACACATCCACCCGTGGCATAAGGTGATGCAAACCGCTGGCATTGCCTTCGGCGTTCCGCTGGCGGCCCTCGCACTCGGCTGGTCTCTGTTCTGGGCTTTTGCCGGGTTTCGCGGCTTTTCTCCAAACAAAAGCGGAGTAGTACCCGGCGCATGAGCAACCCCGTGCATATATACTTCTCAGCATGGATTTCTGGAAAGTTGTGTCCTTAGTGTTCGGCCTTATTGCGGCCATCCTGCTTGTTCTTTGGGGGATAGGCGTAAAGGTCGCGGAACTATCGCGAACGTTGAAGCGGATTGAAGCCCGACTTACGCTGTCAAAACCCCTCGATGAGGAGACGGCCTTAATGGACAGAGGACTTGTCACGTTGAGGGGCGGCTTGAGGGATCGGGCCATGCATCCCGACATATGGATTTCAAAAGCCATTGAGGAGGAGCACGACCTGCGAGGTAGGGAATGGAAGGAAGCCCGTAGCCTGCGGAGGTACACGGAAAGGCGTTATCGGGACTAATGACTGCGCTCACGACACCAGTCCGAGAGAAAGGATATCCCTGTATGAACGAGCGCGACATGCTGCTCACCATGACTATTTGCGAACTGCTGGGAAAGGATGTCTTTCCCGGCCAAGTGAAGGATGCCTTCAAACACGCGCAGGAAAAGCTGAAGACATTTCAAGAGTCTACTCAATCTGCAAGTGAGTCTTTGCTTCATGAGACAAAGGCCACCCGCCTATAAATCCGCTCTTCTCAATACGCTTTCAGATCGAGGATAGCTTTGAGGATGGTGTCGGGCTGGGGGAGGATGGCGTCTTCCAGGATGGGCTGGTAGGCGACGAAGGTGTCCATGGCGCCGATGCGGCGGACGGGGGCGTCGAGGGAGTCGAAGAGTTCATCGCCAATGCGGGCGGCGATCTCCGCGCCATAGCCCCAACTTAGCATGTCCTCGTGAGCGACGATGACGCGGCTGGTCTTCTTGACGGAGGCGGCGATGGATTCCCAATCGTAGGGGCTGAGGGTGCGCAGATCGAGGATTTCTACGTCGATGTTGTGGTCGCGCTTGGCGCGCTCGGCGGCTTGTAACGAACGGGGGACTAATGCGCCGTAGGTGATGAGCGTGAGGTCAGCGCCGGGGCGGACGATGCGGGCCTTGCCGAAGGGGATGGCGAAGTCCGGGCCGGGATAGGGGGCGCGGTCGTGGGTTTCGCGGTAGAGGCGCTTGTGCTCGAGGAAGAGGACGGGGTCGTCCGAGCGAATGGCGGTGCGCAGCAGGCCGTTGGCATCCAAAGCATTGGAGGGCATTACGACACGCAGCCCTGGGATGTGGGTGAAGATGCTTTCGCCGGATTGGGAGTGGTAGATGGAGCCGCCGGTGAGATAGCCGCCGATGGGGACGCGGATGACGATAGGGCAGGCCCATTGGCCGTTGGAGCGCCAGCGCAGGACGGATAACTCGTTGTGAATCTGGTGCATGGCGGGCCAGATGTAATCGAAGAATTGAATTTCTACGACGGGCTTCATGCCGCGCAGGGCGTAACCGATGGCGCGGCCGACGATGTTGGCCTCGGCGAGCGGGGAGTTGAATACGCGCTCGGAACCGAACTCAGTTTGCAGGCCGGCGGTGAGCTTGAAGACGCCTCCCTTCCCTTTGACTTCGGCGAGGGCGGCTTCGCGGCTGGCGTCGGCCACGTCCTGGCCGAAGACGACAATGCGCGGGTCGCGGCGCATCTCGTCGTGGAGGCAGGCATTGATGAGGTCGGCCATGGTGCGGGGGGACTTCGCGTCCGGCGAGGGCTTCGCGCCCTGCGAATCCTTATCCGTGCTCGAACTGGATATGCTCTCCACCACCGGCTTCGTCGCGAAGGCGGAGCTGGTGGGGTCGAGATCATCGGAGTAGACGTGGCGGGTGATGTCAGCGACTTTGGGCAAGGGTGCGTTAAGGGCAAGCTCTGCGGCGGCGGAGACTTCGCGCTCCACCTCATGCTCGATAGCGATGAGTTCATCTTCTGTAAGGATGGCTTCGCGGAGCAGGCGGGAGCGCAGCTTGACGAGGGGATCGCGCAGGGCGTCGGCCTCACGCTCGGCCTGGGTGCGATAGAGGCGGTCGTCGTCGGAGAGGGAGTGGGAGTAGGCCCTCATGCAGTGGCCGTGGACAAAGGCGGGGCCGAGACCGGCGCGGCAGTAAGCCACGGCGGCTTGAAAGGCGCGGAAACTGGCCTCCGGATCGGTGCCGTCGACCTCGGCAAAGTAGAAGTTGGGGAAATTGGCCACCAGGCGGGAGATGTTGCCGCCGGGCGTGCTTACCTCGACCGGAGTGCTGATGGCGTAGCCATTGTCTTCCACGCAGAAGATAACGGGAAGCTTGTTGTTGGAGGCGGTATTCATGGCCTCCCAGAACTCGCCCTGGGAGGTGGAACCCTCGCCTACGGAGGCGAAGACCACCTCATCGCCTTGGAAGGTTACGTCGCGGAAGGCGCGGTAGTCGCCATCAGCTTTCTCGGCTGTTTCGGGATGGCAACTGAAGTAGCGGCCGGCCTCGGCGCAACCGACGGCGTGAAGCAGTTGCGTACTGGTGGCAGCAGAGAGACTGACGATGTTGAGCTCGCGGCTGCTCCAGTGAGTGGGCATCTGGCGTCCGCCGCTGGCTGGATCGGTGGCCGCGCCGACGGCTTGCAGCATCATGTCTGCGGGAGTGTATCCCAGCGCCAGGCAGAGCGCGCGATCACGATAGTAGGGGAAGAACCAGTCGTAGCCGGGGCGCATGGCCAGGGCCGCGCCGATCCCCAGCGCCTCGTGGCCCGCGCCGGAGATCTGAAAGTAGATTTTCTGCTGGCGCTTGAGCAGGATTTCGCGGTCGTCCACGCGGCGAGAGAGCAGCATCAGCCGATAGATTTCAACCAACTGCCGAGGGGTGAGGCTGCCGACGGCTGCCGACAAGGACGCTTCAGCGCTGGAAACTGCCAGTACCATTCGCTTCACTCCTAAAATGCCTGGTTTTCCTGAAATGCGGGAATGCATGAACTTGCAAATCTGATTGTAACAACCCTAACGGAAATTCCCTCAGAGGCTAAAGCCCGCGATCATTTTTCCCCATTTCGTCACGACTGAAGTCGTGCCCGGATACAAAGCTGGCTCGTTTTTGTGTTTTACCGTAGCCTGTGAAGCCGCCCCATCGACGAAGACCTGTCGATGGGGACCCCGGCAAAACCACCCCATCGACGAAGACCTGTCGATGGGGACCCCGGCAAAACCACCCCATCGACGAAGACCTGTCGATGGGGACCCCGGCAAAACCACCCCATCGACGAAGACCTGTCGATGGGGACCCCGGCAAAACCACCCCATCGACGAAGACCTGTCGATGGGGACCCCGGCAAAACCACCCCATCGACGAAGACCTGTCGATGGGGACCCCGGTAAAGTCGTGCTCTTTCAAGCCAGCGACTCATACAGAACAACCCTAACCCTGCCAACAGATTAGATTAGAGAGAGGAGTTTTGGGATGCACTCATTTGTGTTGTTGCTGGCGGTAAGAACGGGCATCTTCGCGGAGGAGCGGTTTCTGGGCAAAGTATTGGACGAGTGGGTTGTCGATGCCCAGGAGTTCATCCGCGTGAAGCTGCCGCACCTGTTGGTGGTGGCGGCAATTGCCTTTATACTCATGCGGTTGCTGCATCTGATCACCCATCAAATGAACCGCGCGGCAGAGCGGCACTCATCGACGCCCGCGCACATCGCGCAGGTAAAGACGGTAGCGGGGGTGGTCCGCACTACCGGGCTGGCCATCATCTGGCTGATCGCCGGATTGCAGATCCTCGATGCCCTGGGTGTGAATCTTTCGCCGTTGCTGGCTTCGGCGGGGATTGCGGGAATTGCTCTCGGTCTGGCGGCCCAGAACATCGTCAAAGACGTACTCAACGGCATCCTCATCCTCATCGAAGACCAGTTCAACGTGGGAGACACGGTGCGGCTGGCCGGTGTTGGCGGGACTGTGGAGGCTATGACACTGCGCAAGACCACGGTGCGCGACGCCGACGGAAGCCTGTACATCATTCCCAACTCGCAGATCACCACCGTGGCCAACCTGAGCGTGGGCTATTCTGTGGCCACCGTGAATGTGAGCGTGGATTTCAGCGCCAACCCCGACAAGGTGCTGGAGCTATTGAAGGGGATTTCCATGGAGATTCGCGGCAGCGAGGAGTTCCGCGAAGTTTTTGTGGCCGACCCGCAGATTCTGGGCGTGGATGCGATCAAAGGCTCGGAGCTGATCTTCCCGGTGGTCTTCAAGACGCTGGCCACAAAGCAGTACGAGCCGGTGCGGGAGTTTCGGCGGCGGGTGCGTCTGGCGCTGGAGGAGCAGCATCTTCTGCCCGGCGACCCGAATCGAATCTTCAACGCTTTTATGGATAAAGCGGCGATCGGCCCGCCAACTACGGAGGCCGCGCCGGGAGCTGATCCGACCACACTCAAGCCGGCGGAGGGAAGTCCCTTCAGTAGCGAGTGAGGGTCGCCAATTAAAACCCTGCACGCGTATCACGAAATACAACGCGATTGCGTCCCGCGGCTTTGGCGGCATACAAGGCCTGGTCGGCGATGGTGAGCAAGGATTCAACACTTGCGGGTTCATCGGTTGGATTGAAGACGGTCGCGCCGATGCTGCAGTTGAGTGTGAACTGTGCTCCGCGTTCGCTGATCTTCAGGTTTGAGATTGCGGCTTGAAGGCTAACCAATCTGCTTTCGACGATTTCGCGGGGAATCTGTGTGAGGACGAGGAGGAACTCTTCTCCGCCGTAGCGACCCGCGTGGTCATAGGGGCGAATGGCGGCTCCGACCGCGGCGACGAACCAGCGCAGCGCGTCATCACCGGCCATGTGGCCGTATGTGTCGTTGATGTGCTTGAAATGGTCCAGATCGATCAGCGCCACAACGACGGTGCGATTTTCCCTCCGAGCGCGGTCCATCTCCGCCGACAAGGTTCGCAGAATGGCAGTGCGATTCAACATTCCGGTGAGCCCGTCGTGGGTGGCCTGGATGCGCAACTGCTCGCGGCTGGCCTCCAATTCATTCGTGCGTTCGGAGACCAGCAATTCGAGTTGCCGGCTTCTGGCGCGCAATTGCCGGGCATAAAGATGAACACCGCCGGCCAGAATACCGATAAAGGCCAAGCTGCATAATCCGTAAAACCATACGGTTCTCCACCAGGGCGGCAGAATCCGGATGTCGATCAGCACCGGAGCGGAGCAGGCATTGAGGCCGGAGTTGCATGCCATGGCCATAAAGGTAAAGTTGCCGGGAGGGAGGCGGACGAAGGTTGCACTGCCGTCATGGGTTTCCATCCACTCGGACTGATAGCCTGCCATGCGAATCTTCAAAACCAGCTCGCTGCGGTTGCGCATGGTGGGCGACGAGATTTGGAAAATCAACGGCGAACCGCCCCAGGGGATAGTAGCTTGCCGTACTCCGAGGTAGCTGGTTTGGCCGCGTCGAAACGCGGTGAGGGAAACGGTGAGCGGAATCGGATCGAAGACCCGCTCAGGATGGAGCAGATGGCTTACTCCGTCCATGGTTCCAATCCACAGCGAGCCGTCGGAGGCCTCGCTTATCTCTCCCTGATTGACATCGTTCCAGATCAGACCATTTTCCTGTGTGAGGTGGCGCCAGCTTTGGCCATTCCACACAACCAGGCCCTGATCGGTTCCCAGCCATACCCATCCGCGGCGGTCTGCCAGGATGGCAATGGGAACGAGGGTGCGCAGTTCGGGGGGCGGCACGAGTTGCCATGCCTGGAGGCGGTCGCCACGCGGCGACAGACGCCAAGTGATTACCGGGGCAATGACCATCCAAACCGCGCCATCCCGCGCGCATGAGATGGCATAGATCCGTCCGCTCTGTTGCGGCATACCATCGATCTTCGGCAGGGACCACTGCCCGTCCTTGAAGCGCAGCAGATGGCTTCCGACGGCAAACCAATCCGCGCCGCCGGGCGACTCGCAGGCGGAGGGCACCTCGGCGGAATTTCCCGTCAAAGCATCCGCGTCCGGGATGCGTTGCGGCGCATGGAAAAACGCGTCGAATCCTTGCTTCGGCGATCCAGAGCCATTGCCAGGGGCTGAAGTCTGGCTGAGATAGATTCCCTTTAAAGTCAGATAGAACAAACGTCCGGAGGAGTCTCTGAAGGTTTTGACGATATTTGCCGGTATCCTGGCGATCTCTTTCGTGCGGCCTGAAGCTGGATCAATGCGCAAGATGCTGCCATGCATGGACGCAACAATGAGGGTACCGCCGGATTCGACTGTTAAACCCTGCGATTGATCATAGGGCCAGGGGCGCAGGTTGGAGAGCGGCCCGGCCGAACCGTGTCTGGGGTCGATCCACGCAGGCCCAAGCTCTGTGCCGAGGAAGACGCGATCCGCGTTGGATGGATTGAGAAACCAGATGGATGCGGAGGGCAAACCCTGCCTATCGCCCCAACTTTCCCAATTTGCATAGCCGGCCCACTGGTAGAGCCCTTCACCCCTGCTAGCAAGCCACAGGTCGCCAACAGCGTCAAAAACCATGCTGTTGATGTGGGTGGCGCGCTCCAAGCCGTTGGCTTGGTTAATGATCCGCCAGCCGGTTGCATCCCAACGCGCGATGCCCCCTTCGGCGGGCACAAGAATCCTGCCTTCCGTGTCTTCAAGGATGGGTGCGTGGTTGTAACCGCCTGTCAATCCGGGTCCGGGGATGGAGCGATCGACAAAGCGCGCGGCATCGGGCCCGGGCATCAGGACGGCCATGTGAGCGTAGCCCCCAGCCCACAACGCGCCGGTACGATCCAGATGAACAGCCGCCCAACGATCCGAGGCAATACCTTGATCCTTGCCCCATTCTGTCACCCCGCCATCGCGCGGCTGGGCAGGATCGCCTGCCTTCCATGCCGGCCAGGAACAGAGTCCGTATCCGCAACCGGCCCAGATGCGCACGCCGCCGTTGGAATCATGCACCACGCCCAAGCCGGCCAAATTGGCCAGCTCCGGCATAGCGGCCATCATACGGCCGGAAAATACGGGCAAATAGGAGAGCATCTGGCCGTCGGCATCGTGCTCCAATCGGTAGAGATGCCCTTTTTCGATCACCAACAGATGGCGCGCATCTTCCACGGCCATTTGATGTGTGAGGTGGATTTGAATCGGTTGCTTGCCGGCGGCAAGGAAGCGCTGGCCATTCCAGCGGTAGAGGTTATCATCTGTGGCCACCCAAAGGGTGCCATCCGGATCGGAGACTATATCCAGTACATAGGGTTCGATCAGACCCTGCTCCGTGCCGTAGTGTTCAAAGCCGGAACCAATAAACCGGTATGCACCGTTCTCCGTGGCTATCCACAGAAAGCCGAGACGATCCGTCGTCATGGCGTCGATGGATACATTTTTAAGCCCTTCGGGTTGGCGGAAGGCGCTAAAAACGTATTGCTGCGCCTGCGAAACGGCTGAAAAAGCCAACCAGCATGCCAGCGCCCGAATTAATCCTATCCGCCTCATGCAATCCTTCGCGCAACTCCGCGGCAGCGGCAACTGCCCCATTACCTGTTTCATCGGCAATAGACTCGAAAATACGAATAGATAACATAAAACTTATGTTTAGTCTTTGATCCGGTACGATTGCATAGCGATACTGCCACCGAAGAACAACCGCAGGTCTTTCGACTCCCCACCCCACGGACCAAGACCTCTCCGTGGGGACCCCGGTTCCGCTACTCTCCGCTCAGGATGACAGATTTATAGTTGCAATCCTTTCAGACCGGATCAATAGATACGCCTTGAAAGCAGCAGGCACTGGCGAAGTTGAATTCCAGCCATCAAGCCGTCAATTGCAAGGCTTCGGCGAGTTCCTCGGGATTGGTGATATGCGGCTGGCAGGTGTGGCCCTTGCAAACGATGGCCCAGGCCATTGCGCCTTCCGGGCGGGGTGCATGAAGCAGGGTTTCCGCCAGAGCCTCGGGAATGCCCGCTGGAACCAGCCGCTCAGGAGCGATGCGGATTACCGTCCGGTTGATGGCAAAGCCGGCCAGGGACATCGATTCAAGGCGTTCGGCTTCAGCGCCGGCACCGACAACCACTACCTGCACAGGATCGAGTAGCAGCCGTTCGAGGGCCAGACCGTAAGAGCCGGCGTAGAGGCCGAAGTGCTCGACGATGCCGGCGAAGGAGGCCAGCGTCTCCGCGGCGAGCTGGCGATACTCCGCGCTGCCGCACAGGGATTCAAGGCGCAGCAGGGCGGAGGCGGCAGTGGGGTTGCCGGCGGGGGTGGGCGAATCCTGGAGGGGCTTGCGGCGGGCGGAGAGAGCACCCAGCGGCGCGCCATTTAGATTGGCGGTGTCGAAGAACGCTCCGCCGGTGGGGTTGTGGAAGAGGGCTATCATGGCATCGGCCATCTTGACGGCGGCGTGGTAGTAACGCATTTCGCCACTGACTAACCAAGCGTCGATACAAGCGTGGATGGTGAAGGCGTAGTCGTCCAGGGTGCCGGGAACCTTGTCCGGCTTTTGGGCTGCGTCGGCTGGCTGGCCGCCATAGGCGATGACGTGGCTGAGAGATTGATCGCCGTCCCAGGCTTCGCGGAGCAGGCGGTCGAGGGTGAGCAGCGCAAAGTCACTCAGGTTATTGATTTTTAATACGCGCGCCGTTTCCAGGGAGGCCGTCACCGCCATGGCATTCCAACCGGTGTAGAGCGTGCGGTCGATGAAGGGCGTGGGGCGCTGGGCTCGGGCCGCGAGAAGCGTACGGCGGGCATGGGAGAGGAGCGGACGCAATTGATCCAAACCTTGATTAGTATCTGCGGCCAACTCCTCGATGGTTTGGTTGAGATGGAGGACGTTGCGGGCTGGGTCGTGGTGCATGTCGCCCAGCTCGTTGATGTCCCAGTAGCTCAGGGCGAGATTGATCTCGTCTGGAGAGAATTCCGCCGCGAGCAGCGCCGTGCGAGCTTCGGCCAGCGTCCAGGTAAAGTAGTTGCCGTCGTCATCGAGGTTGATGTCGGCGTCTTGAGAGGCGTAGAAGCCGCCGAGGTCGCGGTCACTCATGGTGGTCAGCAGCCAGGCGGCGATTTCCTCGGAAATGCGGCGAAAATCCTCCCGGCCCATACTTTGGTAGCCGTGCAGGTAGTTGCGCAGCAGTTCAGTGTTGTCGTAGAGCATCTTTTCGAAGTGCGGCACGCGCCAGCGCTCGTCCACGCTGTAGCGATGAAAGCCTCCGGCCAGTTGGTCGTAGACGCCACCGCGGGCCATCTTTTCGAGGGTGGTGCAGAAAGCGTGCTCGGCAGGCTGGTTACCGCGATTTATCCCCACATGCAGCAGCAGATCCAGAGCGCCGGGGTGGGGAAATTTGGGCTGTGAGCCGAAGCCGCCATTGCGCGGGTCGAACTGGCGAAGGATCGAGCCGGCGATTTTGTCCACGAGTTCCATTGAGAGCTGGCCGCTGCCCCCGGAGAAAGATTCATTGTGCTCGATAGCGGCCATGGCGCTTGATGCGGTCTCCAGCGCCTCATCGCGGCGCTCGCGCCAGACCTGGGCCAGGGTGGTGAGCACTGGGCCAAAACCGGGCCGGCCATAACGGTCATCGGGCGGAATATAGGTACCGCCAAAGTAAGGCCGGCCGTCGGGTGTGAGAAAGGCGGTGAGCGGCCATCCACCCTGGCCAGTGATGGCCGAAACCGCGGCCTGGTAGCGCGCGTCCACGTCGGGGCGCTCGTCGCGATCGACCTTGATAGCTACATAATGCTCGTTGATGAGGGCGGCGATCCGCGGGTTTTCGTAGGATTCGCGGTCCATGACGTGACACCAATGGCACCAGACGGCGCCAATGTCGAGCAGGATAGGCTTGTCCTCGGATTTGGCCAGGGCAAAGGCCGCATCGCCCCAGGGATGCCAGCGGACGGGCTGGTGGCGCGCCGAGCGCAGGTAGGAAGAAGCTGAGTGTTCGAGCAGGTTGGGGGGCGTGGGGAAGACGTCCTTGTCCATAGGCTGAGAATACACGGATTGAGGCCAGGGCGCGACAGTTGCGGAGGCCGGCAGCAGCAGAAGGGGATGAGCCAAAGCCCATCCCCTTCATTCCATTGTTTTTCTGGAGAGATCAGAAGTGGTAAGCCACACCGATCGTCGGGGAGTAAATGTTGTACCACTTGTTGGAGGTGAAGTTCGTGTTGCCGAAGGTGGGCACCTTGGTGACAATTCCGCGGAATTCAGCACGGATGTCGAAGCTGGGGCTGATCTCGCGCGCTACACCACCACCGTAGATGGCGGCAATCTGCATCTGCTGCTTCACATCGAGAGCGTACTCGCCATTCGTTCCACTGTTGCGGATGGGCAGGAAGATGAGTTCGCCCCCTCCGGCCTCGATAAAGGGATTGTACTTGCGGAAATTGAAGCTGCGGACATAGGCGGCCGAAACCTCCTGGGTGCGGGTCAGCACATTCGTGGTACCGGGATTGGTTTTGTACTCGATGGTGTTCTGATAGGTCATGCCGTAGTTGGCCTCGACGGCGCTGGAAGGATTCAGCATGAAACGGTAGCTGAGCAGCGCGCCAAAGGCACGGTTCGAATGAATATAGACATCAGTTGTCGAGCCAATGAACGGCTCAACATACCCCGTTCCACTAAGGCTGATGTCCTGGCGGCTTTCCTGAGCGCGGCCTGCTGCCACGCACACGGCCAGCAGAAATGCAATAAAGGCGATCTTCTTCATGCGGTCCTAATCCTCACGACTGCTCAACCGTTCGGCTGGCAACGAGCTTTTCAATTCCGGCGCCTCGGATTGCGCCGGGCCCCACTCTCAGCATTGTAACTGGCCGGGGTGGTTCCTGGCGCAAGCCTTGGGCTGGAATCCTCTGAGGCAATAGACGCAGGGGGAGACAAAGGGGTGTTTTGATACAGCAAAATTGCCTGAAATGCAGGTCATTCGGAAGCGGTAATCAAAAACGGGGCTGATTGAGTTTCGAGGATTCCCACCCTTTGGCCAGAAAAATGCGAAAGGATGGGTCACGGAGCATTTTTTAAGTTCGATAATTCCCGGTCCCCAAGAGCGAGCGACCGGGGGCACCCATTTTGTTGAACATTCAGTAGGGACCGGGGGCAACCAGGGATGACTGCATATTAAAAATATCAACCGGCACGCTCGACATGGTAGTGGAAGGGCGGACCCTGCTGCTGGGCCAGCGCCCGAACGGTGCGTAAAAAGGCTCTGGCGGCGTAGGAGAGCGAGGCCTGTTGCCGGCAGACCAGGCGCAGCACGCGTTTGACCTCCAGTTCATCTACCCGCACCCGCACCAGATCGCGGGCCTCCAGTTCCCTGGCTACCGTCAGGTGAGGTACCAGCGCCACCCCGTTGCCCATGGCCACGAAGCGCTTGATGGCTTCGATGGTGGGCAGCTCGATGCCCATGTTGAGTGGCGTTCTATATTTCTGAAAGGCCTCAATCACGCGACGCCGCAGGGGCGAATCCACGATATGGGCCACAAACAGCTCATCGCCAAGATCGGTGATGGAGATGCTACGGGCCTTGGCCAACGGATGGCTGGGGCTGACGATGAAGGCCAGGCTGTCGGCGTAGACCGCTATGGAACGGAAGTGCGCCGGGTCGGGACGATAAGAGGTCATCCCCAACTCGAAGGTGCGCAGGTTAAGCTCCTCGGGAATGTGCGAGGCCAACATGCGGTGTACGGTCACGGTGATGTGAGGAAACTCCCGCCGGAAGCGGTCGATGGCCTGCAACAGGTAGATGCAGGTGTACTCGTTGGCCGCCAGTTGCAGACGGCCGCGCTCCAGGTTCTTCAGTTCATCCAGCGCGCTGGAGGCCTCTCGGCGCAGGGCGAGCAGGCGCAGAGCATAATCGCGCAACAGCACGCCAGCCGCGGTCAGCGAGCCGTCGCGGGCGGCGCGGTCAAAGAGCGTTTCGCCCACCGAGGCCTCCAATTTGCGGATGACCTGGCTGACTGCCGGCTGAGTGCGATGCAGCCGTACGGCGGCGCGGGAGAAGCTGCGCTCCTCGGAGACGGCGAGAAAGGTTTCCAGATGGCTCAGTTCCATAACTGTGGACAGTTCTCAGTTGTCAGTTGTCCGTTGTCAGAATCTCTGCGGCGAAATCTCTGGATCGAGCGAATTCTAACCTTGCGGAACCGGCCCCAAAGAAATGCAGCACTACTACCCACCCATTCCGCAAAATAGCAAGAAGCAGGTTCTTCGACTCCGCTACGCTTCGCTCAGAAGGATGGGGCACAGCGTTTCAAAACATTCGGGCTGGCTCAATAATTACAAGTGCTGGAGTTACCGCGTACAAAGAGCTGACCGCTGACAACTATAGTATAAGCAATACTAATCGTTTCTACAACTATTATAACTTTGATTTATATTGCTGAATATTGAATACTGAAAACGCAGACAAAAACTGCCTGCGGAGGCTAGTTTGATGGCGAGCAATCAGGTTGTCTTTTTTGACACCACGCTGCGCGACGGCGAGCAATCGCCCGGTTGCAGCATGACGACGCAGGAAAAGCTGTCCATGGCTCACGCCCTGGAGGACCTGGGTGTGGATATTATTGAAGCGGGCTTCGCCATGGCCTCGGAGGGCGACTTCGCGGCCATCGCCACGATTACCCAGGCGGTCCGCAAGCCGCGCATCGCGTCCTTGGCTCGTGCGAAGAGCGAAGACATTGTGATGGCCTCGCGGGCTTTGCAGTTCGCCGACCGCGCACGCATTCATGTTTTTCTGGCGTCGAGCGATCTGCATTTGGAATACAAATTGAAGATGAGCCGTCAGCAGGCGCTGGATCAAACGGGCGAGTCGGTGCGGCTGGCGCGGTCGCTGTGCGACGATGTGGAGTTCTCGCCCGAGGATGCCACCCGATCGGAGCGCAATTTTCTAGTGGAGATGGTGCGCATTGCCATTGAGGCCGGCGCTACCACGATCAATATGCCGGACACGGTGGGCTATTCGACCCCAGAGGAGTACGCCCGGATGTTCACCGAAGTGCGAGAGCGCGTTCCGGCCATCGACGAGCAGGGCATTATTCTTTCCGCGCACTGCCACGACGACCTGGGACTGGCCGTGGCAAATTCGCTGGCAGCCATCTCGGCGGGAGTGCGGCAGGTGGAGTGCACCATCAACGGGATCGGCGAGCGGGCCGGCAACGCGGCGCTGGAAGAGATAGCCGCCGCGCTTTATGTTCGCGGCGACCACTTCAACGTCACCTCGGGCATCCATCTGAATCAGATCTATCCCGCCAGCCAGATCCTGGGCCAGATCATCACCTTTCGCCCGTCGCCCAACAAGGCCATCGTGGGCGACAACGCCTTCGCGCACGAGTCCGGCATCCATCAGCACGGGATGCTGGCCAATCCTCTGTGCTATGAGATCATGACCCCGGAGTTGGTGGGCGTGGCCAAGACGCATCTGGTGCTAGGCAAGCACTCCGGCCGCGCGGCTCTGCGGAATCGATTCGAGCAGTTGGGCTTTACCCTCACCCGCGATGAACTGCAGCACACCTATTATCGATTTGTGGCGCTGGCCGACCGCAAGAAGAACATCTACGATTACGATCTGGTGGGAATTTTGCCCGATCATATTCGGGAAAAACGCCGCGAGCCGGTCGCTGAACTGGATTGAGAATCAGCAAGATGGTTTATTCTAGAGAGACGGGCCTGAGCCGCTCGATTGCGACTCGTTCTGCACCGTAAACCTCGATTCGGATTCATCATGCGTCAGGGCGCGACGTTCGTCGTACCACTCACGCTATCAAATTTTGCGGGGCCTTAACCCCTGAGGGAAAAAACAGCAAATGCACCTCAAGATTCTAGTCACTGCCGGCGACGGCATCGGCCCGGAAGTTACCAACGAAGCGGTTGCCGTCCTCAAGGATGTGGCCGCCGCGCATGGCCTGACGCTGGAACTGGACGCCAAGCGCATCGGCGGCATCGCCATTGTGCAGGACGGAACGCCGCTGCCGGCAGAAACGCTGACGGCTGCGCTCAACACCGATGCGGTTTTCCTGGGCGCAGTGGGCGGCAACAAGTTCAATTCCCTTTCCCCTGACAAGCGTCCCGAGGCCGGCCTGCTGGGATTACGCGCGGCACTGGGCGGCTTTGCCAACCTGCGCCCCGCATTCGCACTCAAGGAACTTGCGGTCAATAGCCCTCTCAGGCCAGAGATCATCGACGGAGCGGATATTCTTTTTGAGCAACACGAAATGGTTAAAGGCTAC
>CAWDQS010000170.1:0-3477 GCA_963804295.1 uncultured Acidobacteriaceae bacterium
CCCCAAATGCAGGAAATCACCGGGCCAACTGGCTCGTGCTGCTACCTCCATTCTACGCCAGTTCCAGTTTTGACGCCCGCCTAAATGAGGGCCAGGGAATGAGTACTTTCGCATTCTCCGACGCAATCCGGGAGGTTCGGATCTCATTTAGGATCGTACAAAGAGGCGCCGGCCGGGCCAGCTACGGCACGGCCTGGCGCTCTGTTCGGCATTTAGAAGGTGATGCGCCCTCCAATCTGGATATGCCGGGGCGAGTTGTAGTCGGAGGTTATCTGGCCAAAGGTCGAGCTGCCCAGCGTGGTGTTGGGCAGATCGAACCAGGGGTGGTTGAAGATGTTCTGCGCCTCCGCGCGGAAGGCGAAGTTGACGTGATCTTTGACGGAGATGTTCTTGATCAGCGTAGCATCCCAGTTGCCTGTCCCGGACCCAGGCCCGCGCAGGGTGGTGTCAGCCTTGGGTTCGTTGCCAAACTGGAACTCGCCCACGGCTGTGAAGGCTTTTGGGTTGATGTATCCGCCGACCCGGCTGTAGAGGCTGCCGGATGTCTTCTGGCTGACGCCGGGATTGATATTCGGCCGCTGAACGGCTGCGCCGATCAGGCCATTCTGGTTGTTCTGCGTGATGTTCAACGGGAACCCATTCTGGTAATAGGTCACGGCGCTCAGTTGCCAATCGCCGAGGACGTAATTCCACCGTCCCGCGTTGCTCAGGAATCGCTTGTCCTTGCCGAACGGAAGCACATAAGAACCGGCCAGTGTAAAGCGATTCGGGACATCGATGAACGAGCGCCCCCACTCGGACTTTAGATCGTAGACGTTCTGCGGTCCGGGATTGGAGCCCCCCGAGGGACTGGATGTTTCATAGGAGCCGTCCAGGTTGCGCGACCAGGTGTATGTGCTGAGGAAGCTGATTCCGTTGGAGAAACGCCGCTCGACGCGCGCCGCAATCGAGTTATAGCTGGATGCGCTGTCGGTAGTGATTACGTTGACGGAGGCGAATTGTGGGAAGGGCAGGAGCGTCTGGTAGTAAGGAACCTGCGCCTGACCGATCAATCCCGGCCCTCCAGCTTGGTAGAAGGGATTGGCGGTGGAGGCATTGAGGGCGGTTGCGCCAAGGGAATAGTAGGAGGGGTTGAGCTGGTCGATATTGGTTCGGCCGCCGCCCGCGGGCGAGGCGCTGCCGCCGCCCTGCGGAGAAGGCAGCAGATGATGGCCGCGCGATCCGACGTAGTCAACTTCAAAAATCGTGCTGTGGGCCAACTGGCGTTGAATGCCAGTCGAGAACTGATAGATGACCGGAGATTTGATGTCCTGGCTATAAGCTGCGATAGGATCGCCAATGCCAGTCAGCAAGCCATTGGCATTTCCGGTGGGAGCTTGCGGCCCTCCGGGGAACGGGTTGCTGAGCGTGAAGCCGGCCGCCGGAGTCACGTCCCCATTGTTGCTTGAGGTGAGCGGCGTCTCGGTGGTGAATCCGGTCTGAAGAGCCGCCGTGGCGTCATAGCGCAATGGCGAGTAGAAGACGCCAAAGCCGCCACGCACCGAAGTTTTGCCCCCGAGCGCATAGGCGTATCCGAAGCGGGGAGCGAACTTGATCTTGGAAAGCTCTCCGGTCTCATTGCGTCCACCCGTGCCGGCAAACTCCAGCCCGCCGACGGTTCCCGGCACGACTTTTGCCAGCGGGCTGGCCACCGTCGAGTTAAATCCGACAACGAGGTTGTTGTTGGAGTCTTTCAGGCCAGTCTCATACTCGTACCGCAAGCCAAAGTCGAGGGTCAGCCTGTGTGTGATGCGGAATTCATCCGCGACATAGGCGCCCCAATAATGAATGTACTGGTAGAAACGCTGCGACTCCTCGATGTTTCCGCTGGTGGGAAGGCCAAGTAGCAGGTCGGCGATGGCGCTGCCCGAAGCGCCTCCATCAGGCGAGTTGGGAGTCTGTTCGGTGAAGTTTCCGGTGAAGTTGAAGGATCCTGGAGCGCTTTGAAAATCAGTGAATGAAAGGTCGATAGAGCGGTAGTCGATGCCGGCTTTGATGCTGTGCTTGCCGGCCTCTTTCGCGATCTGGGTAAAGAGGTTCCTGGAATACCAGAAGTCCCTGGTCGCCGTCGAATCGCTCAGCGGGGTGAAGTTGGTTACATTGACCGGCGGGAAGAAATTCTGCTGGTAGTTATAGGCGGGCAGTCCAAGAGTCGTGGGATTGAAGCCGGTGCTCAGCGGCAGTATGACGTTGGGGAAGCGGTTGAAGCCGAAGCGGACGCTGAGGATGGTGGTGGGGTTGAGGGTGAAGATGTTATTCAGATTGGTGGCGTCCACGTGACGGTTATAGGTGATGGACTCCGATCCGGGCACGGTTCCCAGCGCATTGCCAAAAGGAATCAGGCAGAAATAGTGCAGGTAGGAGACGTTGGCAGTCCACCATTTGTAAAACTGGTGATCGATCTTGCCGACGAATTCGTGGCCTTTATTGGCCGGGCCCGGCACCGCGGCATTGTAGTTGTACGCTCCCGTGGGCAGACTCTGCGGCGTGGCGTGGGGGTAGTAGCTGACGATGTTCTGCCCCACCGTGCTGAGTGGAATGCTGGCGTTGGCAAGTTTGTTCCCGGGGATCGGGTGCCGGGTAATCGGATCATAGATTGTGACGGGAATCTGCGTGCCAGTGGAATTCAGGACATAACTCTGCGAAAAATCGCCTGTACGTTCAAGGTCGGTCGGCACCTGGAAGCTTTGCCGCAGGAAGTTGGCTTCGCTGAATCCCTCCTCTGCGATGAAGAAGAAGGTCTTGTTGGTTCCGTTGTACAGATGAGGAACAATGACCGGGCCCCCGAGAGAGCCGGCATAGCTGTAGAACGGCGCATCGGGACGCGGAACGCCTGCGCGATTGGCGAAGAAATCGTTGGCGTTGTAGACGGACTGGCTAGTCACTCCGTAGAGCGAGCCGTGCAGTTCGTTGGTTCCCGACTTGAGCAGCGTGTTATAGACGCCGCCGCCCGTTCTTCCAACTTCGGCATCGTAGGTGGTTACCTGAACCTTGAGTTCCTGGGTCGCCTCGGTGGCGGGAATGATCGTAGGACGGTTGACGGTGTCGGTGATGGGCACGCCATCGATCAGGTATTGATTGGTGGACTCCGGGCTGCCGGCAATGGACACGGTGGAGGTGTCGCTCTGGTCGATGAACCCGGAGCCGCGGATTACGGGCAAGACGTTTTGCGAGATGTTGATGACGGTGTACTGGTTTCGGCCGTCGCTGGTGGAGACGGGCAGATCAAGCAGCTTCTGCTCTTCCAAGGCTGTCGATGTCGAACCGTTCGTGGTATCGAGCAGCGGCGAGGACGCGGATACTTCGACGGTTTGCGAAGTATCGCCCACCTGGAGCGAGACGTCCACCGTGACTGACTGTTGTGTGCCGACGTTGACGCCGCCGCGCTCGAAGCGCTTGAAGCCCGCGCTTTCGACCACGACGCGATAGATGGCCGGG
>CAWDQS010000171.1:0-4548 GCA_963804295.1 uncultured Acidobacteriaceae bacterium
TCGCTGGTTTGTCTCAGCGCGTTCTGTGCTGTTGGCGGTGCGCTATTTGTAGCCGTGACGCGCATGTATAGCCATGAGTGCTCCGTCTCCGCGCGCGACGCTATCAGTGTGGCTTACCTGTTGGAGGCGGCAGGCTCCGGTCTGGGTGGAATCGTCGCCAGTTTTGTATTATTGCGCTCTCTGCAACCCTTCGAGATTGCCTCTGTTGTACTCGTCCTGAACTTTTTGATGGCAATCATTCTTTTGGTGCAGATGAGTCGAAGGCAGATTACTATCTCGATGGCGGCTGGCGCCCTGCTCGCACTTATTCTTCTTTTATATGTTGCGCCTTGGCTGGAAAGCGCCGCGCGGGTGAATCAATGGCGCGGCTTGCACCTGCTCGCATCCCGCGACTCGATTTACGGCAACCTGACGATCGTCGAAACGGGCAACGTCCGCAGCCTCTACGAAAATGGCGTTATTATCGCCAATTCGCCGGATGAGAGTGCCGCTGAAGAAGCGGTGCATTACGCGCTTCTTGAACACAAAAATCCGCGGCGCATTCTGATGATTGGCGGAGGCGCAAGCGGCGTCCTCGCGCAAGCTCTCCGCCATCCCAGTGTCGAGCGCATCGATCTGGCTGAGATGGACCCCGCGCTGATCAGCATGGCGCGGCAATATTTCCTGGCAGAGTCCTCCGCTTTCATTTCCGATCCCAGGGTGCATCTGCACTATGCGGATGGCCGGTCCTATCTCAAGTCGGCGAGCGGCGCCTTCGACGTGATCATCGTAAATGTGCCCGATCCGCAGACGGCTCAACTGAACAGGTTTTACACCGCAGAATTCTTTTTCTCCATGCGCGATCATCTGGCGCCGGGCGGTTTACTTGCCCTCGAACTGCCCTCGTCCGAGGAAGCAATCAGCCCCGGCCTGGCGGAATTTTTGCGCTGCATCAACAGGACACTGCAAGAAGTTTTTCCGTACGTAGTCGCATTACCCGGTGAGACGATTCACTTCTTCGCCGCATCGCGCTCCGATGTCCTCACGGACGATCCACACACGCTGATTAAACGACTGCACGAGCGCAATTTGAAGACACGCTTTGTCAGCGAATACTTTATCCCCTACCGCATGATGCCCGACCGCATGATGCAGGTGCGCGAACAATTGCAGCCGCTGTCCGCGACGCAAGTAAATCGCGATTTTACTCCCATAGCCTATTACTTCAACGTAGTTCTGTGGAGCACGCAATTCAAGCTGGCCTATGCAGGCTGGCTGCGGGCCGCGGGGCATGTAAACTTCGCCTTTTTTCTCGGCGTAACTCTCGCCATTCTTTTGTCCATAGCGTTGCTTCTGGCTCTTCTGCCCCGCGCTAGACGCGCCCCAGCGTCGGCTGGATTTTGCATGGCCGCCACGGGATTCACCCTGATGGCGCTGGAAATCATTCTGCTGCTTGCATTCCAATCCATCTACGGTTACGTATATCACCAGCTCGCTATTCTGATCGCTCTGAGCATGGCGGGCATTGCAATAGGAAGCTGGTTGGGGATGCGCCGCATTCGTCGTGTCAACTGTCCTCCCTGCCGCGCCGTTGCAACTACGCAGTTTCTTCTCGCATTGTCTGCTCCTATGCTGATGCTGCTTGTCAGCCTCTTCGCGCGGCTTTCCGGATTGACAACAAGCTGGCTGGCTGCGCAATGTGTCTTTCCTATGTTGGCCGCGCTTTGCGGAATACTGGGAGGCTACCAGTTTCCCTTGGCGACCGCGATCTATCTTCACGACGGCAACAGCCAGCGCAGGCTCGGCGTGCTCTATGCCATCGACTTACTCGGAGGTTGTTTGGGCGCGCTGCTGCTGAGCGGCTATCTGATTCCTGTTTTCGGATTCTGGAAGACTGCATGGTTCACCGCAACGGTGAATCTGGCGCCGGCAATGATGGCCGCGCGAACTTGTTTCCCGCCTTTCGCGAAAAACGCGAAGGATGAGTAACCATAATTTCAGACAATAATGCTACAAGCACTCAAGATTTGTGCTCGCCAAAAACAACCGCAGTAAAGCTAAAGATATCCGTGTCCTCATCCATCCAGCAGTTCGACTGCATTCCCGCTTTGCGGCAGGTCTGCTCAAGAAATGTCTGCCGGTTCCACTTCTGTTCCACCGGCACTTGCGGAAGCAGAAGACCCTCGCTGTCCCCGTTTTTCATCAGCAGCCCGTGCTGCCCGACCTTGATCTGCTGAACGTCCGTCACCCGCCGCATAGGCGACAGTACGGAGATTTCATATTCGAGTTTGGGCAACTCCGATGCCGATACCTGCGGGAAGCGCGGATCGCGCATGGCGGCCAGCGTGGCCGTGTCGCGCACGGTGATATAGAGTGGCTTCGCGGCGGAGGTGTAACCAATGCACCCGCGCAGCTCGCCGGCTTCTTTCAGCGTCGTGAAGGCGCCGCGCTCCTGGTTCAGCGTTGCGCTGGCGTTCGCGGGTGGCTCATACGCGTATTTTTCCTGAACCACATATTCCACCGACTTGCGCGCCAGCGCGAGCAATTCGCTCTTCTCCGCATCGCTCAGCGAGAACGGAGTTTCCAGAACTTTTCCGCTGTCAGCTTTTACAAAAATGTCCGCGCTGTACCCGACCACGCGGCTATGATCGCCCGTAACGTCGCCTGAATTCTCATACTTGAGAACGCGCGCCTGGTTGGCTCCCATGCGCTCGGCGTAAATCATTGCGGCCACAATGGGCGCGCCTCCGCAGGCCTCCCATACGCGCGCCTGAAAGTTGCGCGACATACTGAAGTAGTCCCACGCCTGAAGCGCGTTGAGCGTCTTGTGATCGATCGTCACCGCATCATCGTAAGTGTGATAATGCGACAGATCAGAGCTGGCCAGCACGAGCGTATCGCCGCCCTCTTTTTTGATCAGCTTAACCAATGCCACTCCCAGCGCGCGGCTGCTTTCGTAGCTCTGGTCTCCCATGACGATGGGCACAACTTCAAAATTGCCCAGCACCTTTTGCAGCCATGGAAGTTGCACCTCAACCGCGTGCTCGCCGCCTGCCGATGTGGGATCGTGTCCCTGGCTGGATAGCTTCATCGTCGAGCTCATCTTCACCAGCTTTTGCGCGAAGGCCTTGTCCACCGGTACATTTCCCAGCGGCGTTGCATAGGCGTCGCCATCATAGATAGAAGTGAAATCGAAGGCCACATGGTGCGACGGCGCAATCACCACTACCCGCGTGTACTTGTGCCCCTTCAATTGCGCGTAGGTGTAGGCGGCCACGGGCCCAGAGTACTCATAGCCGGCATGAGGCGCGACCACGGCGAGAATCGGATCGGTAATCTGAGGCACGGTGACCTTGGCCAGCAGATCGTCGATCATTGCGGAAAGATCTTTGGGGTTGGCTGGATAAAAACTGCCTGCAACGGCTGCTAGTCTCACTTTTGGTTGATCTCCTGCGCTAACGTGTTTGATCGGCGTAAACACCAGCAGAGCCAGCAGCGGCGGCGCCAGCCAAAGACTGCTTGGATTCAAGTTGATATTCATCTGCGAAGCCTCCTCTGCGTTTCAAGCGTGCCAGATGCCGGGAATCGGCTGTTGGCAGAATGGGCAACTGTTCTTATGGATCAATACCTGGTCGGCTGTGAACCCCACGCGCTCCACCAGCATCTTGCGGCACTTAGGGCAATAAGTGTTCTGCGCCGGATGTCCCGGTACATTGCCAATATAAACGTAATGCAATCCCTCGGCGTCGGCAATCGCCTTGGCGCGCTCCAGAGTAGGCACCGGCGTAATGGGCAAATTCTTCAACAGGTACTCGGGATGAAATTGCGTGAAGTGCAACGGCACATCCGCGCCCAGGTTCGTCTTGATCCATTGCGCCAGCCCGCGAAATTCCGCATCGCTGTCGTTGAGTGTAGGCAACACTAGGTAGACAATCTCCGTCCACTTGCCCATTTTGCGCAGAGTGACCAGCGAATCCAGCACGGGCTTCAACTGGCCAGTGACCACATTGTGATAGTACGACTCGGAGAACGATTTCAGATCGATCTTGACGGCGTCCATCTTTCCGTAAGCCGTCTTCAACGCCTCTTCCTGCATATAGCCGTTGGACACCACGATGCTGCGCACTCCGGTAGCGTGTCCCGCATCGGCAGCGTCCATGATGTATTCGGCAAAGACCACTGGCTCGCTGTAGGTATAGGCAATGGTGGGGCAGTTGTACTGTTTGGCCAATTCGGCGACGCTTTGCGGCGGCATGTAATGGGAGGGAACCTGTTCGGGGCGCGATTGCGAGATGTTCCAGTTCTGGCAGAATTTGCAGTTGACGTTGCAGCCGGCCGTGGCTATCGAGAAGGCGATTGTCCCCGGCAAATAGTGAAAGAGCGGCTTTTTCTCGACGGGATCGACGTGCGCCGCGCAGACCCGCGAATGCACCAGCGAGTAGTAAACGCCGCCTCGATTCTCACGCACGCCGCAGTAGCCTCGCTCTTTGTCTCCCACAGCACATTCGCGCGGACACAGCTTGCATTTGATCTTGCGATTCGCGAGTTTCTGGTAGAACTTTGCCTCAA
>CAWDQS010000172.1:0-7958 GCA_963804295.1 uncultured Acidobacteriaceae bacterium
GTACTGTTGACGCTTCGGCGACTACGTATTGCTGGAGACCTTCTCGACCAGTTCTCGACAGCGGGCGAGCATGTAGCGGTCTAGTGGCAGGAGCTGTTCGTCGGCATCGTTTGCTGGGTCGAATCCGGCGAGATTGCCTAACAGAAAGCGAAAAGTGTTGCGTAGCTTGCGGTAGTTCTCGGCGAGGCGCAGCATGATCGGCTCATTTGGAGCAACGTCTTCGCGGAAATCGACGCTGGCGACCCAGAGGCGGACGATCTCCGCGCCCAGGCGGTCGGCGATGTCGACGGGGTCGACGCCGTTGCCGAGGGATTTGGACATGGCGCGGCCTTGTTCATCGAGGGTCCAGCCGGCGGTGCCGACCATGCGGAAGGGAGTCTCGTGTTTGTCTCCGACGCCGACTGAGGTGAGCAGGGAAGTATGGAACCAGCCGCGGTACTGATCGCCGCCTTCGAAGTAGAGGTCGGCGGGTGGGGCGAGGCTGGGTTCCTGTTCGAGAACGGCATGCCAGCTGGCGCCGGAGTCAAACCGAACGTCGAGGATGTCGGTTTCTTTGGTGAATGCGGTTTTACCGCAATGGGCGCAGACGACGCCTGAGGGCAACAGCGAGGCGACTGTATCGGTGTGCCAGGCTTCGAGGCCTTCTATTTGGAAGAGCTCGACGATGCGGCGGTTGAGCGCGGGGTACTGGCTGGCATCGGGCGAGAGCGCCACGTAGGCTAGCTTGGCAGGATAGAGGTGGACCCACTCAAACAGGCTCGCCGAAAAGACGACGCCCAACAGCAGGCCCAGAAAACCGGCGATTCTGCTAGCGCGCTTCCAGAACATGCCCAGCAGTATGGTGGCCAATAGCGGCGCGATAAAGATGCTGAATAGCGCTTGCACGTAATCCATGATGCCGTGCGCGCGCTGCACCAGGTAGCCGGCGCCAATGGAAACCAACACGCCTATGACAATCGACATTCGGCCAACCATCACATAGTGGCTGTCGGTGGCTTTCTTGTTGATCAGCGGCTTGTAGAGGTCGTAAGTCCATACCGTCGAAAAGGCGCTGATATTGCCGGCCATGCCGCTCATGAAGCCAGCGATCAGCGCGGTGATTCCCAGGCCCAGCAGGCCGGGCCCCAGGTAACGGACCATCATCAGCGGCAGCACTTCGTTATAGCTGTGCAGTTCGGACTGCGGAGTCACTTTCTGATTCAGCACATCCTTTTGTACCGAGGTGGAAGCGATGTATTTTTCAGCTGCGATGCGCAATCGGAAGACATCGGCGCGCAGGCATTTCATGGTGTCTTGGGGAACCAACTGCACGCGGCTGCCATCGGAGTTTTGCAGCACCACCAGGCCCAGCAGGCCGGGCAGAATCACGATGAACGGAACCGCCATCTTGAAGAACGAACCGATGATCGGCGCCATGCGCGCGGCTCTCAGATTGCGGGCCGCCAGAACACGCTGCACTACCAGAAAATCCGTAGTCCAGTAGCCGAAGCTGATGGCGAATCCCAGGCCAAAGACGATTCCCGTCCAGTGCACTCCCATGGGATTGTCGGCAAAATGGGCGGTATCGCGCCACAGATGGAAGTAGGTGTCCGACCCCATGTTCCTGATGATCTGGCTCTTCAAGCCGCTCACTCCGCCGGCCTGCACCAGGCCCAGTACGGGCACCAGCAGCGCGCCGCCCCAGATGAGCACGAATTGCAGCACCTCGTTGAAAATGGCCGAGCGTAATCCGCCCAGGGCTACGTAGAGCGTAACCGCGCAGGCCGAAACCAGGATGCTGAAGGTGAAGCTCCACCCCAGCACCACCTTCATCACCACCGCCATGGCGAACATATTCACGCCGCTCATCAGGATCATCTCCAGTGCGAAGGAGAGGGCGGCAAAGACGCGGGCGTGCTCGCCGTAGCGCAGAAACAGGTAGCCGGGGACGGAGTGCGTCTTCGAGACATAATAGAAGGGCATCATCACCAGGCCCAGGAAGAGCATGGCGGGAATCGCGCCCACCCAGTACCAGTGGGTGGCCAAAATGCCGTACTGGTAGGCCGAGCCGGCCCAGCCCATCAGCTCCAGCGAGCCGAGGTTGGCCGAAACAAAGCTCAGGCCGGCAATCCAGGCGGTCATCTCCCTGCCGGCCATGAAGAATTCTTCGCCGGTGTTGGAGCGACCCTTGAGGTAGAAGCCAATCCACAGCACCATGGCGAAGTAGATGGCGATGACGGCAATATCGAGCGGGCGAAGGTGCGCCAAAGGTGCGACGCTGAAAGCCAGCAGGTTGGGCGATACAGGCGAATGAAGATAGCTCATAAAGTTCACGAACACAATTTTACCTCTCGGCACTGATGGTCGGCGTTTTCATTCCAGGGCATTTGTTGTGGAGTCAGATTAAATCGACAATTAGCGGGTCTCGTCCAGCCTGCCCCTTTCGCAGCCGGGGTATCACGGCAGTGTAAGTAGTTGAATATTCGGATAGTAATGGGAGAGAATCTCGCGAAAGCCGGCGCCCGCGTTCGCCATGCCGGTTGCGCCCATCTGGCACATGCCCACGCCATGGCCCACGCTATGGCCTTCCAGCCGCCAGCCCATGCCATTCGCGGTGGCCGTAAAGTCGCTGCCGGGAATCGAGCCCCAGCCCCACTGTCGCGCCTCGGCAATCCTCCTTCGCTCGTCGCCCGGCTGAGGCGGCTCGCCGCTCGCGCCGATTTCGCTTTGCCAACGGATTGGATGCCGCAGACACCATTGGCAGCGAACAGAGTAATAAGGGTACGCGTCTCCCGACGCATTGCCCACATCGCGCAGGCCCACATCGTGGAGGCTGCGTGTATGGCCGCCGCAGCGGCTGGAGTACATGGCCGCCAGCGGCTTGCCGCGATAGGCGAGCACCAGCCCCTGCGTGGCCTGGACGGCGCTCGTGATGCGGCTCGTTAACGGGGGTGGTGATTTGAGGAACTGGCAATGGGTGGTGTCGCAAAAATCAAAATCCAGATGCCTTGGCCCGGCTAACAGAAAGGAGCGTGTGACCACGGCCTGCGCCTTCAGCGCTTCCATCGGCGCACTCTCGGCCATCTCCGCCGCCACAATCGAGGCCACCGCCGTCTCGCGCTCCATCGCCACCACGGCCAGCAGTTCGCCTTTCCGAGCCTGAATTGCGAGGCGGCCGCGATAGATACGATGAAACTTTCCCGGAACGGCGAGCCGGAAGGCGGCGGTTCCGCCATCGCGCGCGGCAGCCGACCAACTGCCGGCGGAGCGGTCGCCGGCAACCACACGGTCGCCCTCGGCGCGGAATACGATCTGGCCATGCCCCGGTTCGCCGTTAAGCACCAGGGCCGGATTTCCCGCGTCGCCTTGCGCGGCAACCAAGATGACCTGCGAACCCTCAGGTTGCAGAATCAATTCTTTGGGGTGAAAAAGTCCTAGCACGCCAAAGCGAATCTCCTGCTGCGATGTGGCAGGTAACGCTGACAGAAGTAAGAGCAGTAGCGCTTCCAGCCTCATCGCTCGCCTTCTCCCAGCGCGCGCAACATCGCGCCGGCTATCCTCGCGCTTTCAGCGCCGGTTACGCCATGCACCCGCACTAAGAGCACCATCCGGGGCTGCGCGGCCGGGTATAAGACTACCGTGAATCCATCCGCGGCCCCTCGAGGCGTGTGCGAGCAGGCCGCCGTTCCGGTCTTGGCCAGGGCCGCATTCCTGCCCAAGGCCGCATCAACCGCGCGTGCAGTGCCACGCTCCGCCGAGCCGAGCATTCCCTTCACAACCCTGCTCTGCGTGGGCGACTGCTGTTCATTGACCAATTGCAGATAGGCTCTGGCCCAGGCCAGCGGCGTCTCTTTCCATGCGCTTCCAAGCCCTGCCAGGCTCTCTGCGGTTGCGGTGATGGGTTGGCCGGCAAGTCCATAGCGGGCAACGGTCTGCGCCGAGCGTTGGCGATCCACTCCAGCCGCCAGCTCCAGAAAATAGGCGTTGCAAGATTGCGCAATCGCCACCTCCAAAACAAGATTCCCATGCCCGCGTGGCAGCCAGCATCTGTCCTGAGTGCCCCGGCAGCGTACCGTAGGAAACCTGCCGCCGTGCTGTTCTCCATAGGCAATGGCCAGGAAGGGCTTGACCAGGGAACCGGGAGAGATGGGCGCAGGCGCAGGCCATCGCTCAGCCAACACGTTGCCCGATGCGTCCAGCAACAGGTAGGAGAGATTCGGGCTGGGAAAATTGAGTTCGAGAACCGCCTGAGCGGACTGAGAGAACGGCGTCTCGCGCGCACTCTGGGCCGTCGCCATACAGGCAGCGATAAGCAGCAAGCCCGCTAGCGCCGCTTTCTGGAACGGCATCGTCCTCAGCGGCTCCATTGATAGGTAACCGTCTGTGTCACCGTGGCGCCCTGATCCGTCTCTTCAATGCGCTCCGACTCCAGCCGGGAAAATGCGCGGCTGAAACTAGCCGCGTTACCGGAGAAAAATGCCGGAGTTTCGCCGGCCGTGGTTGCTGCTTGATCAACTGTGCCGCGATGCCCAGCCAGATCCAGTTGCGCCATAAGTCGCCGGAAGTTGCCCTGTTCCTGAGAGTGCCGGAAGAGGGCCGTGTAGGTCACGCTGTCATTTCCACCGGTCGAACTTGCCTTCTGCCCGCGTGATAACAGCTTTTCCATGAGTGCGGAATCGTTGGCCAGCAGCACCAGCTTGCCGTTCACCGCAACAAATAGAAGTTTTGCCCCATCCAGGGCAAAATAATCGCCTCCCGCACTCGAACGCAACTCCCAGTTGACGCCCAGCTTCCCGGTGGTCAAGCCGGGCAGCAGCGCCTGTGTCAGCGCCTGGCGCACGGCATTCTCATCCCATGCTTGCGCAGCGGTGACAACCATCGCCGTCTGCAACGAGACAAAGACGCCATCTTTCGGTGCGCGCGTGGTAATAACTTCCAGCGACGCATCTGGAAGCTGAGCGGCGAGCAGCGCGCGCAGGGGCGCGTATGCATCCGTCTGCCTTACCGTAACCGGAGCCGTGTCGATAGTCGTATCAAACTGCGTGGCACTGCCTGCGTTTTCCGCCGCAACTGCAGCGGGCGCGGTGGTGTAAGAGGCTGCTTGCCGCTCTGGCCTCGCCTCCAGCAGATTGTCGCGCAGAGTTCGGAGAAGGCCCTCCGTATCCGGCGAGGCTTGCGCAGCATAGAATGCAGCATCCTCGGGAGCAATCGCGGCCAGCGTTCTCACATCGCCATGAGAAACAGCCGCCACTCCCTCACGCCGCGTCAGCACGCGCTCCTCGCGATAACTCTGGCCGTTCCTATATAAGTCGCTCACCGCCGACGCGTATTGCTTCATCTCGGCGATATTCTGCTGCACCCAGTAACTGCGGAAGTACGGCGTGGAAACAATCTTCTCCAGGTTCAACACCATGCGCAGATCGCCGCGCTCTCCGGCAGCCTGCTTTACGGCTTCGACAAACCATCCCTCTCCAGCGAGGTTCTGCGAGGCCTTTCCCGCCAGCCGGTCCAGAGCGCCCGCCACCAAATCTTCTCTCGTTCCTAGAATCAGCCATCCATCCCGCGATGCAAAAGCGGCAACGCGTGACGACTGCGCGTCCTTATGCACGTAGAACGCGGTCCCCGCCTCAGTGCGTTGTTCGAATTTGCCGCGCGTCTGCCACAGCGGGGTATTTTCAATCGCTTGCTGTTCCAGTCGCGTAACGTAGACAAATTCAAGATTGCCGATGTCGTACAGCGCCAAACAACTCTGCTTGCCCGCAACCTTTTCCAGCAAACTGCCGTCAGTGGGAAGCCCTGCGGCGGCGGAGAACTCGTCCTGCGCCTGTGAAAGCCGCGTATAGAGCCGCGAGTTGCTGAAGGCCGAGTAGTTATCGCTGGTCAGCCACGCGCGCTTCTCCTCCGATGTGTTCCAATCGCGCAATAATAATCCAAAATCGCGCGCCTCAATCGACATCATCGCACCTTCGGGCAGCAGGGAAGGCAGCTCGGGCTTTGTCTTGATCACATCTTCCAGCGCGCCGACGGCGAAGACCGTGCCGCAGCCCAGCAATATACAAACCGCAATCCAGAGGCGTCGTTTCATTCTTCTTCCTCCTCGCCGTTTGCCGCTTTACGTGGTGTGAACGGCTCACCCGGCAATACGCGCGGGCGCACCACCCGATTTTGGTCCATATCTTTATGAATGTTGGGCGCGCGCGCTGCGTTTTCCCGTTCGCGGGCCGCATCGGTCTCCAGTCGCTGCTGTTCCTTTTCCAATGTGCTCCGTCGCAACGGATCTTTTTCCAACCCCGCCGCGTCGCGTGTCAGCTTTAGCGCCTCGCTGGCCTCGTGGCGCTTTTCCCTGGTGTGAATCGCAAACCAGGTCAGCTTGTACGCATCTTCCGGCTTGATTGTGGGAAGAACAAGCGTTTTTTGGCTGCCAACGTCCTCTTCGTCTTCGGACGCGCCATGTGCTGGCTCAGAGTGTTGCCCATAGAAGTTGCCGCCATACTCGAAGATCGGCTCGGCGGCCAGCAGCGCCCGCGCGTCTGAGCCAGCCTCAAAAGCGGCTGACACGTACTCGATGCGCAACTCCGCATTCTCAGGCGAGTCGGCGATAGCGGAATGTAACAGCCGCTCTTTGACTTTTTTATCCATCGCGCAGGCAGCCGCAGCCATTCGCGCCTGAACGAAGAAAGGTTTGCCGGCCTCATCCGCGCCGGGGCAGCCTGCGCGCGCGAGCAAGTTCAGCTCCGCGCTGCCCAGTTCGGTGTTGGCCGCGCCGTGGCCTTTAAGTGCCTTGGCCGCGGCCAGCCGTTCCGCATACTTCGCCTTGGGATCGCCGGCAACCGCAGAGAGCGTCGCTAAAGCCTGCGGCGCATTTGCGTTCACGGCCAGCGAGGCATTCGCAAGCCGGACCTTCAAGTTCGCATCCCAGGGAGAAGCCTGCGCCAGCGGCTGAAGAAACTGCATTGCCTCGGCGAATTTCTTTTTCGATTCAAGCAAACTGGCCGCCGAATCCGCATCAATGTAGGGATTGCCACTGATCAGCTTCAGCCGCTTCAGCAGCGCCACCGCTCCGTCTGACTTGCCTTCGTCCAGGTCGATGGCCGCGAGGCCGAGGAAGTTTGTCGCCGTCAACTCGCGCGCATCCAGAGCCCGTTCGTAGACAAACCGCATCACCATACGCTTCGACGGCTCACTCAATGCCTGAACGGCATTGAGCAGGTCGCTCGATACGGGAGCGTTGGCAGGCTGCTTCTTCCACTGCGCCACCAACTGCGGCAAACTGGCCTCCGCCTCGGCCAGCCGCAACGCCGCGCCAAGCCACTGCGCGGTCTTCTGTTTCTCCGCGGGAATGCGCGCCAACTCCGCGCGCGCCTCGGCAAATTTCTTCTCCGCGAGCAGCGCGTCAATCCATTGAGACTCAGCCTGCTCCAGGCTCGAATTTGATTCGCTCGTCTTGCCCTGAGCCTTGCGGCGCTCCAACTCCACGCGACGCTGAAGAAGCTGGCTCAACTGGCCCTTGGTAATCCAGTTGCTCTGCTGAATGGCGTTCAGCACCGCGCCCGGATCGTGCGCGGCGGTCGTAATCTCCAGCAGCCACTCCATCGAATCGCCGCGCGCTTGATAGCCCGCCTCCAGCAACTCTCCGGCCCGGTACTCGCCGTTGCGCTTGAGATAAACGCGCAACATCGCATCCACTTGCTGGCTGATGGTTGCGTATTGTCCATTCTTTGCGACATCACCCGTCACCTGCGCAAAGTCGCCCCAGAAGCTCAGCGGCGTGCCGCTATCCAGCTCCGCTGCCAGCCTTTTCACGGCAAGCTGCCACGCGGCCAGCGCATCGGCTTGTCGGCCCTGCTTCCATTCGAGAACTGCAATGCTATCGAGCACGGCGGGCTGATCGCTCTTCAGGTCAAGCGAGCGCTGGTAATCGGCCAGTGCATACTCGGCACGGCCAGCCTGCGCGGAGTAATCCGCCAGCTCCGCATAGG
>CAWDQS010000173.1:0-7473 GCA_963804295.1 uncultured Acidobacteriaceae bacterium
CCTGGGCGACAACTCCCTCCGAGCTGGTGCTCAGCACATCCGCGTCCAGTTCCAGGGCGCGAGAGTATTCAGTCATGGCGTAATCGACATTGCCCAGCCCCATCCAGGCATTGGCAAGGTTGAGATGGGTGTGCGCGTTCGACTCATCCAGCGCCAGCGCCTGTTTGAGGAAGCTGACGGATGACTTGTATCTCTTGTCCAGAAGGTCAAGGACCCCAAGGTTGTTCAAGGAAGCAAAGAACTGAGGGTCGTACTTCAGCGCCTTGCCGAAGTTCTTGCGCGCCGCGCCCCTGTCATTCAGTTGCAATTCGGCAATGCCCATCTTGTTATATAGATCAGGGTTTTTCGTGTTCACGCGCAGGGCCGCATCGTAGTGGGAAACGGCCGCAGTATAATCCTTGTGGATACGATCCAGGTCTCCTTTTTCCTCAGCCAACCTGGCCGCCGCCATTTTGTCCTTCTTGGCCGCTGCCGAGGCGGGGGTTGTCTTACCGTAAGCGGTCGCACTCATCAGCAGGCTCATCACTGCCAGCATCATCACGAGTCTTCTCATGGAATCACCTCTCCTGCGCAGGAGCATATCTGGAGCGTTGCCGGCTCCGGCAACTTGCTCTCTGCATCCATTCCAGTAGAGATCGCCCGCGAAATGCCCGCAACGCTATACCAGCTACCTATCCGTGTCGCCAGGGTTAAATCTTTCCTGACACAACCGAACTCAATGTCCTGCAAGAGCTTACAGTAACCTGTCATACGGAGCCATGAGATTTGCCGGCAGAATGTGCCGGGGGTTACTCGCCGTTACACGCCGTATTTTCCCCTCCCTTCAACCGTTAAATGCTTGAAAAACAATCTTTGTGCGCTAGCATTACAATCAATCCGGAGTAGGAAACGATGGCGATGGAAGGCCCAGTGCCGGTCGATCTTGAAGCGCAGCGCGCGGAGCTGGATGCGGTGCTTCATTCGGAGCACTTCGTTCGCGCGCCCGCGCTAGCTCATCTGCTGTCGTATTTATGCGAGAAGCTCTTTGCCGGAGAGGCCAGCCAGATCAAGGAGTATTCCGTTGGCGTGGAGGTCTTCCGCCGAGGAGATTCCTTCGATCAGAATGCCGACTCCATTGTGCGGGTCGAGGCCAACCGCCTGCGCAAGCGCCTGGCCGAGTACTACGCCGGCGAAGGCGCATCGCATCGGCTCCATATCACCATTCCTCTGGGACAATATATTCCGCAGTTCAATGCTGCCGATTCACGGGTTTCGAGCCGGCCGGAGATCCTGCGCACTGTAACCCCGCCTCCCGCAACTAGGCACTCAGTACAGCGGTTTCCGCGGACCGGCCACTGGACCTGGTGGCTTGTCGCCGCTTTGGCGCTCCTCTCTGTTGGCCTCGGTTGCGCTGTGCTGATTCTCCGCCAGATGACCAAGTCACAATCGTCGGCTGAATCCAATCAGTCTTTTCAATTGCCCGAGGAGTCGCAGTTTGGTCCGCCTCTGGGCGAGGAGGTCCGCATCCTGGCTGGCGCGAGCCGCAGCTTCGTCGATCATGCCGGCAAGCTGTGGAACGCCGATGCGTGGTTTGATGGCGGTACAGCGGTAAAAAGCTCCGTGCAGCACATCTGGCGCACTCAAGACCCTGATTTCTATCGCTCCAGTCGGCAGGGGCAGTTTCGCTACGCGATTCCTTTGAAAAAAAGCATCTACGAACTCCGCCTGCACTTTGCCGAAACGGTCTATGGTCCGGAGTCCACAGAAACCGGCGGAGAAGGCAGCCGCGTGATGACCGTGCGCGCCAACGGGAAAACGCTGCTGACGCGTTTCGATGTGGTGGCCGATGCCGGCGCCAGCCGTACCGCCGACGTGAAGGTATTCACCGACATGGCTCCCGGGCCGGATGGGTTGCTGCATCTGGAGTTTTCCGGCGAGGACGGCAAACAGGCCATCCTCTCCGCCATAGAGATTCTGCCCGGCTTCCGCGGTCATATCCGGCCCGTGCGCCTGCTGGCCCGCCAAACGCCGTACTACTCCAACGACAGCCACTGGTGGAGTCCGGACAATTACTTCCTGGGAGGGCAACTGGCGGCCTACACAGCCCCCGTAAAAGGGACCGACGATCCTGAACTTTACGAAACCGAGCGCTGGGGAAACTTCTCCTATGCGATTCCCGTTTCGCCGGGAACCTACTCCGTAGTGCTGCATTTCGCCGTGCGCCACGGCGACTGGGACCAGCCCTCATCCTCTTCTGGCGAGAACAGGGCGCAGGGATCCCATATTTTCGATGTCTTTTGCAATGAAAATGCGCTTCTCAAGAACTTCAACCCCGTCAGGGAGGCGCGACAAACCGACGTGGTCCTTCACAAGTTCACGGACCTGAGGCCGAATGCCCAAGGCAAATTGCTTCTGAATTTCGTTCCCGTGGAGGGCTATGCAACCGTGACAGGCATAGAAGTCCTTCCGCAATAATCGTCCGCGTTTGCCGTCAGGCCTGCTCTTAGAGCAGTTTGCCAGTTGGTGTAGTGTTGACTTCCGATTGCTTGTACAGGGCCGATGGGTCGCGAACCTGTAGCGCCGGCCTCCCGGCCGGCTGTTGTATGGACCTCCTGGTCCATGCCGCACGCTACACCATCTGAAAAATGCTCTAGGTTTTTAATTCACTAAAAAGGCTCGCCTGCCGAAGCAGGCAAGCCTTTTTGATGAAAGGCGCAATCGTTTACCGATGTCCGCCGCCACCATGTCCGCCGCCTCCGAACCCGCCCGCGTGTCCGCCGCCTCCGAACCCGCCCGCATGTCCGCTGCCGCCGCTATAGCCGCCAGCATGGCCGCCACTTGATCCGCCTCGCGCACCGCCGGAATATCCGCGCGCACCGCCGCTGTTTCCACGCGCGCTACCGGCATTACCGCGTGCATTGCCGGCAACACCGCCCCGATAGCCGCTGCCATTAGCTCCGCGTCCTGCACTGACGCCGCGAGCACCGTAGCCGCCGCGATATCCGTAGCCGCGGCCCCAGCCATGACCCCAGCCATGACCCCAGCCCCAGCCGTACCACGGACCTACGCCAATGAACACGCCGCCGTAGAACCAACCCGGCCCGTAAAAACCATAGGGTGCGCAGGCATAGGGATAGTAAGAGTAATAGCCCCACTCGCAGACCGGAGGCCCGTAGACCATGGGAGCAGCAACCAGCGCGGGACCGACTCCAACATCCTCTTCCACATCCTGGGCCATTGCCGTCAACGCGAATGGCGCCATCAGCAGCATTGCAATCAGAACCAGCCGAAATCTCCGCATACCATCCTCCATGTGCTGATATACACTGCCCGCTCCGCTTCTATCGGACCGGGGCTCCGGAGACAACCTCCGTCTTCAGCACTGCCGGCTCTTGGGTTTATCTTCCCAACCGGCTTCTATACTCTCAAACAACATTCCCGCGGTTAAGTTGCGGTATGCTTCAAGAAAAATTACCCGGCGTATGCAGGTTCCGGAGCATTTATTGCTAGTGCAGAGATGCTTCGTGCCCCATCCATTTCACGCCATTTGTGAAGTGGGTAGGAAACCGCTAAACCAACTCTGCGGTAAACAGTGAAAATGCCCTAATTGGCCAGCACCGCCCGGTAGCGCACCTTGCCCTTTTTCACCTTCTCAATGGCCGTGTTGGCCTGGGCCATGGGGAAGGATTCTGTGATAGCTTTGATCCCATGCCGCGCCGCCACGTCCAGCATCTCCTTGAGGCGATAGGGACTTCCCGTTGGGTTGCCGCTGATGGAGCGCTGGCCGCTGATGAGCGGAAACACCAGCAAGCTCACCGGTGATGGCGGAACCCCTACAAAGCACATCGTCCCGGTAGGCCGCAGCGCCTGCACAAAGGCTCCCCAATCCTGGCCGGCGTTCACGGTGGACAAAATCAAGTCCTGCGTTCCGGCCACCTCTTTCACGGCCTTCGACTCACGGGAATTTACAAAATTGTGCGCTCCCAGTGCGCGCGCCTCTTCTTCCTTCTCCACAGAGGTCGAAAATGCCGTCACCTCCGCACCGAAGGCCCGCGCGAACTGGATGGCCATGTGGCCCAGCCCGCCGATGCCCACAACGCCCACCCGCGATGACGGGTTAATTTCATGGGTGCGGAAGGGGTTGTAGACCGTAATGCCGCCGCAAAGCAGTGGCGCCACATGCTCGCTGTCAAGCGCGTCGGGAATCGGAATCACAAAGCGCGCATTGGCGCGCACGCGGTCCGCATAGCCGCCGTTGCGGTGGACGCAGGTTCCCTCGGAGGCCAGGCACAGATTCTCCATTCCCCGGGTGCACCACTCGCACACCCCGCAGGAATTTGACTGCCAGCCCAGGCCCACGCGCTGGCCTACTTCGAGCGACCGCACCTCGGTGCCCACCGCCGTTACATTGCCAACTATCTCGTGGCCTGGAATAAATGGATACTGGCTGATTCCCCAGTCGTTGGAGATCAGATGAAGGTCGCTGTGGCAGACTCCGCAGTGGGTAATCGCGATCTCCACCTCGTGCAGGCCCAACTTTCCTGGGTCGTACTTGAAGGCCAATAGTTCCGCGCCTGCCGCATGTGCTGCAAGTCCTTGGATGAATGTCATGATAAGTCCTGAAACCTCGTTTGGGGATAGAACCGGGGCGGATCGAATGAGGAAGCACCGCCCAAGTCTTGGAATGAATTTCTCCGCTACTCCTAGTTTAATCCGCCTCCCGGTTCTATGCGCAGGTTGAGCAGTTGAAATCCGCTGAGGACACCGTCAGCGGGCTCGTCGGCTACCAGCTCCACAGACTCCCCGTTCAGGACTGCATTTTGAGTGGCGCGCAGCGTTTCCAGCGTGTTAGCCACAGAAAACGGAAGACTTGCGAGGGTTTGGCCCGCGATGCCTGCCTGTGTATCATGCTCCATCAGGCTCACGTAGATACGGTCTGCCGAGTGCTGGCGGTGTGCCTGTGCCAGCACATCATCCATATTCGGGGCGTGGCCCGTCGGGTGCGGCTGGTCCAGAGCCCGGTCCAGCGTACCGGCATCCGAGACAAGCAGCCGGAGATTCCCCGCGTCCAGTCGCGACGGCAGCTTCACCGCAATCCGCACATTGCGCGCCGCCTGCCGCCATGGCCGGAGCGTAGCCTCCACCACCACTGTGTCGCCGGCGTGAACCAGGTTGCCAGAAACCAGCCGCACCGCCTCCAATTCCACTCCCACGCGACGCGGAATAGCCTCCACATCGAGATTGACCGAGTGAACTGCGGTAGTCCGAGTTCCATTCGAGTAGAGCCGCGCAAACTGGCCTGCTGCCTCGGATGCCACTGCCATCGATGCAGGCATGGCGTCCGAGGCTGAAACCCACAGGTCCAACGGCGATGGCGGGTATCCGTCCAGGTCGATGCTGCCGGTCAGATGGTAACTGGTCTCCGCCGTGCGGCCGTTGGTTTCTAAAAGTGACTCAAACAAGACCACCATCACCGCCTGCGGAGTGATGCCTGGAAGGTCCAGTATTTCCACGTTGAGTTTGCGCTCTTCACTCGGTGTGCCGGTTTCGCGTCCATCGGAGTGGACCCGGAGATGCACCGGAATCATCCGCGCTTTTGCCCCGAAAACACCGCGAATGGCCGAGTCGCGGTCCTCGCTGAAGGCGCCAATGGTGACGCCAGTATTCACGATCTTGAAGGCATTCAAGGGCGAGGCCAGCGTGGCCACTACTTCCGCGGTGGTCATCGGCAGCGATACCGGCCCGGCCTGCAACAGGGGGTGCCCGCAGGCCAGCAATTGCTTCGCGTCGATCCAGGTTACCGTGCAGGTGGCCGCTATCTCCAGGTCGCCGCGCACCAGTTGCGCGCTCACCGCCGACCCCGGCACGACGCCGGCAATCGCCGCGGCCGAGGATGCATCCGTTTCGGCCGTCTTTTCAGAGCTTCCGCCCATGCCCCCGGCCGCCACCGTTTCCAGGCCGGTTCCGGCCATCTTCTGTTGCCACAGCCGGATCGCCTCGGGAGAGAATCCGCCCATCACCAGCGGCGTTTCCATGGCCTGCATATTCTCAAAAGTAGGCACTTGCGGAAGCTGATCTCTGCTCTCTGTTCTCTGATCTCTGATCTCTGCTCTCTGATCTCTGTCGATAGGCAGATCCCGCACCTCCAGCATCTGTTCGATGGGCGTGATACCTGCGATGGGATCCTTGCTGAAGAACCCGATGCGGTAGGAGAGCGAACCCAGCAGCCGGTTGCCGATGTAAACGGGACTACCGCTCATGCCGGCCACCACGCCGGTGTACTCCGGCTTGGCTCCATGCAATTGCGCCAGAATCATGTCGTGGCCGGGTCCGCGCGCGCCCCTTAGCACGCCCAGAATCTCCACCTCCATCGCCTCCGGTGTCGTGCCGGTAAAGACCGTCCAGGCCGAGCCCTTCAGCCCGCGATGCACCTCGCTCAAGGGAAAGAATCCGCCGCCTGCAGGCGGTCCTGCGAGCGGAGCGGCCTTCTCCGGCGCGGTTTGCGCAGAGACGAAGCCGGAAAAGAAAAACACGGCGAGGGCCGCGATCAAAGCCGTCGCAGCCAATTGAAACCAGGATTTATTCAAGGAAAGTCTCACAGATACAAGAGTACAACCAACTCGCTGGAGCGTGTTTCATAATCCAGCCTTGTATCAGAGCACGACTTCACAGCTTGCGGAAAAATGCTGAGGAACCAGGTCCGGCACGATGGTTTCCACAGGTCGATAGGGTATGTATTAATCATGCGTGGAGATGACCAACAACAGGAAGCGGTATTCAGCTACATCGGCCTTGAACAGCGAGTGCCGAAGGATCATCCATTACGCGCCATTCGACAGATGGCCGATGCGGCATTGCGGGAGTTGGACTCCGAGTTCCAACAGTTGTACGCGCGGCGCGGGCGGCCGTCGATTGCGCCGGAGAAGCTTGTGCGGGCACAGCTTTTGCAGGTGCTTTACTCGGTGCGCAGCGAGCGGCAGTTGATGGAGCAGTTGGACTATAACCTGCTCTTCCGCTGGTTTGTGGGACTCAACATCGACGACCCGGTGTGGGACGTGACGGTATTTACCAAGAACCGCGAGCGGCTGATTGAGGGCGAGGTCGCCGAGCAGTTGCTGCTGGCGGTGGTGGAGCAAGCGCGCGCGCATCAGCTATTAAGCGAGGAGCATTTCACCGTGGATGGCACATTGATTCAGGCTTGGGCCAGCCGTCGCAGTTTCCACGAGAAGCTGGAGCCGCCCCAACGGGGCACGGGCGCGCGGGGCCGCAAGCTGCTGCGCGACACGCATGAATCGGCCACCGATCCGGAGGCGCGTTTGTACAAGAAGAGCGGCGCGGCGGCAGCGGTGCCCAGCTACCTGGGCCATGTGTTGACGGAGAATCGCAACGGGCTGGTGGTGGCAGCGATGGTGACGCAGTCCAGCAAGACGGCTGAGCAGGAGGCCGCGCTGGTGATGGTGGATAAGTTAAAACGCGCCGTGGAGTGCACCTTGG